>CAZUXK010000001.1:0-3534 GCA_964624025.1 uncultured Brevundimonas sp.
TGGCGGACAGGGTGGGATTCGAACCCACGGTGGGCGTGAACCCACGGCGGTTTTCAAGACCGCTGCCTTAAACCCCTCGGCCACCTGTCCGTGTCGGGTGATCTAGCGGGGGAGGGGCGTTAACCAAAGCGGAAATCGCGTGCGCCAAACTGAGCCCATGAAATGGATCAGGGTCATGGCCATCGCGGCGGCGGCGTTGGCGGCCTCGGCCTGCGCCAGCGTCGGCGCGCGGCCCGGGCAGGGTGGGGGACGCCCGGCCGACGCGCCGGCGCCGGTGACCGATCCGGCCCCGATCGTGCCGGGCACGCTGCGGCCCTACCAGATCCGCGGCCGCTGGTACCGGCCGGCCGAGCAGCCGGATTATGACGAGGTCGGGCTGGCCAGCTGGTACGGCGACGCCTTCCACGGGCGACCGACGGCGACCGGCGAGCCGTTCGACATGCATGCCCTGACGGCGGCCCACAAGACCCTGCCCCTGCCTGGGCTGGTGGAGGTCACCAACCTCGCCAACGGCCGTCGGGTTGTGTTGCGCATCAATGACCGCGGGCCGTTCGTCGAGGGGCGCATCATCGACCTGTCGCGCGCCGCCGCCGATGCGCTGGATCTGAGGCAGGCCGGCGTGGGCCGGGTGCGGGTCCGCTACCTCGGCCGGGCCCCGCGGCTGGGCGGCGGCCAGGCCCTGACCCCGGCGGCGGCTGTCGCGGCGCCAGCCCCGATATCGCCCGCCCCGGTCCCGCCGACCCCGGCCTCCACCCTGCCAGTGGCGTCAGGGCCGGTCTGGGTGCGGGGCGGCGCCTTCCTTGACCGCGCACAGGCTGAACGGCTGGCCGCGGACTTCCCCGGCGTGGCCTCGGTGCGCCGTGACGGCGAAGTGTTCCGCCTGACCCTCGGCCCCTATCCGGACGCGGAGACCGCCGCCCGCGCCATCCGGGGCCTTGCGGACCGCGGCGTGCGGGGCGCCGAGGCCGTCGACGCCCCCTAGGGCCTGACGATCCCCGGCCGCGAGCCGCCGCGGCCGCATCGGCCCTTGCCTGACGCGCCCGCGCCGCCATTGTGCAGCGCATGACTCGTGGACGGTTCATCACCCTGGAAGGCGGCGAGGGCGCCGGCAAGTCGACCCAGGCGGCGCGGCTGACAGCGGCGCTGGAGGCCGCCGGCCGCCGGGTGGTGCGCACCCGCGAACCCGGCGGCTCGCCCGGGGCGGAGGACATCCGCGCCCTGGTGGTGCGCGGCGAGGCGGCGCGCTGGTCGCCGCGCACCGAGGCCCTGCTGATGTTCGCCGCCCGCTCGGACCATCTGGAGCGGACCATCCGGCCGGCGCTGGAGGAGGGAGCCTGGGTGGTGTGCGACCGCTTCGCCGACTCCAGCCGGATCTACCAGGGCGTGGCCGGCGGCGTGGACCCGGCCTTCATCGAGGCGCTGGACGCCGCCGTGGTCGGGGCCGACCAGCCGGACCTGACCCTCGTGTTCGACCTCTCCCCCGACGTCGGCCTGTCGCGCGCCGGGGCCCGGGCCGGGGCGGAGGCGCGTTTCGAGTCCAAGGGCGACGACTTCCACAGCCGGCTGGCCGAGGGCTTGCGCGACCTGCCGCGCCGCTTCCCGGAGCGCTGCGTCGCCATCGACGCCTCGGGCGACGCCGACGCCGTGTTCGCCCGGGTCTGGGCGGCGGTGACGGAGCGGCTGGGATGAGCCATCCGCGCGAGCGCTTCGACCTGGTCGCCGACGTCGGGGCCGAGGCGGCCTTCCTCGACGCCTGGAACCGCGGCCGGCTGCACCATGGCTGGCTGCTGACCGGGGTGGAGGGTGTCGGCAAGGCCAGCTTCGCCTACCGCGCCGCCCGCCGGCTGCTGGGAGCCGAGCCGGATGCGGCGCGCGGCCCGCTGGGCGCCGCGCCGCACGATCCGGTCAGCCGGCTGGTGGCGGGCCGGGCTCATCCGGACCTGCTGGTGCTGGAGCGGGCGGAGGAGGGGGGCCGGCTGCGCCGCACCATCTCGGTCGACCAGGCCCGGGCCCTGCCGGAGTTCTTCGCCAAGAGCCCGTCCCAGGCGCGCTACCGGGTCGCCATCATCGACGCCGCCGACGATCTGAACCTCAATGCCGCCAACGCCTTGCTGAAGGTGCTTGAGGAGCCGCCGGAACGCGGCGTGCTGTTCCTGGTGTGCCATGCGCCGGGCCGGCTGCTGGCCACCATCCGCTCGCGCTGCCGCCGGCTGGCCTTTCCGCGCTGGCCCGAGGGCGAGCTGGCGGCGCTGGTGGAGCAGCGCGCCGGGCTGGACCGCGAGGCGGCCGCCCGCATCGCCGCCTTGTCCGCCGGCTCGCCGGGGCAGGCGCTGGCGCTGGCGTCGGGCCCCATGCTGGAACTGGACGCCGTGGCCGAGCGCTGGGTCGCCGAGGGGCTCACGCCTGCCGAACAGGTCGCCGCCGCCGACAGCTTCCGGGGCGGGGAGGGGGCCGCCCGCTTCGAGGCCCTGATGGAACGGCTTTCCGCCGCCGTGCGCCGCCGCGCCGGCGACAGCGGGCCGCAGGCCGCAGCGCGCTGGAGCGAGCTATGGAGCCGTCTCGAGGCGCTGCGCGAACAGGCGCTGGGCCTCAATCTCGACAAGGCCGACGCCCTGGCCACCGCCGCCGCCGACCTGAACCGGACCCGCGCCGCATGCTGATCGACAGTCACGTCAACCTCCACGCCGCCCAGTTCGACGAGGACCGCGACGAGGTCATCCGGCGCGCCCGCGAGGCGGGGGTGCGGCTGATGGTCGAGATCTCCGACCGGGTCTCGACCTTCGACACCACCCACGCCCTGGCCATGGCGCACCCGGACATCTGGTGCACGGTCGGCACCCATCCGCACGAGTCGAAGGAGAATCCCGACCTCGATCCCGCGACCCTGATCACGCTGGCGCAGCGGGAAAAGGTCGTGGGCATCGGCGAATGCGGCCTCGACTTCCACTACGATCTGAGCCCGCGCGAGGTCCAGGCCCAGGTGTTCCGGGCCCATGTGGCGGCGGCGCGCGAGACCGGCCTGCCGCTGGTGGTGCACACCCGTGAAGCCGACGACGTGATGGCGCAGATCCTCACCGAGGAGCACGCCAGGGGCCCGTTCAGGTTCCTCATGCACTGCTACACCAGTGGAGCAGAACTGGCTAAAACCGCTGCAGAACTGGGCGCCTGGTTCTCGGTCTCGGGCATCGCCACCTTCAAGGCGGCCGAGGAGGTGAGGGCGCTGGTGCGGGACATGCCGCCGGACCGCATCCTCGTCGAGACCGACTGCCCCTATCTGGCCCCGGTTCCGCACCGCGGCCGGCGCAACGAACCGGCCTACATCGGCCATGTGCTCGACAAGCTTGCCGAGCTGCGCGGCTGGTCGCGCGACGAGGCCGAGGCCCGCACCGCCGACGCCTTCTTCACCCTGTTTGACAGGATCCCGCGCCCATGACGCTTGAGGTGGTGATCCTCGGCTGCGGCTCGTCCGGCGGGGTGCCGCGCGGCGACGGCGACTGGGGCGCCTGCAATCCGGCCCAGCCGCGCAACCGGCGC
>CAZUXK010000001.1:3634-54546 GCA_964624025.1 uncultured Brevundimonas sp.
CGGTCGGCTACCGCATCGGTCCGGTGGCGTACTCCAGCGATGTGTCGGATCTCGATGACGCGGCCCTGGCCGAGGTGGCGAAGGCCGGGCTCTGGATCGTCGACGCGCTGCGCTACACGCCGCATCCGACCCATGCGCACCTCGACCTGACGCTGGACTGGATCGCCCGCAGCGGCGTGCGCCGCGCCGTCCTGACCAATCTGCACCTCGACCTCGACTACGACGAGCTGCGCGCCCGTGTGCCGGACAATGTTGATGTAGCGTTTGATGGTTGGAGCGCGGACTTCCCCTGACACCTGACGTATGAGTTCGCATAATATATCTTAGGCGAGCGCCGGGGCCGCGAGGGCTGAGGTCGCCGCAGCGCTTCCCCGGCCGCGACCTGTCGCGCGGCGCTTGAACCTTCCCCGTGCGCGACCGCATATGCAGGGCATGTCCGATGATGCTGTTCCTCTGGAGCCCCTCGAGCGCGCCTATCTGGGCGTGATGCGCCTCCGGGCGGTCATTCTGTGGGGCCTGCTGGCGCTCGCCGCCGCGGCCGGCGACGCCGCACTGATCTGGCAGCTGGGGACCGTGCCGGGGCTGTTGACAGGACCGGTGCTTATCCTCGGTCTCCTGGCGGTTTTCTGGGTCGCGCCGGGACGCTGGAACCGCTGGCGCTACGCCTTCACCGGAACCGAACTGCATGTGGCGCGCGGGTGGCTGTTCCGCCTGCACACGGTCGTGCCGGTCGTGCGGGTCCAGCACATCGATGTGGCCCAGGGACCGCTGGAGCGCGGGGCCAGGGTGGCCACCCTGCAACTGCATACCGCCGGCACCGAGCACAGTCTTGTGGTCCTGCCCGGCCTGGCGCTGGTCCGGGCCGAGGCCATCCGCGACGCCATCCGCGCCCAGATCCGGGACACCGCCGGGTGAGCCCCTCCCCCGGGCCGGCGGACATGGCGACGTCGACGGGCGCCGAGGGGCCGGGCCCGCAGCGGCTCGATCCTCGCACCCTGCTGCTCTATGGCGTGCGCAGCTTCGGGCCGATGCTGGCGTTGGCCACGCCGGCGGTCGTCAGCCTGTGGCGCGAGGACGACCCGCGGCGCACCGCCATTGGCCTGGCTGTGGTCGGCGGACTCGGCCTGCTGCTGCTGGCGGTCAGCGCCCTGTTGACCTGGCTGAGCTGGCGCGCCTTCACCTATGAGGTGCGCCCCGGCGAGGTGGTCATCGCCCGGGGGGTGATCCACCGGTCGCGCCGCTCGATCCCGGTCGAGCGCATCCAGGACGTCTCCATCACCCGTCGCCCGCTGTCCCGCCTGCTGGGCCTGGCCGAGGTGCGGATCGAGACGGGCGGCGCCGACGCCGACGAGGGCAAGCTCAACAGCGTCAGCCTCGCCGAGGCGCATCGGCTGAGGGCCGTCCTGCGGGCGCTGGGCGCCGCCGCGGCGGCCGGGCGCGCGCCGGACGTCGAGGGTCCGCAAGGATCGCCGGAGGCCCCGCCCCCGGCCCCGGACGACGACGAAGCCGTGGTGTTCCGCCTCGGGGGCGCGCGGCTGATCCTCGCCGGACTGTTCAGCTTCTCCCTGGTGTGGATCGCCGCCCCGCTGGGGCTGCTGGAGTACGTCGGGCGGGTGTTCGACATCGACGCGGCGCGCTGGGCCAGCCTGCTGCTGGACCTCGGCGACGAGACCCGCTCCCGGTTGTCGCCCCTGCTGGTGCTTGGCGCCCTGGGCGTCGCGTTCGGGGCCGGTGTTCTGGCGGGCCTGATCCGCACCGTGTTGCGCGACTTCGGCTTCACCCTGACCCGCGCCGAGGGGCGGCTGCGCAGCCGACGCGGCCTGCTGACCCGCAGCGAGGTCGTGGTGGCGGCGCGGCGAATCCAGCTGGGGCTGATCGAGCGCGGCGCGATCGCGGGCCGCCTGGGCTGGCGAGTGCTACGGGTGCAGACCCTGGGCGGCGGCGACGGCGAGTCCGGGCGCCAGACCCTCGCCCCCTTCGCCCGGCCCGGTGAGGTCGAGGCCCTGCTGCCCCTGGCCGGCCTGCCGGGCTGGAGCGAGGCTGACCTGCGTCCGGTCTCACCCCGACACTTGATCGGCGGCGTGCTGGAGGCCCTGCCCCTCGCCGCCCTCCTGCTCGTCGCCGGCGTGGTGTGGCCGCCGGCGGCCGCGGCCGGCCCGCTCCTGCTCCTGCCCCTGTGGGTGGCCCTGCGCCGCCCTTCCGCGCATCGCTACAGACTGACCCCGGCGGCCTTGCAGGTGCAGCGGGGAGTCCTGACCCGGCGCGACTGGATCGTGCCCTGGCATCGCATCCAGGCGATCACCCTGAGGCGCGGCCCGGTACAGCGTCGACTGGGCCTGGCGACCCTGTGCATCGATACGGCCGGGGTCCCGCCAGGCCACCATCGACCGCACATCCACGATCTGCCCGTGGACGAGGCCATGAGTCTGGCGGCCGCCGTGCGGGCGCGGATCGCGGAACAGACCGCGGCGACCTGACCGCCCCTGATCCTCGCCGGAAGCACGCCGCCCGATGATCCGTAGCCGGTCAGCGTGTCACACCGTCTTCACATTGCTTGAGGCGCAAGGCCCGGGCTGCTAGCCCTGCCGCCATGGCCAGTGTTCGACCGTCGTCGGACGGCTCGGGCCTCGTCCGCGCGCCGGAACCGGATCGGAGTCCTCCAGAATGTCCATCCGCCCGCCCCTTCCGATCGACGCGTCGCCTGTCAGTGGTCTGCCAGTACCGAGGCGGCTGAAGGACTTTGGTCGCGATCTGGTCCCGGCGCTCGCCGTGGGGGGTGTCGCCCTGATCACCAGCCTCGGTCTCGCCCTTCTCTATCCGGGCCAGTTGCCCGGCTGGACGGTCGAACATGGGCCGATCGAAAGCCTGACGGTGATTGGCTACGGCGTCGTGGGCGCGCTGGCGCTGTACCTTTGGCCGAGGCTCGGCGCCGTGACCGGACTGGTCGCCCTGCTGGCGCTGCTGATGAGCCTGCGTGAGATCGACGCCCACGCCGCCTTCACGCGGTTCGGCATCTTCAGCTCACGCCTTTACGTCCGCCCGGATGTCCCGCTTGCGGAGAAGCTGGGCGCCGGCGTTGCGGTGCTGGGACTGGCGGGCCTCCTGTTCTGGGCCGTCCGGCGCGCCTGGCCCCGGCTGCTGGCCGAGGGCGGCCGCGTCGGGGTCAGTTTCGGTGCGATGGTCCTCGTCGCCCTGCTCCTGAAGCAGCTGGACGCCCTGCCCCGCCAGCTGCGCCGTCTTGGCATCCCGTTAGACGCCGACACGCTCGCCCTGTCCAGGGCCATCGAGGAGGTCGGGGAAGCCTTCCTGCCGGCCCTGCTCGCTCTGGTGATGGTCGCTGCGCTGACGTCACGCACATCGCCGAGGACCTGAAGGGACCTCTGCCCCGGCGGGGGACTGGTGCCGGTTGCAGGGCTCGAACCCGCGACCTTCGGTTTACAAAACCGCTGCTCTACCAGCTGAGCTAAACCGGCCAGAGCGCGCTTATGCGGGCCGGGAGCCGAGGGCGCAAGCGCGGGGTCAGAAGGCCGCGGCCAGACGCGCCGCAATCGGCGCAAGCACGGCGGCGTCGGCCATGCCGGCCTCGCCGTGACCCGCCATGCGCCGGTCCGCCCAGCGCGGAATGACATGGAAGTGCAGGTGGAACACCGTCTGCCCCCCGGCAGCCCCGTTGAACTGCACGAGGCTGACGCCCTCGCAGCCCAGCGCCGCCACGGCGGCCCTCGCTGCGCGCTGGCTGACCGCCGCGAGCCGGGCCAGAACCTCCGGTTCGACCTCCAGCAGCGTCTGCGCCTGGCTGGTCTTGGAGATGACCAGCATATGCCCCTCCGACTGGGGGAAGACGTCCATGAACACCAGCACCGCCTCGTCTTCCCAGACCCGCACCGAGGGCAGCTCCCCGCGCAGGATTCGCGCGAAGACATTCTGCGGGTCGTAGGCGGCGGTCAGGCTCATCGGCGGGCTCCATCAGACGCCGGGAGCATAGCGTGCGCCGGGCGGGGGGAAAGGGACATGCGGCCGGCCGGCCGCATTGCGCCGCCTCGCCTTCGGCGCCAGACAGGGGCGCGTCCTCCCGGAGACCGTGTCATGCGCCCTGCTCTCGCCCCCTCGATCCTGGCTGTCCTGACCATCGCCGCTGCGGCGACCCTGGCCGGGTGCGGTCAGGCGCCGGCGTCCGACGAGGCGGGAACGACGGCCCCTGCGCCCCCGGCCGCCGCGAGGCCCGCCCCGACGCCTGAGGAGAAGCTGGCCATCCTCGCCACCCTGCCGGCGCCCTATGCCGAAGGCGATCTGGAGAACGGCCGCCGTGTCTTCGCCCGTTGCCGCTCCTGCCACACCTTGCCCGAAGGCGCTCCGAATATGACCGGGCCGAACCTGTGGCAGGTGTTCGGGCGCCCGGCGGGATCTCATCCGGACTACAACTACTCGAACGCCCTGAAGCAGTCCGGCATCGTCTGGGACGCCGCCCAGCTCGATGCCTGGCTGGCCAATCCCCGGACCTTCCTGCCGGGCAACAAGATGAGTTTCGCCGGCATCCCGGACGCCACCGACCGACGCGATGTGATCGCCTGGCTGAAGGTGGAGACAGGCTACACGCCGCCCGCGGCCTGACGCCTCATCGGCATCTGGACGGCGCGGCCTGACCCGCGCCGTCCCAAGCCTGGCTACTCCGCCGCCAGCGGCCGGCTGTCGTTGGCGGACAGCTCCTGCGCTTCCCACTCCTCGATCCGACGCGCCGTGTACTCCGGCGAGCGGGTGAAGCGCGCCAGGGCGCCATAGATCACCGGCACCACGAACAGGGTCAGGAGGGTGGCGAAGATTGCCCCGGCGAAGATCACAACGCCGATGGTCTGCCGGCTGCCGGCCCCCGCCCCTTGCCACAGCGCCAGCGGCAGCGCCCCGAAGGCCGTGGCGATCGAGGTCATGATGATCGGCCGCAGGCGCAGGGCCGAGGCCTCGATGATCGACTCGCGCACCGAGCGTCCCTGGTCCCGCAGCTGGTTGGCGAACTCCACGATCAGGATGCCGTTCTTGGCCGCCACCCCGATCAGGATGATCAGGCCGATCTGGGAGTAGATGTTCAGGCTGGACCCAGCCATGACCAGGCCGAACAGGCCGCCGGCGGCCGCCAGCGGCACGGTCAGCATGATCACCGCGGGCGTGATCCAGCTCTCGAACTGGGCCGCGAGCACGAGGAACACCAGCAGAAGGGCCAGGCCGAAGGCGGCCATGACCGCGCCGCCGGCCTCGCGCTGGTCGCGCGCCGTCCCGCCCCACTGGACGTTGACCACGCCCTGGGGCTGCTCCGCCGCGACGCCCTCGAGGAAGGCGACGGCATCGGTGATGGTCATGCCGGGATTGAGGTCGGCCGACAGGGTGATGGCGCGCTGGCGATCCAGTCGCCGCCGGTCCGGGGTGTCGCCGCTGGTCTGGGTGTTGACCACAGCCGACAGCGGCACGAGGCCGCCAGCGCCGGTGTTGACGTAAAGCGCCTCCAGATCGGCCACATTGCGCCGGTTCTCACGGCGGGTCTGAAGGATGACGTCATACTCCTGGCCGCCGCGGATATAGGTCGTGGCGCGGCGCGAGCCATAGAGCGTTTCCAGCGTGCGACCGACCGACTGGGCCGAGACGCCGAGCGCGGCCGCCGTTTCCGGATCGACGTCGACCAGCAGACGCGGGGCGTTGGGCTCGTAATTCAGGCGCGGCCGCGAGAAGCCGGGATTGGTCAGGGCCGCGGCCATGACCGGCTGGATCCAGGCGTAGATCTCGTCGTACTCGGCGCCGGTCACGATCATCTCGACGGAGTTGGAGCCGCCGCCGCCGCCGCGCTGGAAGGCCCCGGGCGTGGAGGCGTTGACCTGGGCGTCGGGCTGGGCTCGCAGGGCCTGATTCAGTTCCTGGGCGATGCCGGCGGCGTCGCGGTCGCGCTCGCTCCAGTCCGCCAGGTTGAGCACCGCATTGCCGGAGTTGAACCCGCTGCCGCCCCAGCCGGGGGCGGAAATCAGGAAGTTGTCGGCCTCGCCGGAGTCCCGATAGGCGGCCAGCAGCGGTTCGATCTCGAGCATGATCTGACGCGTGTAGTCATAGCCGGCGCCTTCCGGCCCCTGCACGCGGATCTGCACCCGGCCACGATCTTCATCCGGCACCAGGGTGCTGGGCAGGGCGATGAACATGGCCGCGGCGCCGCCGACGATTCCGAGCATCAGCACGCCGACACCGATGACCGCGATCCTGCGCCCCACAAGCATCTCCAGCGACACTTCGTAACTGCGCCGGACGCTGTCCATGGCGCCGTCGATGCGCCGCGCCAGCCAGCCCTCGCCCGAGGCCGGACGCAGGATCTTCGAGGCGAGCATGGGCGACAGGCTGAGGGCGAGGAAGGCGGAGAAGGCGATGGCGGCGGCGATGGCCACGGCCAGTTCCACGAACAGGCGGCCCGTATAGCCCGGCAGGAACATCAGCGGGGCGAACACGGACAGCAGCACGATGGTGGTGGCCACAACCGCGAAGAACACCTGGCGCGCCCCGCGCTCGGCGGCCACCAGCGGCGGCTCGCCGTGGTCGATGCGGCGCTGGATATTCTCGGTGACGACGATGGCGTCATCGACGACCAGACCGATGGCGAGGACCAGCGCCAGCAGGGTCAGCAGGTTCAGCGAGAACCCGAGCGGCGCCAGGATGATGAAGGTCGACAGGATGCAGATCGGCGCCACGATCGACGGGATCAGCGCCGCCCGCAGCGTGCCGAGGAACAGGAAGTTCACCAGCGCCACCAGCACCAGGGCGATGCCCATGGTGACCCACACCTCGTCGATGGCGTGCTTGGTGAAAACCGAGTTGTCGCTGCCGACCTCCAGTTCCACACCCGGCGGCAGGCTGGGGCGGAGCTCCTCGATCAGCTTCTGCACGCCCTTCGAGATTTCCAGGTCGTTCGACTGGGCCTGCCGCGTCACGGCCAGACCGATCTGGTCCAGGCCGTTGCCGCGGAAGATGCGTCGGTCCTCGGCCGGAGCCTCCTCGACGCGTGCGATGTCGCCGAGACGCGTCACATAGGCGGCGTTGCTGAGCAGGGCGCCGCCGGCGCCGCTCGGCAGGGCCTGGATCGCCGCCGAGCCGGCGGCCGCCGTCGGGGCCGCGCCCCGGGCGGTGATCGGCAGCTGGCGGAACTGCTCGGGCGTGGCGTACTGCCGCGCGACCCGCACGGTGTAGTCCTTCTGGGCGGACTCAAGCTGGCCGGCCGGCAGCTCGACGTTCTGGGTCTGCAGCGCGCTTTCGACATCGGTGACGGTCAGGCCGCGCGCGGCCAGCGCCTCGGGATCCAGCCAGATCCGCATGGCGTAGCGCTGCTCGCCATAGATCTGGACATTGGCCACGCCGGGCACCGTCGCCAGCCGGTCGACGATGTAGCGGTCGGCGTAGTCCGTCAGCTCCATGCGGTTCAGGTTCGGCGACCGCAGGAAGAGGATCATGATCGGGGCGCCGTCGGAGTCGGCCTTGGCCACCTCCGGCGGATCCGCCTGGTCCGGGAGGGCGCCCAGAACCCGCGAGATGCGATCGCGCACGTCGTTGGCGGCGTCGTCGATGTTCCGGTCCAGTGAGAACTCGATATTGACGCTGGAGCGCCCGTCACGGCTGGTCGAGTTGATGCGCTCGATGCCCTGGATGCCGGCCACCTGCTGCTCGATCGGCTCGGTGATCCGGCTCTCGATCACCTCGGCGGAGGCGCCGGCGTAGCGCGTCGAGACCGACACGATCGGCGGATCGACATCGGGCAGTTCCCGCACGGGCAGGAAGAAGAAGGCGGCGACGCCGATCACGCACAGGACGATGGCGGCGACCGCGGCGAAGACCGGGCGGCGGACGGAAAGGTCGGAGAGCATCATCCGCGGGCGCCCCTCGCGGCGGCGTCCGCGGTGCGTACGGGAGCCCCCGGCTGGATGCGGTTGAGCCCCGAGCCGACGATTCGGTCCCCGATGTTCAGTCCGGAGATGATCTCGACATAGCCGTCAGCCACAGCCCCGGTCTCGACCTCGACGCGCTGGGCGACACTGCCGCCGTCAGCGGCAGCGATCCGATAGACGAAGGCCCCCTGCCCCTCGTACTGGACCGCGGCCTCGGGCACCGCGGCAGCCTGACGCTCGCCCTGGGCGACCGCGACGCGGACCGCCATGCCGGGGCGGACACGCCCGCCGGGGTTGGTGATCTCTGCCCGCGCCGTGACCGAGCGCGTCTGTTCGTTGACGCGGGTGTCGATCAGGGCGATCCGGCCCGTGAACGGCGCGTCTCCGTATGCGTCAACCGTGGCGGTCAGCGGCGCGCCGACCCGCAGGACGCCGAGCAGGCGCGCTGGCACGGGGAAATCCACACGGATCACGTCAATGTCGTCGAGGGTGGCGATCACCGCTCCCGGCGAGACATAGGTGCCCGGCGTCACCGTCGACAGGCCCATCATGCCGGCGAAGGGCGCGCGAATCACGCGATCGCCCCGCCGGGCCTCCGCCGCCGCCAGCAGGGCGCGGGCCGTCTCGAGCTCGGTGCGAAACTGCTCGATCATCTGCGCCGGGGCGAAGCCCCGCTCACCCAGCTCGCGGTAGCGCTCGTACTGCGACTCCGCCTGGGCCACGCGGGCGCGGGCCTGCAGCACCTCCGCCTCCTCGGCGCGCGCCTGCAGCTCGAACAGCGGCTGCCCGGCGCGGACGCGCTGGCCGTCACGGAAGTGCACCTCGGTGATCAACTGGCTGGTCGGCGAGGTGATGTTGAGCGAGCGCTGGCCGCGCGCCACGCCGATAACCCGGATCTCGTCGGAGAAGGTGCGCGGCTCGGCCGCCACGTCGGACACCACCTGCGCCCGTCCACCGGGGCCGCCCGGACCACCCGGTCCGCCACGCCCGCCGCCATCGTCGGCGAAGGCCAGACGCATGACCACGGCCACGGTCATCAGGCCGACCAGAACGGCGGCGCCGAGGAGCAGGAAATGACGCTTGATCACAGTGAGGGTCTCCGGTGCGCCGTGGGGCTAGCGCGGGCCGCCCCATGGTGACAACACAAAGTAAGTCCAACGCGCACCCGCCCGGTGTCCGTCGCGCGCAAACGCCGCACGTGGGCCGACGGCTCAGAAGCGCCGCCAGAGCCCGATGACGGGGCCGTCCGGCGCGGGCGTGTCCCGTCCGGCGACGGCGTTGCGCCAGCCCAGCTGCACACTCCAGTCCCCGAGCGCCCGCACGACCGACGTCTCGGCATTGACCCAGCGCGGCCCGCCATCGGCAGCGCCTGCGTAGACCTGGCTCAGCAGCAGCCAGCCGCGCGCCGGCCGCACACCAACGGTGAGGTCGAGGCGGGTCTCGTCGGCCAGACCCTCACGGCCGCGACGGGCCAGCTGCGCCTCGGCGAATCCCCCCTCGGCGGCCAGGCGCGCCAACGGGCCGCTGCGCGGCGAGAAGCTGTGGCCCGCGGCGACCCTGACCTCGATGTCGCGACCTCCGGCGCCGGGGGCCGCATAGCCGGCGTTGCGCCCCTCCCCGCCGTCCGCCACGCCGGCGTAGAGGGCGAGGGCGGAGGTGTCGCTCCGCCAGGCTTGCCAGGCCACGCCGAGCTCCAGCGGACCGCGCCCCTCGTAGTCGACGAAGGCGTCGCGCCCGGCCTGCCAGTCCGTCTTGACCCGCAACGTCCAGCGCGGCGCAAGCCCGTACTCGGCGAAGACCGAGGCAAAGCGCTCCGCGCGCGGCGCCGGCAGGGCGACCCGGGCGCCTCCGGCGTCGAAGCCCTCGCGGACCTCGACGTCCTCATACTTGATGATGACCTGGCCCTTGCCGGCCGCCTGGGTCCAGGCGCTCCCGTGACAAGGGCTCGCGGCCGCCGCCAGCGCCAGGGCGGCGGCCGCGGCTCTCACGCGTCGTACCCCGGTGAGCGACGGTCCAGCTGGCGCAGCGCCCCCGGCCAGGCGAGGCCGGCGACGAAGCCGATCGCCCGGCCCTGTTCGCGGGTCTCGGCCTGGGCCTCGTCGGGCGCCTCGAGCGCATGCTCCCGACCGCCGGAGAGGGCAGCCACCTGCTGCCTGCAGGCCCGTTCGAGGAAGTAGATGCCGATCCAGGCTTCCGCCGCGGTCCGGCCGACCGCGAGGGTGCCGTGATTACGGAGCAGCATCAGCGGCTTGGCGCCCAGGTCCGCCACGAGGCGCTCGCGCTCGTCGTGATTCAGGGCGAGGCCCTCGTAGCCGTGATAGGCGACCTGGTCCCGGATCAGACAGGCATTCTGGCTCAGCGGCAGCAGCCCGTGGGCCTGGGCGGCGACGCCGACGCCGGCGTCCGTGTGCAGGTGAATGACGAAATGGGCGTCGTCGCGCGCCGCATGCACCGCCGAGTGGATCGTGAATCCGGCCGGATTGATGAAGCTGGTCGTCTCCTGGACGATGTTGCCGTCAAGATCGACCTTGACCAGGCAGGAGGCCGTCATCTCTTCGAAGTAGAAGCCGTACGGATTGATCAGGAAGTGCTTTTCCGGTCCCGGCACGCGGGCGGAAATGTGCGTGAAGATCATGTCGTCCCAGCCGTGCAGGGCGACAAGCCGGTAAAGGGCCGCGAGATCGACCCGTGTGGCCCACTCCGCCTCCGAGACGCGCGACTTGAGGGAAACGGCGGCGCCGTCGGCCATGACATCCTCCCGGACAACTTGTGTTGGGCGAAAGCTCCTCCCGGCGGGGCCGCCCGTCAAGACAGCCAAGTTAACGCGGCCTTCACCCTGGAATGCGAGTTGTCTACAGGCAAGCAACACCGGAGCCCGCATTGGCCGCCGCGTTCCACGTCCCCACCGGCGATCAGCCAGGCAGCGGCCTGGACCTGCTGGACCTCGCGCGCAGCCGCGAACCGGGAGACCGGGAGCGCCTGCTGCTCGGCCTGACCAGCCTGTGCCGCGCCAGCCCTGACGCCGCCGCCGCCCAGTCCAGCCTCCTGTCCGAAGTGTTCGTCACCCTCGTCCGTCAGGCCGAGCGGGACATCCGCCGTGCTCTCGCCAGCGACCTGGCCACCGCAGACTGGGTGCCTGTGGCCCTGGTCAACATGCTGGCGCTGGATGAGATCGACATCGCGAGGCCGATCATCGCCTCCAGCCCCCTGCTCAGCGAGGAGCAACTGCTTCACATCCTGATCACGGCGACGCTCGAGCACCAGATCGAGATCGCCCGGCGCCCGTCGATCAGCGGGCGTATCGCCGACGTCATCATAGAGGATGATGAGCCGGCCGTGATGACCGCGCTGGCGTCGAATCCGACCGCCGAGATCGGTGAAGCGGGCCTCGCCCGGCTCGTGGAGAAGTCCCGCCGCGTCGCCGCGCTGCGCGCGCCGCTGGTGCGCCATCCGCGACTGTCGACCGACCTCGCCGGAGAGCTTTACGGCTGGGTCGGGGCTGCCCTGCGGCAGGCCATCGGCGAGCGTTTCACCGTCGATTCCGACCGGATCGGCGCCGCCATCGACGCCGCCACGCGCGCCGCGTTCGTCCCCGCCGTGGAAGCCCCCAGCCCGACCGCCGCCCAGCGCGAGGAAATGGACCGGCGTCTCGTCGACAAGCTCCAGCAGAGCGGCCAGCTGCGGCCCGGGTACGCCAT
Source organism: uncultured Brevundimonas sp. (assembly GCA_964624025.1). Lineage (GTDB taxonomy): Bacteria > Pseudomonadota > Alphaproteobacteria > Caulobacterales > Caulobacteraceae > Brevundimonas. The sequence continues at coordinate 15,237 of CAZUXK010000001.1, forward strand.
CCGGGCGCTGCGGGACCAGAACCTGTCGCTGTTCGAGCATGCTCTCGCCGCCCTGGCCGACGTCACCCTGGCGCAGATCCGCTCGGCCGTGCGCGCCGAGACGCCCGAGCCGCTGGCGCTCGCTTGCACCGCGGCGGGGATCGACCGCGCCGTTCTTCCGGCGCTACTGGACGCCCTCCGGCCGCTGACGGGCGGCTACCCCGCTGGCGAGATCCCGCCAGTGCCAAGCGTGCTGCCCTCGCCGGAGCAGGCCCGCCGCCGGTTCAAGGCCGGCTTCGGACACAACCTCCGGGTCTGACGCCCTTTTCCGGGATCGGGGTTTGACAGCCGGGCCGGCCTCGGCTCGATTGCCGCCGTGACCGCGCCCCTTCGCCTCGCCTTCAGCGCCAGCGATCGTCCCGAGGCCCTCGAGGCGCTCGAACGACTATCGTCGCTCTACCCCTCGGTTCCCGTCGCCGAGGCCGACGTCATTGTCGCGCTCGGCGGCGACGGCTTCATGCTGGAAACGCTGCACCGGACGCTCGACCGGCCCGCAGCCGTCTATGGCATGAACCGAGGGTCCATCGGCTTCCTCATGAACGACTACGCGGAAGAAGACCTTCCCCAGCGGATCGCGGCGGCCGGCCGCGCCCGCATCCACCCGCTGCAGATGGACGCCTGGTCCGGCGAGGCCGACCTGACGTCCGCGCTCGCCATCAACGAGGTGTCTCTGCTGCGTCAGACGCGCCAGAGCGCCAAGCTGCGCATTCTGGTTGATGGCCAGATCCGTCTCGATGAGCTCAGCTGCGACGGCTGCATGCTGGCGACCCCCGCCGGCTCCACGGCCTACAACCTGTCCGCCCACGGCCCGATCATCCCGCTGGACGCCCAGGTTCTCGCCCTCACCCCGATCAGCGCCTTCCGCCCCCGGCGCTGGCGCGGCGCGCTTCTGTCGCATCGGGCCCGGGTGCGGTTCGAGGTGCTGGAAGCGGACAAGCGCCCGGTCAGCGCCGTGGCCGACAGCGTCGAGGTCCGTGGCGTGACCGCGGTCGAGGTGCATGAACGCCGGGACATCGCCCTGACCATGCTGTTCGACGCCGGCCGCTCGTTCGAGGAGCGCGTGCTAGCGGAACAGTTCACAGCGTGACGCTTCGCTGAAACGCTTTCTTTAGGCCACTGGTGCACGGTTCAAGCTCGGAATGTTGCAAGGAGTGCGTCCGTGACCTCCCCCGTTCAGGTGATCCAGCCCCCGAACCCCCTGCGCGCCAAGCTCGGCGCCGGGATCAGCGCGGACGCGATCGCCCGGGCCGAGGAAGCGCTCCAGGCGATGTCAGCCCAGTTCGACACTTGGCTGCAGGACGAGATGGCGAAGCTGGAAGCCGCCCGCGCCGCCATCGAGGCCGAGGGGTACACGGCGTCCACGGCGGAAGGTCTGTACTTCCGCGCGCACGACCTGAAAGGCCTTGGCTCGACCTACCAGTATCCGCTGGTCACCCGTCTGGCCGCCTCCCTCTGCCGCATGCTCGACAGGCCCGAGCAGCGCATGGCGGCCCCGATGCCGCTGGTCGACGCCCACGTCGAGGCGATCCGGTCGGTGGTGCGCGACAAGATCAGGACCGACGAGCATCCGGTTGGCCGCGCGCTCGCCGAGGAACTTGAGCAGCGCATCTCCGAACTCGGCGTCTGAAGCCGGCGTGATCCGGCAGACCGCCGGATCCGTCAGGCCGCGCTTCGCCGCGCCGCCGCGGGCTCGTTCCGGTCCAGACGCTCCATCAGATAGGCCAGATCATCCCGCGACGCGTGCGGCCGCTGCGTCAGGAAGCGTTCGAGCATGCGCTGCTGGAAGGTCGCCGGATCAAGCGGCGCGCCCTCGGCCTGGAGCCCCCGCCAGGTGTCGACGCCGGCGCGGAACGCCGGGAACAGGCGCGGCGGCAGGCCCGCGCGGTCGTAGAGCGCGCGGAGCCCAAGAGGGCCCGCATCGTGCACCATCAGCCAGGCCCGGTGATGCGGCGTGCCCGCCAGCTCCGCCAAGCCGTGCTCGACGAACGGCATCACCCCGGTGGCGAGCGCGCGCAGCAGCAGGGAGGCGTTGAGCGCCCCCCGGGCGTTCAGACGCGCCGCGAACTCGGCGAGATCCTCGGCCGTGCGGGCCTGGTCGAGCAGGTCGACGGTGGCCCGCTCGCGGGCGTCGCCGGCGAGCCGGATCACCGTCTCCGGGGCCACCGCATGGCGGGCGATCAGATGGTCCCGGACCTGGGCGCTGACGAGCCCGACCAGACGCTCGCTGATGTCCAGCGGCAGGGCCGCCCGATAGGCCAGCGCCGTCGCCACCTCCGGCGACCCGCCGAAGCGATCCAGCATGGCCCCCATCGAGATCGGGGAGATGTCGGCGTTGTCATTCGCCGCCAGGGTCCGCACCGCCGGCTCGGCCGCCTCGAAGGCGATCACCTCGGCCACCTTGCGCGACACGCGCGGACGGGCGGCGATGGCCATCTGGCGCACGACCGACCCGGCGCGAACGATCTCGATCAGATCCTCGTCGGTAAACACCGGCGAGACTTCGAGGATCGGCAAGGCAATGGTATCCACGTCTGCCGCAAGACGCCGCGCCACATCGCTCGGCAGCAGGGGCGAGCTCTTCAGCGTCACGGCCATGGCGCGGCGCACCATCTCGGCCACGTCGCCCGCCATGAGCCGCAGGATGTCCTGGGCCGCCTCACGCTCCTCGGCGGTCAGGGCCGCCGTCTCCATGGTGCGGCACAGCTTGTGCGCGGCCGTGGCCCGCTCATCCTCATCCGTCGCCTTCACCAGACGGCGGATGTCTTTGTCGGTCAGCTTCGAGCGGTAGTCGATCATGCGGCCCGGTCCTGGAGCGAGACCGTCAGTGTGACACGGTCAACCTTAACGGTGCGTTCACTACGCGCGGTCCGGGCTCCCGAAGGCCTTGCGCCAGGCGTCGCCGGCGCCTTCGCCGTCGCGGTCCATCAACAGGCCGAGCAGGGCCTGGTCCTGGCGGATCCGGTCGAGACGGGCGGCCAGCGCCTGGTCCCGCGGACTGAGCGTCGGCGCCGCGTTCGCAGTGGCCTCTGCGACTCCCGCGGCCGGCGCGCCCGAGCCCGCCAGCCGACCCAGGTTGGCGCTCAGCTCACTGACCGTGATCGGTCGACCGTCGCGGTAAAAGATGCTGCGGTTCGCCGCCGCCGCTTCCGGGAACAGGGCGACGGCGCTGGAGCCCGGGCGGCTCGCCATGGCCTCCATCATCCGGGCTGCGCCGGCGGCCCCGAGAAAGTGCGCCGCATACAGGTCCCCCGCCCCCGGCTCGCGTCCGGTCCGTCCCCGCAGATAGGCGGCGTTCTGGGCGGTGAACTCCGCCGCCATGACCGAGGCCGCGTGGGGGTCCAGCCGCAGGTCGAGGATGACATTGCGCGCGGCCCCGCTGACGCGCCACCGCCCGTCGGCGCCCTGATGGATGAGATCTGCATACTGGCCGTAGCCGTGCTTCGGCCCGTGCTGCTTCAGCGTCGCCAGCCACGTCTGCTCGATGAACTGGAACAGGCCGGCGGCGCTTGAGGTGCGCGCCCGGGCCGCAGGGTTCAGGCTGCTTTCGCGTCGCGCGGTACGAATCAGGAAGTCGGAATCGACGCCGGTCGCACCGGCGGCTCGCCGGATTGCCGCCTCCACGCCGCCCGGGCCATTGACCGCGCCAATCGTCATGAGCGGGAGCGTCATGCGACTATGGTTAACGGAACGCTAATTCTGTTAACGCCGGTTAACGTCCCCGTGTCAGGGCGCGGTACTCGACCAGCCGCTCCTTGTCACGGCGAACCTGGTCGGCCACGGCGTTGTCGACGTCCAGCGAGGCGTAGCGCACCCAGCCTTCGACCCCGAGCTTGTCCTGGATCGCTTCGGTCGGGGTGCGCCAGCGGACGTAGGACAGCCAGCTCACGACAACGGCCAGCACCAGCGCCAGCGCCTGGAGCCCGCGGAAGGCCCAGGCCCCATCCGCCGCCGGCCAGGCGAGGAAGGCGCCGAACCAGACGAGAAACACCAGCGGCGTGAGGAAGCGAGAGGCCCAGATGCTCCAGTAGCGCTCCCGGCGGACGCGCCAGAGCTCCATCTGGACGTACTTCTCAAGGTACTCCATGCGCGCGCCGATCCACATGGTCAGGCGGGTCAGATACAGGGCGCGTCGCCCCCAGCCCTTGCCGTCCATCTGGAACTGGGTCTCGGCCTGGTCGGCCATGGCGCGGGCCGAGGTGAAGAGGTTCTGCAGCTCGCGGGTCCGCTGCACAATCTCCCGCGACAGCTCGTAGGAATCGTTTTCCAGGCGGAAGCGGTACTGGATGAACAGGATCGCCTGGACCGCCCACCACAGGCCGAACACCATGGCCATGGCGCCGATGGCCAGCCCGAGACCGAGCGGCGGCGAGCCGGTCCAGCTGGCGAACCACGACGGTCCCAGCGCCGCCAGGGCCGCGAAGGCGATCATCGCCAGCCCCTGGTTCAGGCGCTTCACGCCGATGTGCACCATCAGCGCCCGGAACACGCGCCGCCCGTAGCTGTGGATGTTTGCGCGCAGATCGCCGTCGATCGGGAAGCGCTCCTCGATCTGGCGCGCGAACAGCACGTGGAAGCGGTCGGGCTTCCGTCCGGTCTCCCAGAACGGGAAGATGTCCAGCGGCTGGTTGAAGTACTCGTCGATATGGGCCGACACCACGGCTTCTGCAGCCGGGTCGGTGTCGAAGTACTCGCTGTCCTGGATCGGCCGCAGGATGCCGTCCGGTCCACGGTGCACGGGATCGACGGGCCGCGCCGGCGGGGCCGTCCGTTCGGCCACGTCCGCTGCGCCCGGCGGAGGCGCCCCGGCCGAGGGCGGAATGTCGCCCGGCCCGGCTCCGGTCCCCGTCTGTTGTTCCTCGGACATGCCCACGCCCCCGGTTCCGTCTGGCCTGACTTTAGGCGCAACCCGGGCGTCACCGCACCGCGTTCGCTCGCCACGCGAAGCTATCGCCGTTAATCGCGATCCTCGGCAAGTGAAGAATCGGTCAGAACGGCCAGCGCGCCATGGCGGCGGCAAAGCCGATCAGGGGCGCCAGCAACGCCAGTTCGATCAGGGTCCAGCGGCGGACGGCGGCCAGCTCCGGGGCAGCCGGCGTCCACGCCGGGTCGGCGCGCAGCGCCCGTCCCCACCGCAGGAAGGTCAGGGTCGGCGGCACGGAGGCCAGGCCGATCAGCAGGAAGGTGGCGATCTTGGCCCAGAAGAACGGGTTGGCCTCGTAGAAGGCCCAGCCCTTGCCGCCCCAGACAACCCGGGCGACCCCAACGGCGAGAACGAGCACAGAGAGCGCGCCGTAAATGGCGTCGAGGCGCGCCAGCCGCGCCACGTCGGGGCGGTCGGCCCGCAACAGCAGGCGCTCGCCGAACAGCGTCGCCGCCAGGGCGAAGACCAGCAGATGATGGCCGATGGCCAGCGCCAGATCGAGCATCCGCCCCTCCCCCGCACCTCCGGGATTTCATCCCGGGTCGCACCCGGTGTATGGCCCCATCATGACACGTCTTCTCCTGGTCGCCAGCGGCGGGGCGCTCGGCGCCCTGATGCGCTACGGCGTCGGGGCCGCCGCGGCCCGCTGGCTGCCCGGCGCCGCCTGGCCATGGGCCACCTTCACGGTGAATGTCGCCGGCGGTCTGGCCATGGGCCTGCTGACCGGGTGGCTGGCCCTGCGCGCCGGCGGCGGGCAGGAAGCGGTCCGCCTGTTCGCCGCCGTCGGTCTGCTGGGCGGCTTCACCACCTTCTCGGCTTTCTCTCTGGAGACCGCCTTGCTGATCGAGCGGCGTCAGCTGGCCCTGGCCGCCGGCTATGTCGCCGCCTCCGCCCTGCTGGCGGTCGCGGCGGTGTTCGCCGGGCTGTGGCTGGCGCGTCGCCTGTTCGGAGCCGCCGCATGAGCCGTGAGGTCAAGACCCTGTATGTGGCCGAGGCCGAGGACGGCATCCGCGTGGACCGCTGGTTCAAGCGCCGCTGGCCGCAGCTGAGCCACATCCAGGTGCAAAAGCTGGCCCGCTCGGGCCAGATCCGCGTCGACGGGGCTCGGGTGAAGCCCGAGGCGCGCCTGACCGCCGGCGCCGCGGTGCGCGTCCCGCCCCTGCCCGACGCCCCGGCGGAAGGCGAGCGCCGTGAACCGGGCCTCAGCGACCGGGACATCGCCTACGCCCGCTCGCTGGTGCTGCACGAGGACGAGATGGTCATCGCGCTGAACAAGCCGGCCGGGCTGGCCGTGCAGGGCGGCACCAAGACGACGAAGCACGTCGATCGTCTGCTGTCCGCCTGGGGCGAGGGGCTGGAGCGGCCGCGCCTCGTGCACCGGCTGGACCGCGACACCTCCGGCGTGCTGCTGCTCGGCAAGGGCCCCGAAGCGGCCAAGCGTCTGGCCGGGGCCTTCGCCCGGCGGCAGGCTAAGAAGACCTACTGGGCCATCGTGGCCGGCAATCCCAAGCCGCCGCAGGGGATCATCGACCAGCCGCTGAAGAAGACGGGCGTCAACGACTACGAGATGATGCGCTTCGCAGACGCCGGCGATCCGCGGGCGGAAAGCGCCGAGACCGCCTACGTCACCGTGTCGCGCGCGGCCCACCGGGCGGCCTGGATGGCCCTGCGTCCTTTCACCGGCCGCACCCACCAGCTGCGCGCCCACATGGCCGGCATCGGCCATCCGATCCTCGGCGACCCCAAGTACGGCACGCCCGAGACGGCCGAGCTGTCGGGGCCGCTGAAGCTGCAGCTGCACGCCCGGCGGATCGAGCTGGATCATTCCGGCGGCGGCAAGCTGATCGTCGAGGCGCCGATCTCGCCGGAGATGAAGGCCGGCTTCGACCGCTTCGGCTTCGCCCTCGACGAGGCCGAGGGCGATCCCTTCGCCGATCTGCGCCGGCGATGACGCATACCGGACGCGCCGCATGAGGCCGCTGGCGGTGTTCGACATCGACGGGACGCTGGTGGACAGCCGCACCTCGATCTTCCAGGCGGCGACCGAGGCGGCGCGGGCCGTCGGCCTGCCCGATCCCCCTTACGACCGGGTGCGCCAGATCGTCGGCCTGTCGCTGCACGAGGCGCTGCGGACGCTGGAGCCGGACCTGACGGACGCCGAGCTGGCCGAGTTCGTCACGGCCTTCCAGACCAGTTTCCGGCGCATGCACGAGGCCGGCTACGAGGAGCCGCTCTATCCGGGCGCCCGTGAGATGCTGCAGCGGCTGCACTGCGACGGCTGGCGGCTGGCCCTGGCCACCGGCCAGAGCCGTCGGGGCCTCGCCCGCAACCTCGCCCGCACCGGCTGGGCGGACATGTTCCTCTCGGCCCATTGCGCCGAGGACGGCCCGGGCAAGCCCGACCCCGCAATGCTGCTCGCCGCCATGCGCGCCTGCGACGCCCGTCCCGAAAAGACGGTCATGATCGGCGACACCGGCCACGACATCCGCATGGCGCTGGCGGCCGGAGCGGCGCCCCTCGGCGTGGCGTGGGGCTTTCACACGCCGGAGGAAATCCTCGCCGCCGGCGCGCGCTCGGTGGCGCAGGACTTCGCCGAACTGGAGTCTGCGCTGGCCGCTTTCGCGGCCTGAGCGCGCCTCAGTCCCGGAACACGACCGTCGTGGCGCCGTTCAGCAGCACCCGCTGGTCGAGGTGATAGCGCACCGCGCGGGCGAGCACCCGCTGCTCGATGTCCCGGCCCTTGCGCACCAGGGTGTCCGGCGTGTCGGCGTGGGTGATGTGCTCGACGTCCTGGGCGATGATCGGCCCCTCGTCGAGATCGGCGGTGACATAGTGGGCCGTGGCGCCGATGATCTTCACGCCGCGGGCGTGGGCCTGGTGGTACGGCCGCGCGCCCTTGAAGCTGGGCAGGAAGCTGTGGTGGATATTGATGCAGCGCCCCTCAAGATGCGCCGCGAGATCGTCCGACAGGATCTGCATGTAGCGCGCCAGCACCACCAGCTCGGTCCCGGTCTCCGCCACCAGCGCCTTGATCTGCGCCTCCTGCGCCGCCTTCGTTTCCGGCGTTACGGGCAGGTGATGAAAGGGAACTCCGCCGAAGTCCTGCACCGCCAGCCGCTCGGCCGGATGGTTCGAGACGATGCCGACGATGTCCATGTTCAGCTCGCCGACGCGGCTCCGGTAGAGCAGGTCGCCGAGACAGTGGTCAAAGCGCGAGGTCAGGATCAGCACCCGCATCCGTTCGGCCACCGCGCGCAGACGGCCGTCCATGCCCAGCTCGGCGCACAGGCCCGCGACGGCCGCCTCCAGCGCCGTCGGGTCCGCCGCCGTCTCGAAGGCGATGCGCATGAAGAAGCGGCCGAACTCGAGGTCGTTGAACTGCTGTGCGTCGAGGATGTTGGCCTCGAGCTTCAGCAGGTCGCCGGCGACGCGGGCGACGAGGCCGGGCCGGTCCGCGCAGGACAGGGTGAGGATGTAGCTGGGGTTCATGGTCACGCTTCCGGGGAGAACCGCTGTCTCTGACGATCCCGACGAACGTCGTCCAGTCAGAACCGCGCCGGATCCAGCGCCGGAGCGTCCTGCGGAAGCGCGCGGCCCTCCACGGCGGCGGACAGGATCGCGGCGGCCAGAGGGGCCAGCAGCCAGCCGTTGCGGCGCGGGGCCAGCGCCAGAAACAGGCCCGGCGCCCCGCCGGCCCCGACCATGGGCAGGCCGTCCGGGCTGGCCCCGCGGATGCCGACATCGATCCGGGCGATCTCCGGGAGATCCCCGAACGCCGCCCGCGCCGTCGTCATGAGGGGCGTCAGCGCCTCCGGCTCCGGCGCCAGATCGCGCCGGCCGACCTCCATGGTGGCCCCGAGCCGGTCCCCGCCCGCTCCGGGCGCGACATAGACCCCCGGCGCGCGCCGCACGGGCCCCTGCCCGGTCCAGGCCAGCCGGGCGATCTGACCGCGAATGGGAGTGATGGCGGCGAGGCGCGCGGCGACGGCCGGCGGCAACCCAGGCAGCGCGGCTTCGACCCCGGTGGCGAGGACCAGCACATCGCCTTCGATCCCGTCTCCGCGGGCCAGACTGACGGTCCAACGGCCCTCGGCGTACCGCACAGACGTGGCCCAACCCTCGACCCGGGTCAGACCGGCGCCCAGCCGATCGAGCGCCGGCCCGGCGTCGATGCGCCAGTCCTCTTCCGTCGTCAGCGCCTCGCCCGACACCTCTGCCGTGAACCCGAGCGCCTGCAGCTGCGCCGCCCGATCGGCGGCGTCGGGGCTGATCCACCGGGTGATCGTGGGCTCAAGCACCAGACCATGGCGCGCCGCGAACGCCGGCCAAAGGTCGCGCGCCCGGCGCAGCAGCGCCGCATGGGGCCGGGCGACCGGGTCGAGCAGGCTTTCCATCGCCGGGGCGATCATACCCGCGGCGATGCGCGAGGCGTTGACCCCGCCGGCATCGATCACCGTGACAGGATGCCCCCCCACGGCGAGCTCTGCGGCCACGGCGAGGCCGAGGACGCCGCCCCCTACGACGATGACGCTGGATCGGGTCGACACGCCCCGCTCTTCGGCCGCGGGGCGCGCGATTTCAAGGGCCTGACCGGGGGCTATTCAGCGGCCAGTCGCGCAGCCCGGGCCGATTCCAGCCGTCTCACAAGGTCAGCGTGCTGCGCCCACAGGGCAGCTGGCACCCGCTCGCCGAACTGTTCGAAGAAGGGCGGGATCAGCGCCGCCTCCTCCAGCCAGAGCTCGGGATCGACGTCCAGAAGGGTGTCGAGCGCGGCAGGCGACAGGTCGAGACCGGACAGGTCGAGCGCACCGGGGGCCGGCACCCGGCCGACCGGCGTATCGACGGCCGCCGCCCGGCCGTCCAGCCGCTCGACGATCCACTTCAGCACCCGGGCGTTCTCGCCGAAGCCGGGCCAGAGGAAGCGGCCGTCAGCCCCCTTGCGGAACCAGTTGACGAAGAAGATGCGCGGCAGGCGCGCCGGATCGCTGCGCCCGGCCATCGACAGCCAGTGGGAGAAGTAATCGCCCATGTTGTAGCCGCAGAAGGGCAGCATGGCGAAGGGATCGCGGCGCAACTCGCCGACCCGGTTCTCGGCCGCCGCCGTACCCTCCGAGGCCACGGTGGAGCCCATGAACACCCCGTGGCTCCAGCCGAACGCCTCGGTCACCAGCGGCACGGCGCTGGCCCTGCGGCCGCCGAACAGGATCGCGTCGATCGGCACGCCGCGCGGGTCTTCCCATTCGGGGGCGATGGCCGGGCACTGGCCCGCGGCCACGGCAAAGCGGGCGTTCGGGTGGGCCGCCGGCTCGCCGGAGGCCGGATCGTGCGGCTGGCCCTTCCAGTTGGTCAGGCCCTCGGGCGGGGCGTCTGTCAGCCCCTCCCACCAGACGTCGCCGTCAGCGGTGACGGCGGTGTTGGTGTAGATGACATCGCGCGACAGGGTGGCGATGGCGTTGCGGTTGGTGCGCAGTCCGGTCCCCGGCGCCACGCCGAAGAAGCCCGCCTCCGGATTCACCGCATAGAGCCGTCCGTCCTCGCCAAAACGCATCCAGGCGATGTCGTCGCCCACGCACTCCGCCTTCCAGCCCGGCAGGGTCGGCTCGATCATGGCGAGGTTGGTCTTGCCGCAGGCCGACGGGAAGGCGGCGGCGGCGTACTTCGACACGCCTTCCGGGCTGGTCAGCTTGAGGATCAGCATGTGCTCGGCCAGCCAGCCCTCGTCGCGGGCCATCACCGAGGCGATGCGCAGGGCGTAGCACTTCTTGCCCAGCAGGGCGTTGCCGCCATAGCCCGAGCCGTAGGACCAGATCTCCCGCGTCTCGGGGAAATGGACGATCCACTTCTCGTCGTTGCAGGGCCAGGGCGCATCCGCCTCGCCGGGCGCGAGCGGCGCGCCGAGCGAGTGGACGGCCGGGACGAACACCCCGTCCTCGCCCAGCTGGTCGAGCGCCGCCTGCCCCATGCGGGTCATGACGCCCATGGAGGCGGCGACATAGCCGCTGTCGGTGATCTCGACGCCGAGGGCGCTGATCTCCGAGCCGAGCGGCCCCATGCAGAAGGGCACCACATACATGGTGCGACCGGCCATGCAGCCCTCGAACAGACCGTCCAGCCGGGCCCGCATCTCGACCGGATCCGCCCAGTTGTTGGTCGGGCCCGCATCGGCGGGATCGGCCGGGCAGATGAAGGTGCGGCTCTCGACGCGGGCCACGTCGCGCGGATCCGACAGGGCATGGTAGCTGCCCGGATGCTTGACCGGATCGAGCGGCCGCAAGGTCCCGCGCGCCACCAGATCGGCGAGAATGGCCTGCTTCTCGCCCTCGGAGCCGTCACACCAGTGGACGCGGTCAGGCCTGGTCAGGGCGGCGATGCGCTCGACCCAGGCGATCAGGCCGGCATGGCGGGTGGGCGCCGGACGGAGTCCGGGCGCGATGTCGTGGGTGGACACGTCTTGCTCTCCTGAACCTCTGGCCCGGCGGTCTTGAGCGCCGCCGTGACCCACTCCCCGAGCGATCACGCTCTGTAACAAGCAAGAGCATGATGTCGCGGTCAGCGTCAAACCGCGCATGATCCGGCCACGAAGCGGGGCGCAGGCGAGAATTTGCGCCCCGCGCCATCGCGACGGCCTGCGTGACGCGCTATGTCCCGCCCATGCAGACGATGGACCCGGCCGCCCCTGCGCCTGACGGCGCGCGCAGTTCGCCCGCCGCCGGCCGCAACGCCGCGCCCATCCTGGAGGTGCTGAGGGCCGTCCTGCCGCCCCGCGGCGAGGTGCTGGAAATCGCCGCGGGCACGGGCCAGCACGCGGCTGTCTTTTCCGCAGCCCTGCCCGGCCTGACCTGGCGTCCCACGGACGTCAGCGACGAGGCGCTGGACTCCATCGCCGCCTGGCGACGCGAGGGGCCGCAGAACCTCGCCGCCCCGGCGCGACTCGACGTGGAGGATGCAGGCGCCTGGCCGACGCCGCCCATCGACGCCGTCGTCGCGATCAATCTCGTGCACATCAGCCCGTGGCGCGCGACGGAAGCCCTGCTCCAAGGCGCCGCAAGGGTGCTGCCCCGCGGCGGCCTGCTGTTTCTCTATGGGCCCTTCCGCGAGGCCAGCCGGCCCCTGGGCGAAAGCAACGCCGCCTTCGACGAGTCGCTCAAGGCCCGGGATCCGGCCTGGGGCCTGCGCGAGGTCGAGGCGGTGGCGGCCGAGGCGGCCGGCCACGGTCTTGCGCTGACCCTGCGCAAGCCCATGCCGGCCAACAATCTCAGCCTGCTGTTCCGGCGGACCTGAACCGGCCGATGGCGCACAGGGGCGGGCGGCGGTAGAGAGCCGCATGACCTTTCGCCGAACCTATGACGGGGCCGAACCGCAGCGGATCAACAAGTGGCTGGCCCAGAGCGGCGTCTGCTCGCGCCGCGAGGCCGAGGCGCTGATCGCTGACGGACTGGTCCGCATTGACGGCGAGACGGTCACCGACGCCGGGCGCAAGATCCTGCAGGGCCAGACGCTGGAACTGGTCGGGCCCGCACAGGCGGCGCTGGCGGCGGTGACCATCGTGCTCAACAAGCCGGTCGGCTATGTCTCGGGCCAGCCCGAGCCGGGCAAGATCCCGGCGGCGCGCCTGCTCACGGCGGCGAACGCCATGGGCGACCTGCAGCCCCCGGGGCGCGACGCCCTGCCCCCGCTCGGCCGGCTCGACGAGGACTCGCGAGGCCTGCTGTTGCTGTCGTCGGACGGCGTGCTGGCCAAAGCGGTGATCGGCCCGGAGTCGCGCCTCGACAAGGCCTACCGGGTGCGGGTCGCCGGGCGCATCAGCCCGTCGAAGATCGCCCGGCTGCGCTTTGGCCTGTCGCTGGACGGCCGCGCGCTGAAGCGCGCCGAGGTCGAGCAGATCGGCGACCAGGACCTGACCTTCGTCCTGACCGAGGGCCGCAACCGCCAGATCCGGCGCATGGCCGAGATGGTCGACCTGCGCGTGGTCGATCTGAAGCGGGAACGCATCGGGCCGCTGCATCTCGGCGACCTGCCGGAGGGGTGCTGGCGGCTGCTCGATCCTGCCGAACGCGCCGCCATGATCGCCACCAGCTGAGGCGGGTCAGCCGGGCTTGCGGAAGCGGTAGACGAACTGGTCGGTGCGGCCGCGGATGGCCGGGTCGAACACATTCAGGCTCAGGTCGTCCGTCGGATTGCGCACCGCCTCGCTGGCCCCGCCAAAGACGAACCCCGCCGCCTCGACCTCGCGCCGCAGGTAGGCCCCCTCGATCCGGTGCAGGGTCTGGACGACGTCGCGCCCGGCGCCCTCGGCGGCCTCGTGATCGATGATGACATAGAGGCCGCCCGGCTTGAGCGCCGCGAAGATGCGCCGGTTCATCTCGGCCACATCGGTCTGGAAGCCGGGGATGTGGAAGTCGTGGTACTCCTGCGCCGAGAACACCACTTCCAGCGGCTCCGGGAAGGTCATGGCGTCCAGCGGCCCGGTGATCCGCTCGACATTGCCGTAGGTCGCCGCCAGGGCGTCGGCATAGGCGTTCTCGCGCCCCGCCGTGCGGGTCGGGACAAAGGCGTAGACCTTGCCCTCGGGGCCGACGGCGACGGCGAACAGACGGGCGAAGAAGCCCTCTTCCGGCCGGATGTCGGCGACCCGCGCCCCGGGGCGGATCTCCGAAAAGGTCAGCATCTCGGCGCTGGCGCGCACCTGGTCCCGGGCCACATCCTCCGCCGGCCGCCGCGGATCGGCGAGCGCCGCCTGAACGGGATCGGCCGACTGGGCCAGCGCCGACGGGGCGACGGCGAGCATCAAGGCGGCGAGAGCGGTCACGACGCGCATGAAGGGTCTCCTGTGTGCGGGCGGACCCTGCGCGCCTCTCCGCGCCGGATCAACCCTCGGCCAGCCCGGGCAGCGGCGTCCATTCGTCATCGGCCGGCACGGGGGCGAACAGGCCCGCGATGACGGCGTCGTCCACCGCCTCGACCGTCGTGGGCGACCAGCGCGGCGCATTGTCCTTGTCGATGATGACGGCGCGCACCCCCTCCTGGAAGTCGTGGGTCTGCACCACGCGTCCGCCGAGCCGGTACTCCATCGCCATGTTGGCGGCGAAGGTCTCCAACCGCCGCCCCTCGCGCAGCTGGCGCATGGTCACCTTCAGCGACTGGGGCGACTTGGTCAGGAGCAGGTCGCGCTGGGCGCTGGCCCAGTCCGTCCCCTCCGCCGCCAGCGCCGCGAGGATGTCCTCGACCCGGTCATGGGCGAACAGTCGGTCGATCGCCTCGCGATGGCGCGCATGCGGCGGCTCCCCGGCGGCCGTCGCGAAGCCGGCGACCACGGCGGCCGGGTCGGCCGGCGACGCCGCCAGCGCCGACTTGAGGTCCGCGATGCGGTCAGTGTCCACAAAGTGGGTATGGATGCCCAGCGCCACCGTATCGGCCGCCTTGAGCCGCACGCCGGTCAGGGCGATCCAGCTCCCGGTCTCGCCCGGCAGCCGCGGCAGAAACCAGCCGCCGCCGACGTCCGGGAACAGGCCGATGCCGGTTTCCGGCATGGCGTAGGTGGTGCGTTCGGTGGCCACGCGCACCGTCGCCGGCTCGGAGATGCCCACGCCCCCGCCCATGACAATGCCGTCGACGACGGCCGTCACCGGCTTGGGGTAGCTGAACAGCAGGTGGTTCAGCCGGTACTCGGTGTGGAAGAAGGCGCGGGCCTCAACCGCGTCCCCGGCCCCGCTCTGCGCGATCATGCGGATATCGCCGCCGGCGCAGAAGCCGCGTTCCCCCGCATGGTCGATCAGGATCGAGACGACGGCCGGATCCTCCCGCCACGCCATCAGGGCCCCGGTCATCGCCTCGCACATCGGCCGGGTCAGGGCGTGCAGCGCCGCAGGGCGGTTAAGGGTCAGGCGGCCCAGACCGCCCTCGACACGGGCGAGGACGTGGGGCTCGGAGGGGGCGGCGTCGGTCATGGGCCCGGTCTCTAGACCGACCATCCGGAGGCGTCGAGCGGTCAGACGTCTGCGGTCATGCCGGCAGCGCGCAGATAGTCCTCGTGCAGCGACAAGCGGCTCGCCGCCTCGGCGAAGGCCGTCTCCACCTGCTTCAGGCGCGCCGCCTGGGTCGCCGGATTGTTGAGATCATAGAGCGGGTTGTGCGCGCGTGGCTGGACGCCCTGACCGATCATCACCGCCAGCCAGGACGTCGGGGAGAAGTAGTCGTCGGCGCTCTGGGGCGAGAGGATCCCGCGCTCCCGGAACAGCTCGACCCGTTCGGCCAGGGCGTCGGGGATCGGCATGTCGGCCACATAGCGCCACAGCTCGGCGTCCCGACGCTGCGTGAGATGGTAGTGCAGGATGACGAAGTCGCGCACCTGCTCGACGTCGCGGCCGACACGGCGATTGTAGGCGGCGATGTTGACGGGGCTGAAGCCGCTGTCGGGGAAGTGCTGCAGCAGCCGGTTCAGGCCGACGTGCACGAGGTGGATGCTGGTCGACTCCAGCGGCTCAATGAAGCCGGACGACAGACCCAGCGCCACGACATTGCGGTCCCAGTAGGCCTTGCGCCGGCCGGTGACGAAGCGCAGGTGCCGCGGCTCGGCCAGAAGGTCGCCATCGAGCGTCTCCAGCAGGCGCGCGGTCGCCGCCTCCTGATCGAGGAAGCGCGAGCTGTAGACATAGCCGTTGCCGGTCCGGTGCTGCAGCGGGATACGCCAGCGCCAGCCGCCCGCATCCGCCGTGGCGCGGGTGTAGGGGGTGATCGGCCCGGCCTTGGCGCAGGGCGCGGCGACCGCCCGGTCCATAGGCAGCCAGTGCGACCAGTCCTCATAGCCCGCCTTCAGCGCCCCCTCGATCAGTAGCCCCCGGAATCCGGTGCAGTCGATGAAAAGGTCTGCCGATAGAGTTCGTTCGTCCTCCAGCCTCACGTGATCAACGAAGCCGTCCGGGCGCTGCTCGACCTCGAGGATGCGGCCCTCGATGCGCTCGACGCCACGCGCCTCGCAGAAGCGGCGCAGATGCTGCGCGTACAGGCCGGCGTCAAAGTGGAAGGCCGCCGGGATCAGGGCCTCGGGCGAGCGCGGGTCTGGGTTGAGCGCCCCGACACGCCCGGCGAAGGCCGCCCGGGTGCAAAGCGAATAGGCGCCGAGGTCCGAGGCGAGGCCGCGCGCCCGCAGCGACAGCCAGACCTGGTGGAAGTCGCCCAGCTCCCGGCCCGCCCCATAGGCCCCGAACGGGTGGAAATAGCTCGAGGATTCCGAGCCCCAGCCCACGAACTGGATACCCAGCTTGAGGCTGGCCCTGGTCTCCCGCATGAAGGCGACCTCGTCGAGGCCGATCATGCGGTTGAAGTCGCGGATGGTCGGGACCGTGGCCTCGCCGACGCCGACGATGCCGATATCCTCGGACTCGACCAGCCGGACCTGGCAGTGGGGCCCCGTGGCGGTCTTCAGCGCCGCGGCCGCCATCCAGCCGGCGGTGCCGCCGCCGACGACGAGAATGGACCGGATGGGCTCCGCCATGACCAGACCCCGCCCTGCGCCTACTGCCGCGCCATCTCGCGCGCCGTGATGACGCGCATGATCTCGTTGGTGCCCTCGAGGATGCGGTGCACCCGCAGGTCGCGGACGATCCGCTCCAGCGGGTAGTCGCGCAGATAGCCGTAGCCGCCGTGCAGCTGCAGCGCCTCGTCCGCCACCTCGAAGCCGGCGTCCGTGGCCATCCGCTTGGCCATGGCGCACCACTTGGTCTTCTCCGGATGCCCGGTGTCCAGCGCCCAGGCGCCGCGCAGCACCATCAGGCGCGCCGCGTCCAGCTGGGTCGCCATGTCGGCCAGCTTGAACTGGACATTCTGGAATTCGTTCAGAGCCTTGCCGAACTGCTTTCGAGTCGCGACGTAGGCCTGCGCCGTTTCCAGCGCCAGCCGCGCCCCGCCCAGCGAACAGGCGGCGATGTTCAACCGGCCGCCGTCGAGGCCCATCATGGCGTAGCGGAAGCCGTCGCCTTCCTTGCCCAGTTGGTTCTCGACCGGCACGCGGCAGTCGTCGAACTGGACCACGGCCGTCGGCTGGCTGTTCCAGCCCATCTTGCGCTCCTGGCCGCCGAACGACAGGCCGGGCGTGTCCTTCTCGACCACGATGGCGCTGACGCCCTTCGGCCCCGCCTCGCCCGTCCGGCACATGACGACGTAGAGGTCGCTGGTCCCGGCGCCGGAGATGAAGGCCTTGGAGCCGTTCAGCACATAGTGGTCGCCGTCGCGCTTCGCCGTGGTGCGCAGGGCGGCGGCGTCGGACCCCGAGCCCGGCTCGGTCAGGCAGTAGCTGCCGATCTTCTCCATGGTCGCCAGCGCCGGCACGAAACGCGCCCGCAGGGCCGCGTCGCCGAAGCTGTCGATCATCCATGTGACCATGTTGTGGATCGAGATGAAGGCGGCAGTCGAGACATCGCCGCGCGACAGCTCCTCGAAGATCAGCGCCGCCTCGACCCGGCCCAGGGCCATGCCGCCATGCTCCTCGCCGGCGTAGATGGCTGCGAAGCCCATCTCGGCCGCCCGGCGCATCGTCTCCACGGGAAAGTGCTTGGTCTCGTCCCACTCGGCCGAGTGCGGCGCCAGCTCGGCCTCGGCGAAGGCGCGGGCCACGTCCTGGATGGCGCGCTGGTCGTCGGTGAGGGCGAAGTCCATGAAACGTTTCCTCGTCGTCTTGCCGCGCTTCTAGCCGATGCGCCCCCCGGATGACGAGACGCCCCGGCTGCGTTAAGCCGACGCGATGAGCATGCCCTTCCCGCCCGCGCCCTTCCCCCTCGCCCGGCCCCGCCGCCTGCGCGCCTCGCCGTGGATCCGGCGGCTGGTGGCGGAGACCACCCTGACCCCGGCCGACCTGGTCTGGCCGCTGATCGTGCACGACGGCCCCGAGGACGAGCAGCCGGTGCCGTCCATGCCGGGCATCAGCCGGCTGTCGCCGAAGGCGGCCGCCGGGGCGGCGGTGCGGGCGCAGGATCTCGGGATCCCGGCGGTCGCCCTGTTTCCCAATGTCTCGACCGTCGCCAAGGATGGAGTCGGGACGGGCGCAACCGATCCGGACGGACTGGTCCCCGACTGCATCCGCGCCATCAAGGACGCGGCCCCCGAGGTCGGCGTCATCACCGACGTCGCGCTCGACTGCTACACCGACCACGGTCACGACGGCGTGCTGGAGGACGGCCGCGTCCTCAACGACGCGACACTGGAACGGCTGGCCGAGCAGGCCTTCATCCATGCCCATGCCGGCGCCGACATCGTCGCCCCGTCGGATATGATGGACGGCCGCATCCAGGCGGTGCGCGAGGCGCTGGAGGCCAACGGCTTCCAGGACACCCTGATCCTGTCCTACGCCGCCAAGTACGCCTCGGCCTTCTACGGCCCCTACCGCGACGCCGTCGGCTCGGCACGGGCGCTGACCGGCGACAAGAAGACCTACCAGATGGACTTCGCCAACAGCGATGAAGCCCTGAAGGAGGTGGCCATGGACCTGGCCGAAGGCGCCGACATGGTCATGGTCAAGCCCGGCCTGCTCTATCTCGACATCGTCCAGCGGGTGGCCGAGACCTTCCGCGTGCCGACCTTCGCCTACCAGGTGTCCGGCGAGTACGCGATGATGAAGGCCGCGGTCGCCAACGGCTGGCTGGACGAGGACCGCGCCATCCTCGAAAGCCTGACGGCCTTCAAGCGGGCCGGCGGCGCCGGCGTCCTGACCTATTTCGCGCCCCGGGCGGCGGAGCTGCTCGGGGGCTGAAGCCTCGCCGCGAGGCTCGACGTGTCCCAGCGGCCGCCGCCCATCGCCTGCACCTCGGCG
Organism: uncultured Brevundimonas sp.; assembly: GCA_964624025.1. Taxonomy (GTDB): domain Bacteria; phylum Pseudomonadota; class Alphaproteobacteria; order Caulobacterales; family Caulobacteraceae; genus Brevundimonas. The sequence continues at coordinate 34,001 of CAZUXK010000001.1, forward strand.
TAGAACTGATCGACGAGGGCGGTCAGGGCAAGGGTGGAGCCGTTGCGCCGGGCCTCCTCGAGCACGAGACCGAGATCCTTGCGCATCCAGTCGACGGCGAAGCCGAAGTCGAACTCGCCCCTCGCCGCCGTCTTCCAGCGATTGTCCATCTGCCAGGACTGGGCCGCGCCCTGCGACACGGCCTGGTAGACCGCGTCGGTGTCGAGCCCGGCCTGCTGGGCGAAATGCACCGCCTCGGCCAGACCCTGGACCACGCCGGCGATGGCGATCTGATTGACCATCTTGGTCAGCTGGCCGGCCCCGGCCGGTCCCATGTGGCGGATCGCCTTGGCATAGGCCTCCAGCGCCGCAGCCGCTGTCGCCAGCGCCGCGGCGTCGCCGCCGACCATGACGCTCAGCTGGCCGCGCTCGGCACCGGCCTGGCCGCCGGACACCGGCGCGTCGAGAAAGCGGCGCGCGCTCGCCTCGGCCAGCGCCGCCATGTCCCGGGCCACGGCGGCTGATGTGGTGGTGTGGTCGACGATCACGGCCCCGTCGGCGAGATGCGGCAGGGCCTGCCCGACCACGCCGCGCACATCGTCGTCATTGCCGACGCAGAGAATGAACAGCTCCACGCCCGTCGCCGCCTCGACCAAGGTTGCGGCCGCTCGACCGCCGCTCGCCGCCGCCCAGGTCCTCGCCTTGTCCGACGAGCGGTTGAAGCCCGTGACATCATGTCCCGCCCGCTGCAGGTGGGCGGCCATCGGGGCGCCCATCACGCCGAGCCCGGCGAAGCCGATCCTCATGCGCCCGTCTCCGTCACGCCGAACCGGCCGCGGTGGAAGGTAAGCCCCTCTCCCCGCGCGGCGTCATAGGCGACGACACGGCCCAGGATAATCAGGTGGTCGCCGGCATGGATCTGGCGCTCGGCCTCGCAGGCGAACCAGGCCAGGGAGTCGGCCAGACGCGGCGCGCCGGCGAACCGGCGCACCTCGGGCTCGGTCAGGGCCCAGTCGCCCTTGGCGAAGCGTGCCGCGGCATCGCGCTGGCCCGCCTCCAGCACCTGGATGACATAGCGCTCTGCCGCGGCGAACAGCGGGGCCCGTTCGGACCGTTCGTCGAGACACCACAGCACAAGCCGCGGCTGCAGGGACACCGAGGTGAAGGAGTTGACGGTGATGCCGACCGGGCCTGACGGGGTGTCAGCGGTGACGACGCACACGCCGGTCGCAAAGGCGCCGAGGGCCTGGCGATAGGCCTTGGGATCCTCGAGGGGGGGGACGGCGACTTGGGACACGCGGCGGCTCCTGGACCCGACCGACCTAGGCGGACCCCGGAAACGGCGCAAGGGCGCGAAACATCGCCTTAACCTTGTTCGCCAAAGACTGGGGCCTCCATTTCCGGGGTCGCCCGAGTCGCGCATGGCCGCCAACGATCGTCCTATCCTCATCAAGAAGATCAAGAAGGGCGGCGGCCACGGGCACCATGGCGGCGCCTGGAAGGTCGCCTACGCCGACTTCGTCACGGCCATGATGGCCTTCTTCCTGTTGATGTGGCTGATCAACACGACCGATCCGGAGCAGAAGCGCGGCATCGCCGAATACTTCGCCCCGGCCAGCGCCGCAGAGTCCACCAGCGGATCCGGCGGCGTGCTTGGCGGCACGGCCCTCGGGGCCGACGGACCGGCCGGCCAGGGCGCGATGGACATCGTGTCGCAGCTGGCCCCGGAGCCCCCGGACGACGCCCCGGAGGACATCGGCCAGAGCCAGAACCTGGCCGCCGCCAGCGAGGAAGCCCTGCGCGAGGAGATCATGCGTCGGGAGTCGGCCGATTTCGCCTCGGCCGCGGCCTCTCTGCGTCAGGCCATGCAGTCGATGCCGGAACTGACCGAGCTGTCGAAGCAGATCATCGTGGACCAGACGCCAGAGGGCCTGCGCATCCAGCTGGTCGACCAGGAGGGCCGTTCGATGTTCGAAGAGAACTCGGCGCGCCCGAACGCCCGGGCCCAGGTTCTTTTGCGGGCCGTCAGCCGGGTGATCAACCAGCTGCCCAACCGGGTCTCGATCAGCGGCCATACAAGCGCCCGGGCCGGCTCCGGCGTGGCCAGCGCCCCGGGCGACTGGACCCTGTCGGCCCAGCGGGCGAATGCGGCGCGGGAAATCCTGCAGGGCGCCGGCGTCGACGCCGACCGAGTCTTCCAGGTCGCGGGCAAGGCGGGCTCTGACCCGCTCTATCCCGACGACCCGGCGCTCGCCGGCAATCGGCGGATCGCCATCGTCCTGCTGCGGGAAGCGCCGGTGCTGCCGAGCGACACGAGCCTCTGACATGATCGAGGCGCGGCCCGAAACCCTTGCAGGGACGGGCGTTTTCCCGCCTTATCGCGCCATGAGACCGGGCTTGAACAGGCGATGGGGGCCACAGATGCGGGGGCATGGGTGACCCGCCACGTTCCGTCGCGCCAGCTGCGCTTCTTCATGACGGCGGCCGCCGCCTGCCCCTATCTGCCGGACCGCCTTGAGCGGAAGGTGTTCGCCAACCTGCCGTTCGGCGACGCGGCGCGGGTCAACGACCAGCTGACCCATGCCGGCTTCCGGCGCAGCCAGAACATCGCCTACCGCCCGGCCTGCGAGGCCTGTGACGCCTGCGTCTCGGTGCGGCTGCCTGTCGCTGACTATGTGTTCAGCCGTTCTGAGCGCCGGAGCCTGCGTCGTAACGGCGACCTGCAGCGGCGCCTCGTCGAGGCCGAGGCGACCGCCGAGCAGTTCGATCTGCTGAAGCGCTACCTCGCCCGCCGCCACCCGGGCGGGGGCATGAGCGAGATGACCTGGCCGGACTATGTCGCCATGGTCGAGGACACCACGGTCCGGACCCATCTGATCGAGTACCGCCTGCCTGATCCGGACGGCCCGGGTCGTCTGGTTGGAGTCGCCCTGACCGACCTGCTCGGGGACGGCCTGTCGATGGTCTACAGCTTCTACGACCCGGACCTCGCCAGCCGCGGGCTCGGGGTCTTCGCCATCCTCGACCACCTGCGTCAGGCGGGGGCGGTCGGCCTGCCCTACCTCTACCTTGGCTACTGGGTGCAGGGCTCGCCCAAGATGGACTACAAGGGCCGCTTCCGTCCGATGGAGCGGCTGACGCCGTTCGGCTGGCAGACACTCGCCTGATCGGCGCGGCGACCTGCCTCAGAGCAGGGACGGAAACTGCCGCTCGAACCGGCCCAGCGCTGCCGGGTGCAGGCGCACCACCACATGGGTCCGGCCCTCGGCGTCCGTGTCGCGGAAGGTCACCCGCCCGTGCTCGTACAGCCAGGCCAGCGCCTGGCTCTGGTGCGGCTCCAGCGTGAGCCGCGTCTCCGGGTCGTCGTCGATCAGGCCGGCGATGGTCTGGCGCAGGACCTCGATCCCCTCCCCGGTCCAGGCCGAGACCGCGACGGCGGTTCCCTCGCGCGCCTGGCGCATGGCCTGACCCAGCACGCTTTCGCGCGCTTCGGCGTCCAGCAGGTCGATCTTGTTCCAGACTTCCAGAACCCGGCGGGTGCGTCCCTCGGGCACGGGAATCTGCTTCAGCACCGCCTCGACGTCGTGCGCCTGGGCGTCGGTGTCCGGCGAGGCGATGTCACGCACGTGCAGGATCAGGTCCGCCTCACCCACCTCTTCCAGCGTGGCGCGGAAACTCTCGACCAGCTCGTGCGGCAGGTCCGAGATGAAACCTACGGTATCGGCGATGATCGCCGGCCGGCCCTGCGGCAGGCGGATGGTGCGTTGGGTCGTGTCGAGGGTGGCGAACAGCAGGTCCTTGGCAAGCACCTCCGACCCGGTCAGCCGGTTGAACAGGGTCGACTTGCCGGCGTTGGTGTAGCCGACCAGGGCCACCGTCGGGAACGGGACCTTGCGGCGCGCCTTGCGGTGCAGGGCGCGGGTCCGCCGCACCTCCTCCAGCTCCCCCTTGAGCCGGACGATGCGGTCGGCGATCAGGCGTCGGTCCAGCTCGATCTGGGTTTCCCCCGGACCGCCGGTCGAGCCGGTGCCGCCCCGCTGGCGCTCCAGGTGGGTCCAGGTCCGGACCAGCCGCGACCGTTCATAGTCCAGCCGCGCCAGCTCGACCTGCAGCCGCCCTTCCTTGGTGCGGGCGCGCCGGCCAAAGATCTCAAGGATCAGGCCGGTTCGGTCGATCACCTTGACCTCCCATGCCTTTTCGAGATTGCGCTGCTGCACCGGCGTGAGCGCGTCGTCGACCACCACCACTTCCGCTTCCGCCGCGCGGATCAGGGCCGCCAGCTCGTTGACCTTGCCCGCCCCGAACAGGGTCGCGGGCGTGATCTTGCGCAAGCGCACCAGCTCGGCGGCGCGCACCTCAAGGTCCAGCGCCCGGGCGAGGCCGGTCGCCTCCTCCAGTCGCTCCTGGGCCAGCCGCGACCCCGTTTCCCGGCCATCCGGATGCAGGACGACCGCCTTGAGGACGGGAACCGCGTGGTCGATCAGTTTCTGGGTCAATCGGTCTCGTCGGCCTCGGGCTCGTACAACTGCACGGGCTGGGCGGGCATGATGGTGGAGATGGCGTGCTTGTACACAAGCTGGGACTGGCCGTCGCGGCGCAGCAGCACGCAGAAGTTATCGAACCAGGTCACGATGCCCTGCAGCTTGACCCCGTTGACCAGGAAGATGGTCAGCGGCGTCTTCGTCTTGCGGACGCTGTTCAGGAAGGTGTCCTGGAGGTTCTGTCTCTTGTCTTGCGACATGGCAGGTTGATCCTGTCTTGGTTGGTTCGCCGCAAGGCCGGCGCGGCGGAGCGACCTTAGACGGGGGGTCGGTGCCGTCGCAATGCCTAGATGGCCTCGGCGCGCGCCCGCTCAAGGTAAAGACGCCGCAGACGGGCCGTCACCGCCCCTGGCTTGCCGTCACCGATCTTCGTCCCGTCGATCGACACCGCCGGCATGACGAAGGCGCCCGCGGCCGTGAAGAAAGCTTCGCGCGCCTGCTTCGCCTCCTCGACCGAGAAGGGTCGCTCGTCGAGTTCCAGCCCCTCTTCCTCGAGGATGTCGAGGATGGCGGTGCGGGTCACACCCCGCAGGATGTTGGCCTGGGTGTCGCGCGTGCGGACCTTGCCGCTCTGATCAATGATCCAGGCGTTGGTCGAGGAGCCCTCGGTCACCAGCCCCATCTCGTCGACCATCCAGGCCTCATAGGCCCCCTGCTCGCGCGCCGCCTGCTTGGCCAGCACATTGGGCAGCAGCCCGACGGTCTTGATGTCACAGCGCCCCCAGCGGATGTCCGGCTGGGTGATCACAGCCACACCCTTGCGCGCCATGGCTTCGGCCCTGGTCTGGTCCACGGCGCGCGAGGTCACGATCACGCTCGGCGGGGTGCCGGGGACCGGAAACGGGTGGTCGCGCCGGGCCGCGCCACGGGTGACCTGCAGATAGACGATGCCGTCCCGCACCCGGTTGCGCCGGATGGTCTCCTTCAGCACCACGGTCAGGGACTCGCGCGTCATCGGAATGGGAATGCGCAGCTCGGTGAGGCTGCGCGCCAGCCGGGTCATGTGGCCGTCATAGTCGGCCATGCGACCATCGAACACCGACCAGACCTCATAGACGCCGTCGGCGAACTGGAAACCGCGGTCCTCGACGCTCACCGCCGCGTCGGACAGCGGGCCGTAGCAACCGTTCACATAGGCCACGCGCGACATCAGTCCGCCATCTCCTCGTCGTCCTCGCCGCCCCGCGCGGGCGCCACGCCCAGCGACTTCAGCTTCCGGTGCAGAGCTGACCGTTCCATACCGATGAAGCTGGCGGTACGCGAGATATTGCCACCGAACCTCATGATCTGCGCCGAGAGATACTCGCGCTCGAACACCTCGCGCGCCTCGCGCAGCGGCAGGGAGATGACCCGTTCGGCCCCGAGACCGCCGCCGGAGCCGGGCTGGGCTACCTCCTGCGGCAGCATGTCCGCCGTGATCGGCTCACCCGGCCCGCCGGCAGCGAGGATCAGCAGCCGTTCGATGTTGTTGCGCAGCTGACGGACATTGCCCGGCCAGGGATGAACCTGCAGCACGGCGATGGCGTCGTCGCCGAGCGGCCGCCGCGGCAGCCCCTGGGACTCGGCGAGAGTCTCGACGAAATACGCGCACAGCTCGGCGATGTCCTCGCGCCGCTCGGCCAGCGCCGGCACCCGGATCGGCACCACATTGAGCCGGTGGAACAGGTCCTCGCGGAAGCGGCCCTCGGCAATCTCGGTCTTCAGGTCGCGCGAGGTCGAGGAGATAACGCGCACATCGACCTGCACGTCCTGCTCGCCGCCAACGCGCCGGAAGCGCTGCTCCACGAGAACCCGCAGGATCCGGCCCTGGCTCTCGCGCGGCATGTCGGCCACGTCGTCGAGGTAGAGCGTGCCGTTGTGGGCGCGCTCGAACACGCCGATCTTTGAGGGCCGGCCGTCGCTGCCTTCCTCGCCGAACAGTTCGACGTCGAGGCGCTCCGGCGTCATCCCGGCCGAGGAGATGGCCACGAACGCGCCGCGCGCGCGGGCGCTGGCCTCGTGGATCTGGCGCGCCACCAACTCCTTGCCCGAGCCCGGCGGGCCGGAGATCAGCACCCGGCTGTTGGCCGGGGCGACCTTGGTCACGGTCGCCCGCAGCTGTTGCGCCGCCGCCGAGCGACCGATCAGGCCCGTCGGCAGGCTGGCCCGCGCGCGCAGTTGGCGGTTCTCGCGCCGCAGGGTGGCGGCCTCCAGCGCCCGCTCGACCACCACCACGAGGCGGTCGGACTTGAACGGCTTCTCGAGGAAGTCATAGGCCCCGCGCTTGAGGGCGCTGACGGCGGTCTCGATGTTGCCGTGGCCGGAGATCATGATCACCGGCAGATCCGGGTCGAGCGTCTTGAGCAGGTCGAGCAGCTCCAGCCCGTCCATCCCCCCGCCCTGCATCCAGATGTCGAGCAGGACCAGCGACGGCCGCCGCGCCCGGATCGCCGCCAGGGCGGACTCGGAGTCGGCGGCGGTGCGCACCGCGTGCCCCTCGTCCTCCAGCAGGCCCGAGACGAGCTCGCGGATATCCGCCTCGTCGTCCACCACCAGAATGTCAGCTCCGGACTGTCGCATGACGCCTCTCTAGTTCGCCGTGGCAGCTGGCGTCTCGGGACGGGACGCTCGCCGTTCCGGACGCAAGGGAAAGACCAGACACACCCGCGCGCCCGAAAGCTCGACCGCGTCGGCCAGCTTCAGGGCGCCGCCGTGGTCCTCGCAGATACGTCTGACGATCGCGAGCCCGAGACCGGTGCCCTTCTCGCGGGTCGTAACATAAGGCTCGATCAGCCGGTCGCGGTCCTTGTCGGGCAGGCCGATCCCGTCGTCCTCAACCACGAAGACGGCCGCGCCGTCCTCGATCTCCAGCCCGACCGCCATGGTCCCGGCGGCGGGGTCGTCCATCGCCCGGCGCGCCAGAATGGCCTCTCCGGCGTTCTTCAGGACGTTGGTCAGGGCCTGTCCGACCATGCTGCGGTCGCAGATCAGACTGGCCGACGGAAGGGGTTCGGTCAGCCGCACCTCGATGCCCGGCGCGGCGACGCGCTGGGCGAACGCCGCCTCGCGCAGCAGTTCGGCCGGATTGGCGGCGGCGAAGCGCGGGGCCGGCATGCGGGCGAAGGCCGAGAACTCGTCGACCATGCGGCCGATGTCGCCGACCTGACGGATGATGGTCTCGGTGCACCGGTCGAACACCTCGACGTCCTCGGCCACGCGCGCGCGGTACTTGCGCCGCAGCCGTTCGGCCGACAGCTGGATCGGCGTCAGCGGGTTCTTGATCTCGTGGGCGATGCGGCGGGCGACGTCGCGCCAGGCGGCGTTACGCTGGGCCGTCACCAGCCGGGTGATGTCATCGAAGGTCATGACCGCCTCGCCGCCGAGTCCGCCCTGCACCCGGACGCGCAGGCGGCGCGTCTCGCCGTCGCGGGTGACGTCGACGTCCTCCTCGATCTGCGGCTCGCCGCGCCCGATCAGGGCGTCCAGCTCCGGAGCGACATCCGCGAGCGCCCGCCCCGTCAGGGCCTCTCCCTGCAGGGCCAGCAGCTCGCGGGCGCTGTCGTTGAGCGCTGAGACCCGTCCCTCCCGGTCCAGTCCGATGACCCCGGCCGAGACCCCGGACAACACCGTCTCGGTGAACTGGCTGCGCGCCTGGGCCTCGTCGCTGGCGCGCCGCAAGGCTTGCTGCTGCCCCTCAAGGTCCTCCGCCATCCTGTTGAACGCACTGGACAAGAGATTGATCTCCGCGACCGCCGGATTGGCTTCCACCCGCGCCCCGAGATCGCCGGCGGCGAGGGCGTTGGCCGCGGTCACGAGATCCGCGATCGGTCGGGAGATGGCGTTCGCCGCCGACATGCCCAGCCAGACCGCGCCCACCAGCACCAGCAGGGCGGTCTGGATGTAGCTGAGCACGAACGCCGCCTGGATGCGGTCGCGGCTCTCCTCCGCCTGCCGGTAGGCCTGGATCGCCTGGTCGCTCTCGCGCAGGCGCGAGACCAGGCCCTGCTCCAGCGGCCGCACCACATAGAGGAAGGCGTCGGGATAGCCCGGCAGCAGGGTCACCGCCCGGATCGCATCGGGCCCCTCGGTGACTTCCAGCGACACCTCCTCGCCCCCGGCCGCCCGGTCGAAGGCTTCAGCCGGCGGCGCGACATAGGGCGGCGCGCCCGGGACCTCGCCCTGGGCCAGCACCTCGCCGCGGCTGTTGAGCACATAAACCGCAGGATAGCCAAAGAAGGCGCCGATCTGGGTGAGGGCCGTACTGAACTGCAGGCGACGATCGAACAGGTCCCGGACCGCCCCCAGCTCCGTGGTCATGGTGGCCAGGTCGACCTCAAGCTCGGCGGAGACGTCGCCCACATAGGCCCGGCCGATGTCGGCGCCGTTCTCCACGGCCGCCACCACGGTCTCGCTGAACCAGCCTTCCACGCCGCGATTGACCAGCACCCCGAACACCAGGGCGATGAGCACCGCCGGCACCACGGCCACGGCGGAAAACAGGGTGACGAAGCGCAGGTGCAGCCGCGCCCCGGCGTCGCTGGCCCGCTCCCGGGCGAGGTCGAGCACCCGCACCCCGACGATCAGCCCCAGCAGCGCCAGCGGCACAAGATTGAGCAGCAACAGCAGCAGCACGACCCGGCTGGCCGTGGCCCGCGCGCCCGTCTCGGCCGCGACCGACGGGGCCGCCGCCAGCAGCCAGACGGCTGCCCCCACGAGACCGAGCGCGACAAGGAACAGGCCGAGGAAGACGTAGCGGGCCCGCTCGTCACGCGCATAGCCCCAGAGCCGCCGCCACACCGGCGGCGTCCCGGGCGCGACGTCGGCTCGGCTGGAACGCATGGTTGGGAGCTTAGGCCGCTCTGTGACCTGAAATCAACAGGTCGTCACCCCGCTGCATCAGTGGGGCCGCAAGTCCCCAGAGCTCGGCCAGCCCCTCCAGCACCGCCTGCGGATAATCCAGGCGGCACAGCGCCCCGCGGGCGGCCCGCCGCGCCGCGGGCTCTGACGGCCAGGGGGCGGCCTCGATGTACCAGCCGAGGTGCTTGCGGAACATCTTCAGGCCCAGACCCGGGCCATAGAAGTCGAGACTGTCCTGAAGGTGTCGCGTCACCAGCCCCAGACGCGTGGCGGCGTCCGGCTCCTGCAGAGGCGCGCCGGTGGCCAGCGCCGCCTCCAGCTGCGCCGGCAGCCATGGCCGGCCATAGACGCCCCGCCCCAGCATGAGGGCGTCGGCGTCGGACTGCTCCAGCGCGGCGCGGGCGTCCTGAAGGGTGCAGATATCGCCATTGACGATGACCGGGATGTCGACCGCCGCCTTCACCCGCCCCACGGCCCTCCAGTCCGCCACGCCGGTGTAGAACTGGCTGCGCGTGCGCCCGTGCACCGTGACGGCGCGTACGCCGAGATCCTGCGCCGCCCGCGCCAACTCGGGCGCGTTGATCGTGGCCTCGTCCCAGCCCAGCCGCATCTTGACCGTCACCGGCCGCGAGACGGCCGCGACGACCGCCGCCATGATAGCGCGCGCGCGGTCCGGGGTGCGCATGAGGGCCGAGCCCGAGGCGATGCCGGTCACCTCCTTCGCCGGGCAGCCGAAGTTGAGGTCGATCACGTCGGCCCCGGCCCGCTCGGCCATGCGCGCGCCTTCGGCCATGGCGGCCGGATCGGCGCCAACCAGCTGGATCACCGTCAGGGGCAGGCCCTCGCCCACGGCTGCACGCCGCACCACGTCCGGTCGCCCTCGGGCCAGCTCCTTCGAGGCGACCATCTCTGTCGCCACATAGGGCGCGGCGAGGGACGCGGCGAGCCGGCGGAACGGCAGGTCGGTGACCCCGGTCATGGGCGCCGCCAGCACCCGTCCGGGCACGCGGACGTCGCCGATCCAGAGGTCGCGGGCGGTCGAGGTCATGCGGCTCTGTAGCGCGGCTCTCGCCAGTCGCCAAAGCAGCCCCTAGAACGCGCGTCATGGAATTCGCGGGTGTGGTGGTGGCGGCGGGCTCGGGCTCGCGCGCCGGGGCGGGCGCAGCCAAGCAGTGGCGGGCGCTCGGAGGCCGGCCCGTGCTGCGCTGGTCGGTCGAGGCCATGCTGGACGCCGGGGCCGCCGAGGTGGTGGTCGTCATCCCCGCCGGGACAGACGCGGAGGCGGCACGGGCCCTTGAGGGCCTGAGCGGATGGCGCACGGTCGCCGGCGGCGCGACCCGCACCGACTCGGTCCGCGCCGGACTGGCCGCCGTCCGGGTTGAGGACGCCGCCGCGGTCATGATCCACGACGCCGCCCGCCCCCTGCTGGCGACCGACGTCGTGAACCGCCTGCTCGAGGCCCTGCGGGAGTCCGACGCCGCCCTCCCCGTCCTGCCGGTCGCCGACTCGCTGAAGCGGGATGGCGGCGGGGTGTCGGCCGGCGCAGTCGCGCGCGAGGGGCTGGTCCGGGCCCAGACCCCCCAGGCCTTTCGTCTCGGCGCCCTGCGCGCCGCCTACGCCTGCTGGCCGGAAGACGGTGCCGCTACAGATGATGTGACGGTGTTCGAGGCGGCTGGCGGCCGCGTCGCCCTGGTTCCGGGCGATCCCGCCCTGATGAAACTGACCTATCCGGAGGATTTCGCCATGGCCGAGGCCCTGATCGCCTGGGAAACGCGCATTGGGCTGGGGCTCGACGCCCACCGCTGGGGCCCCGGCGACACCGTCTGGCTGTGCGGCGTGCCGATCAGCCATGACCAGACGCTGGTCGGCCATTCCGACGCCGACGCCGGGCTGCACGCCCTGACCGACGCCATCCTCGGAGCCCTGGGCGACGGCGATATCGGCGATCACTTCCCGCCCACCGATCCGCAGTGGAAGGGGGCCCGCTCTGACCAGTTCCTCGTCCACGCCGTCGAGCGCGTGCGCGCCCGCGGCGGGCGGCTGGTCAATGTCGACGTCACCCTCGTCTGTGAACAGCCCCGCATCAAGCCGCACCGCGCGGCCATGAAGGCGCGCCTGGCCGAGCTGCTCGGGCTCCCGCTCGACGCCGTCAGCGTCAAGGCGACCACGACCGAAGGCATGGGCTTCGCCGGGCGCCAGGAAGGCCTCGCCGCCCAGGCCATCGCCGCCGTGGCCCTGCCCGTCCGCCCGGCGGGCTGAGACCGCCCCGCCTCAGCGCACCAGGCTGCGCCACAGGGCTCCGACCAGATTGACGTAATCGTCGGTCCACGGCCGGACGTCGGTCTCGGCCAGCTGTCGCCAGCGGCCGTCCTCGCGGAAGGGGGCGATCCCGGCCTCGGTGGGCGACAGGACCAGGGCCTCGGTCGACGCCTCGGACAGGCCGCCGCCGGACTGTTCGAAATAGATCTGGTGCAGGGCCGGCACGCCGAGCCTCTGCGCCGCCGCCTGGGCCGGCAGGGTGATCTCGAGGTTGCGGTTGGACAGGTGCAGCACCACGGCGCCGTCGTCGCTGACCACGCGCAGGTACTCGGCGATGGCCTCGACGGTCAGCAGGTGGGTCGGCACCGCGTCGGAGCTGAAGGCGTCGACCACCAGCACGTCGTAGCTGTCATCCGGCACGTCTCGCAGCGAGAGACGGGCGTCGCCCAGCACGGTCGTCACCGGCCCCTCGGCGCAGTGGCTGATGAAGCTGAACCAGCGCGGATCGCGCGACAGCCGGTCGACCATCGGATCGATCTCGTAGAAGGTCAGCCGGTCGCGGGGTCCCACATAGGCCGCCAGGGCTCCGGCGCCCTGGCCGATCACCGCGATGCGCGTGTCCGGGGCCCGGGCCTGGGTCTGCTGCACCGCCTGACCGAGCGGGGTCTGGGGCGTGTAGTACAGCGTCGGCCGGCAGCGCTGCGAAGGCGCCAGCGACTGGGCTCCGTGCAGGGTGGTGCCGTGCATCAGCACATGGGCCTCGCCGCCCAGCCCGGCGTCCGGCGTCCGGGCCACCCGCATCACGCCGAAGAAGCTGCGCTCGCTGTACGCCCAGTCATAGCCGCGCGAGATATGCTGCGACGACCAGCCCATCAGCCCCAGCACCAGCACGAACAGCAACGCCCGGTCTCGCAGCAGGAAGGCGCCGATGGCGGCGCTGCCGAGGATCAGGGCCGACAGCCGCATCAGCGGCTCTCCCCGAATCTGCGGCAGGAATTCGGCGTTGTAGCGCATCATCTCCAGCAGGACCGGCGGCGTCAGGGCGATCGGGATCGCCGCGAACAGGGCGATGCGCTCGACCCGGTCCAGCGGCCCCCGGCCCCAGTGGCGGGCGAGACCCACGAGCACCAGCACCAGCGGGTACTCCCAGACCGCATTGAACAGGACCGGGGCGACGAGGGCGGTGAAGGCCCCGCCCAGCACCCCGCCCAGCGAGATCCACAGGTAGAACTCGGTCAGCCGGTCCGGCGGCGGTCGCCGGCCGGCCAGCCGCTGGTGACACAGCAGGGCGGTCAGGGCGAAGGCGGTCAGGTTGGTGACCACCAGCAGCAGCCACTCCCCCGTGCGGAAGGCGATGAAGATGACCGCCACGGCCACCGCCGCCGCCTGCAGCACGAGGGTGACATGGAACGGCGGCCACGGCCGGTCGCGGAAGGCCAGCACAAAGGTCAGCAGGTAGAGGGCCAGCGGCGCGACCCACAGGAAGGGTGCCGAGGCCACGTCCGTCGACATGTGCGCCGTGACGCCAAGCATCAGGCTGGACGGCGCCGCCGCCAGCAGCACCAGCATGCCGCGCTCGCGCCAGCTGAGGGGAGGACTGGCGGGCGATGGACTGTCGGTCGCGGCCACCGTCGTCCGGCCGGGGCGCAGGCTCCAGCCCAGCCACAGGATCACCGCCACGAAGCCGCCGTAGCCGAGCGTCCAGCCCAGCCGCTGGGCGTCGAGCGCCGCCAGCGGCTCGACCAGCAGCGGATAGGCCAGCAGGGCGAGGAAACTGCCCAGGTTGCTGGCCGCATAGAGCGCATAGGGATTGCGCCCCGGCTGCGCCCGGGCGAACCAGGCCTGGATCAGCGGCGCTGTCGCCGACAGGATGATGAAGGGCGCGCCCAGCGAAAGCGCCAGGGTGGCCAGCAGCCAGCCGATCGGCCGCGCCGGATCGGGGTCTCCCGTCAGGCCGGTGATGGCCAGCGGCAGGCTAAGCGCCGCCACAGCCAGCAGGCCGAGATGCACCGCCACCTGAACCTCGACGCGCCGGATCCGCTGCAGCAGATGGGCATAGAGGTAGCCGGCCAGCAGCGCGGCCTGGAAGAACACCATGGCGGTGTTCCAGACCGCGGGCGACCCGCCCAGCGTCGGCAGCACCAGCCGGGTGGCGATCGGCTGCAGCAGGAAGACGAGGCCGGCCGAGACGAACACCGCAGCGACGAACGGCGCGACAGTCCTTCCGGGCAGGTCCTTTGCGGGCGCCGCCGCTGGCGTCATGATCGGTCTCCGGCGAAACGGCGCGGGCCTGCCGGGCCCGGACGGCGACGAGGCCCTGCTCTAGCCCGTTTCGCCTCGACCTGAGGAGCCCCCGACGATGTTTCCTGACGAGATCAATCGCCTCGCCCGCGAGGTTGTCGAGGGCGCCCGGCGTCGCGGCTGGACCGTGACCGCCGCGGAGAGTTGCACCGGGGGCCTCGTCTCGGCGGCCCTGACCGATGTTCCCGGCGCCTCCGAGGTGCTGGAACGGAGCGTCGTGACCTATAGCAACGCCGCCAAGACCGCCCTGCTCGGCGTCCCCGCCGAGGTCCTCGCCGCCCACGGCGCCGTCTCGGCCGCCACCGCCGAGGCCATGGCGGCCGGGGCGCGCACCGCCGCCGACGCCGACCTTGCGGTCGCGGTAACCGGCATCGCGGGGCCTGGCGGCGGCTCGGCGGAAAAGCCGGTCGGGCTGGTCTGGTTCGGCCTCGCCGACCGCGAGGGCGTCACCACCCACGAGAGCCGCTTCGGCGACGTCGGCCGGGGCGCCGTGCGGGCCGCGGCGGTCGCCCGGGCGCTGGAGCTGCTGGCCCGGAGGCTGGCGGCATGAGCCAGGTCATCGACGCCCGCGGTCACCGCTGCCCCGTGCCCTCGCTGCGGCTGCGCCGGGCCCTCGCCGAAGCCGGTCCCGCCGAGGTCCTGACCCTGCTGGCGACCGATCCGATGGCGCGGATCGACGTGCCGCACCTGCTGGGCGAAACCGGCGGCCGGGTGCTGGAGATCACCGAGGCGGACGGGGTGCTTACGATCCGCGTCGAGACGCCCGGCGGGCCTGCAGGCTGACCACATCAGCGGCCGGCGCCGTCGCCTCCCCGACCGCGGCGTCCGTTTCATCCGGCGGCGTGCGGCGCGTGCGCCGGATGGTCTCCATCTCGGTGGCGAAGGCCCCGCCATAGAAGACGGCGTTGATATTCCAGGACAGCCAGATCAGCAGCACGACCACGGCCCCGACCGAGCCATAGGTGGCGCCGAGGGTGGGCATCTGCTCGACATAGATGGCGCAAAGCCACGAGGAGATTGCGGACAGGATGGTGGCCACCGCGCCGCCGGTGATGGCGGGGGCCCAGGCGACCTTGACCTTGTGGCTCATGGCGTAGCGGTAAAGCGCTGTCAGACCCACCCAGAGGCCGAGGGTCGAGACGAACCCGCCAACCCCGAGCCCGCTGTCCGATTCGCCGACGTGAGCCACCAGCCGGGCAGTGACCACGCCCCCGGACACGACTGTGAACAGGGCGAAGGCGAACAGGGCGACGAAAAAGGCCAGCAGGTTGAACTTGAGGAAGCCGTGCGGCTCCTGCTCGTCATGGATCAGGTTCAGGCCCGCCAGCAAGGCCTTGAATCCCCTGTGTGCGGCGTAGGCGCCGATCACCAGGGCGATGGCGCTTTGGGTGGAGATGGCCCGGGCCGAGGCGGTGGTCAGCCGCTGCACCTCGCTCTCGAACACGGCCCGCGCGGCGTGGGGAATCGCCCCGGCAAGCGCCGCCACCTGCTCCGAGGCCTGACCGGTCGACAGCACCACCTTGTAGAAGCCGATCAGGATGGCGATCGCCGGGAACACCGCCAGCAGGGCGAAGAAGGCCACGCCCCCGGTGTAGAGCATCACGTCCCGACCCCAGCTTCGCGCAAAGGCCCGCCCTGACAGGCGCAGCCAGAAAGCAATGGAGGTCAGGTCCGGGGAGGATGCGGTCAATCTCGGTCTCCGGGCGGCCTTTGCAGTGCGACAATCTACTCCCTTGAGCGGACGAGGGAAGTCTTCGCGTTGCGTCGCCCCCGGCCGCCTCGCTATGGTCGCCCGTCGCGCCGGTCGCGCGTCACAGGGGGACTCAAGGTTGATCGGCGAACCGCGCCTGCTGCTGCTCGGTCAGGATGACGCGCGCATCGGCCCGCTGGCGCGCGGGCTCGATGCGCTCGGCTGGCGCACCGTGACCGCCCGCACGGTCGACGGCGGGACGATGGCCCTCACCGACCTGCCGCTGGAAGGCGCTGTGATGGACGCGCGCGGCTTCGACGCCCGCGCCGTCGAGGCCCTGCGCCAGGCCGCCAGCCCCCGCAGCCTGCCGATCATCACCCTCGGCCACGGCGCGCCGATCGGCGCCGACCTGCACATGACCGGCGCCCCGCATCCGGTGCAGATCGGCCTGCGCCTCGAACAGCTGATGCGCGCGGCCGTCGCCGAGGAAGAGTTCACCCTGCGGCGGGCGACCTTCTCGAATCGCGGTCAGGGGCTGGAGATCGTCCCCGACGCCAGCCCGATCCGCATCCTCGCCGCGGGCGCGCCCGACCGGCGCTTCCTCGGCCTGTCCAACGCCCTGCGCGGCTCGGGCGCGGAGGTGATCGCCGCGCCGACGCCCTATACGGCGTTCGACTATCTGCACGAGGCGGCCTTCGACGCGGTGATCCTGTGGGGCGGCGAGGACCATGCTCCGGCCTTGTCGATCGCGTCGGGGATGAAGCGGAACACTCGCCTGTTCCATATCCCGGTCATGCTCTACCTGCGCCAGAGCGGCGAGATCGACCTGCCGGAGATCTTCCAGCGCGGCATCGCCGACGTGGCCAGCGCCGAGACCCCGGAGGCCGAGACGGCGCGCCGCGGCCTCGCCCTCGCCGAGGCCTATCGTCGGCAACAGGGCATCCGTCGGGCGCTCGATTCGGTCCGGACCTCCGACCTGACCGACCCGGCGACCGGCCTGTTCACCCGCGAGATGTTCGCCCTGCACCTGTCCCGAATCGTCGAGGCGGCCAGCCGCCGGCGGCGGCCGGTGTCGGTCTGTGTGCTGCGCGTGGCGACGTCGGACGAGGTGGCGCGCGCCCGCGCCGGCGGCTGGCTCGACCGGGCCCTGCCGCAGATCGGCTCCATGACCTCGCGTCTGGTCCGCTCCGAGGACACCGCCGGCCGGCTGGCGCAGGAGGTCTTCGCCCTCGCCCTGCCCGCCACCCGGGCCGGCGAGGCGCGGATCGCCGCCGAACGGATCGCCGCCGTGATCGGCTGCACCGCCTTCGACGCCGGGCCCGATCAGCCGCCGTTCGTGCTCAACTTCGACCTCGGGGTCGCCGAACTCCTGCCCGGCGAACCCGCGGCCGGCCTGCTCGAACGGGCCAGCGCCGAACTCAGGCGGCTCGGCGGCTAGCCCCCGCGCGGGCGCCGGACGTCTCAGCCTGCGGTGGCGACCCGGGCCAGGTCCGCCGTGATGCGCTCGGCCACCTTCAGGCGCTCGTCGGCATCCGGCCAGTCGCCCTTGACCACGATCTTCTGGTCCGGACGGATCTTCCAGCTGATGTGGTTCTTCTGGATCAGCCCGACCAGCCCCGCCGGGTTGGGGAACCGGTTGTCCCGCAGGGACAGCACCGCGCCCTTCGGGCCGACGTCGATCTTCTCGATGCAGGCCACACGGCAGTTGGCCTTGATGCCGACGATGCGCAGCAGTTGGCGCGCCTCGTCCGGCAACGGGCCGAAGCGGTCGATCAGCTCCGCCGCCAGCGCCTCGCGGGTGTCGGTGTTCTCGGCGTCCGACAGGCGGCGGTAGAGACTCAGACGGACATTGAGGTCGGGGACGTAAGCCTCTGGAATCAGGACGGCGGCGCCGACATTGATGCTGGGCGACCAGCCGCGGTCGACCAGTTCGCCGAGGCCCTTCTCCTTCAGCTCGGCGACGGCGTCCTCCAGCATCTGCTGGTACAGTTCGACGCCCACCTCGCGGATGTGGCCCGACTGCTCCTCGCCCAGCAGGTTGCCGCCACCGCGCTGATCGAGGTCGTGGCTGGCCAGCTGGAACCCGGCCCCGAGATTGTCGAGCGACTGCAGCACCTGCAGCCGGCGCTCGGCCGACAGGGTCATCGGCTTCTCGGGCGGGGTGGTCAGATAGGCGAAGGCGCGGGTCTTGGAGCGGCCGACGCGTCCGCGGATCTGGTACAGCTGGGCCAGGCCGAACATGTCCGCCCGGTGCACCACCAGGGTGTTGGCGGTCGGGATGTCGAGCCCTGACTCGACGATGGTGGTCGACACCAGCACATCGTACTTCCCGTCGTAGAAGGCGCTCATCACCTCCTCGAGCTGCGTCGGGGACATCTGGCCGTGGCCGACCACGAAGCTGACCTCGGGGACCTGCTCGCGCAGGAACCGTTCGATGTCCGGAAGATCCTTCAGCCGCGGCGCGACATAGTAGGCCTGACCGCCGCGGTACTTCTCGCGCAGCAGGGCCTCGCGCACCGTCACCGGGTCCCACGGCAGGACATAGGTGCGCACCGCCAGCCGGTCGACCGGCGGGGTGGCGATGATCGACATCTCGCGGATGCCGGTCAGCGCCATCTGCAGGGTGCGCGGGATCGGCGTGGCCGTCAGCGTCAGCAGGTGCACGTCGGCGCGCAGGGTCTTGAGCTTCTCCTTGTGCTTGACCCCGAAGTGCTGCTCCTCGTCGACGATGACGAGGCCGAGGTTGCGGAAGCCGACCTGCTCGCTGAGGACGGCGTGGGTGCCGACGACGATCTCGATCGAGCCGTCCTTGAGTCCGGCGCGCGTCTCTGACGCCTCCTTCGCCCCGACCATCCGCGACAGCTGGCGCACCTTGACCGGCCAGCCGGCGAAGCGCTCGGAGAAGGTCTTGAAGTGCTGGCGGGCCAGCAGGGTGGTGGGGGCGACGACCGCCACCTGCTGCCCGGACAGGGCCACCACGAAGGCGGCGCGCAACGCCACCTCGGTCTTGCCGAAGCCGACGTCGCCGCAGATCAGCCGGTCCATCGGCTGGCCCTTGCCGAGGTCTTCCAGCACATCGCCGATGGCGTTCAGCTGGTCCTCGGTCTCCTCGTAGGGGAAGCGGGCGCAGAACTCGGCGAACAGCCCCGGCGGCGGCGTCACCGCCTCGCTCTCGCGCAGGGCGCGCTGGGCCGCCAGGGCGATCAGCCCCTCGGCCATGGCCCGCAGCCGTTCGCGCGCCTTGGCCTTGCGCGCCTGCCAGCCGGCGCCGCCCAGCCGGTCCAGCTGGACGCCGTCGGACTCGGCGCCGTAGCGCGTCAGGAGATCAATGTTTTCAATGGGTAGAAAGAGCTTACTCTCGCCCGCATACAGGATTTCCAGGCAGTCGTGCGGCGCGTCCTGGATGTCGAGGGTGCGCAGGCCCTCATAGCGTCCGATACCATGGTCGAGGTGCACCACCAGGTCGCCGGTGGTCAGGGCCGAGGCCTCGGCGAGGAAGTTCGACGCCCGTCGCTTCTTGCGCGGCCGCGCCAGCCGGTCGCCGAGGATGTCGGTCTCGGAGATCACGGCGAAGCCGTCGGCGACGAAGCCATGCTCGACCGGCAGGACCGCGCGCAGATAGAGCGCCGGCGGGGCCGCCAGCACATCCTGCCAGTCGCGCACCGCCACGACCGGCTCCAGCCCGTGGTCGCCGAGCATAGCCGCCAGACGCTCGGACGAGCCCTCGCTCCAGGAGGCGAACACGACCTTGCGGCCCTCGGCCTGCAGGGCCTCGGCGTGGCGCGCCACGGCCTCGAACAGGTTCACGCTGTCCTGGGCCCGCTCGGCGGCGAAACTGCGGCCCGCCTGCCCGGCCGTCTGGCCGGCCGCCTGATCGCCGGCGAAGGGCGAGAACCGCCGCACCGGCCGCCCGGCGAGGGCCCCGTGCCAGGCCGCCGCGTCGAGATAGAGGGCCTCCGGCGGCAGGGCCCGGTGCGCCTGCCCGCCTTTCGCCCGCGACGCCTCAGCGCGCGCTTCGTAGGCGTCGCCGATCATGTCCCAGCGCTCGGCGCGGGCGCTCTCGATCTGGTGGTCGAGGAAGACCGGCGCATCGTCCGGCAGATAGTCGAACAGGGTGTCGAGACGCTCGTAGAGCAGCGGCAGGAAGTGCTCGAAGCCCTGACGCCGGGCCCCCTCGCTCACGGCGGCGTAGAGCGGATCGTCCCCCGGCGCGCCGAAGCGCTGCAGATAGCCGGTGCGGAACCGGCTGATCGCCGCCGGATCGAGCAGGGCCTCCGACACCGGCGTCAGCTCGACGGAGGTCAGCTGGCGCGTGGAGCGCTGGGTTTCCGGATCGAAGGCGCGGATCGACTCCAGCTCGGCCCCGAACAGGTCGAGGCGAACCGGTTCCTCGAAGCCGGGCGGGAAGACGTCGATGACCCCGCCGCGCACCGCGTATTCGCCGCGGTCCGACACCGTCGAGGCCCGGACATAGCCGTTGCGGGAGAAGTAGGCTTCCAGCGCGACCGTATCGAGCTCGCCGCCGACCCGCGCCGAGAACCCGGCGCCGCTGGTGACGTCGCGCGACGGGGTGCGCTGGGTGGCCGCTGCCACGGTGGCCACCACCAGCAGGGGCTTGTCATCCACCCGCTGGGCCAGCCGGGCCAGGGTCGCCATGCGCCGCGCCGACACGCCCACGGTCGGACTCAGCCGGTCATAGGGCAGGCAATCCCACGACGGATACTCAAGGATCTCAATATCTTTGGCAAAGAAGCCGAATGTCTGGACGAAGGTGTTGGCGTGGGCCTGGTCGCGGGCGATGAACAGGGCCGGACCGCTGCGGACGGCGAGCACCTCGGCCACGGCGAGGGCGTCGAGCCCCTGCGGCCGGCCGGACAATTCGAGATCCCGCCGCTCCATCACCGGTCCGCCGCCGTCCATCAACCGGCCCCGTCGGCCAC
>CAZUXK010000001.1:54646-82912 GCA_964624025.1 uncultured Brevundimonas sp.
CGGAAGCGGATGCGGTCCAGCCGCGTCTTGGGGGTCATGGGCTCTGCGGTCACGTGGCGGCCAGGGCTCTGCAACGGGGGGCGTTCCCATAGCGTTCCCTGTGGCCGTACGCCAGCTATGCTGGGCGCGACATGCGGCCCGAGATTCTGTTTCCCCTGTTTGCGCCGGTCGACCGCCTGAAGGGCGTCGGGCACAAGGTCGCGCCCCTGCTTCAGAAGCTGGCCGGCCCGCTGGTCCGCGACCTGCTGGCGCTCGCGCCCACCGGCGTCATCGTCCGGCGCCGCACCACCTCGGCCGAGGCGGTCGAGGGCGAGACCGCCATTTTCGAGGTCGTCATCGACCGGCTGATCCGGCCGGGCCGCCCGGGGGTGCCCATCAAGGTGCGCGCCTCGGACGACAGCGGCTTCGTCCACCTGGTCTGGTTCCACGGTTCGCCCACCCACATCGAGCGGCTCGCTCCACCGGGCGAGCGCCGGCTGGTCAGCGGCAAGATCGAGCGCTTCGGCGGCGAGGTGCAGATCCCGCACCCGGACCATATCGTCCCGCTGGATCGGGCCGACGAATTGCCGATGGTCGAGCCGGTGTATCCCCAGACCCAGGGGCTCACCAGCCGCCAGATCCGACGGCTGGTCGAGGCCGCCCTGGCCCTCGCTCCGGAGCTGCCGGAGTGGCAGGATCCGGCCTGGCGCGCCCGCCAGGGCTGGCCCGGCTGGCGCGAGGCGCTGCAGGCCCTGCACGCGCCCGCCGGGCTCGCCGACCTGGCCCCGGAGGCCCCCGCCCGGGCGCGCCTCGCCTTCGACGAGGCGCTGGCGCACCAGCTCGCCCTCGCCCGGCGCCGCCGCGCCCGGCAGGTGGTCGCCGCGCCGCGCATCGTCCCGGGCGCCGTCTCGGACGCCCTGCTGGCCGCCCTGCCCTTCACCCTGACCGGAGCCCAGTCCGCGGCCCTTGCCGAGATTCGCGCCGACCTCGCCTCGGGCGAGCAGATGGGTCGGCTGCTGCAGGGCGATGTCGGTTCGGGCAAGACCGCGGTCGCCGCCCTCGCCCTCGCCGACGCCGTCTCCAGAGGCTTCCAGGCGGCCCTGATGGCCCCGACCGAGATCCTCGCCCGCCAGCACGCCCTCAAGCTGATCCCGCAGTTCGCCGCCGCCGGGGTCGAGGCCGTCCTGCTGACCGGCCGCGACAGCGCCGCCGAGCGCCGCGAGACGCTGGCCGCCCTCGCCGACGGCCGCGCCGCCGTGGCCATCGGCACCCACGCCCTGTTCCAGGAGGCGGTGACCTTCCGCAACCTGGCGCTGGCGGTCATCGACGAGCAGCACCGCTTCGGGGTCAGCGAGCGCCAGCGGCTGCAGGCCAAGGGCGATCCGGCCACGGGCGGGGTGCACCTGCTGACCATGTCAGCCACGCCCATCCCGCGCACGCTGGAGCTGACCCAGTACGGCGACCTCGACGTCTCGCGCCTGCACGAGAAGCCGCCGGGCCGCACCCCGGTGACCACGGCCGTCCTGCCCCACGCCCGCATCGGCGATGTGGTGCAGCGCCTCGGGGCGGCGCTCGACCGCGGGGCCCAGGCCTACTGGATCTGCCCGCTGGTGGCCGAGAGCGAGGCGATTGATCTCGCCGCGGCTGAAGCCCGGGCTGTGGACCTCTCGCGAGCGCTGCGACGGCCGGTCGGCCTCGCCCACGGCCGCATGGCTGGCCCCGAGCGGGCCGCGGTGATGGACGCCTTTGCGCGCGGCGAGCTGCCGCTGCTGGTGGCCACGACCGTGGTCGAGGTCGGCGTCGACGTGCCCAACGCCAGCATCATGGTCATTGAGCACGCCGACCGCTTCGGCCTCGCCCAGCTGCACCAGCTGCGCGGGCGGGTCGGCCGGGGCGCGAAGGCCAGCGCCTGCACCCTGCTGTACGGCGGTGAGGACGCGGGTCTGGGCGAGACCGCGCGGGAACGGCTGGACATCCTGCGCCGCAGCGAGGACGGGTTCGAGATCGCGGAGGCTGACTTTCGCCTGCGCGGCGGGGGGGATCCTCTGGGTCTGCGCCAGAGCGGCTTCCCGGCCTATCGCTTCGTCGATCCGGTGCGCCATCGCGCCCTGATGCAGGCGGCCTTTGACGACGCCCGTCTGATCCTCGCCCGCGATCCCGATCTGACCAGCCCGCGCGGCGCGGCGATCCGCGTGCTCGAGCACCTGTTCGACTGGCGCCCGGACCGGCCGGGGGCCGACTAACGGCTCTGCGCCGCGCGCCAGGCGGTCAACCGAACCTCCACATCGTGCTCAAGATCGGCGTAGAAAAGATTGTACGGATTGACTTTCCGTCGATCCGCCCAGCCGCCCGCCGGGCGGAAGCTGTCGGACTCCGGGCGCGTGTGGCGGAGCAGCCCGTCGCGGCACTGGGCGGCGATCTGACGGTCGAGGAAGGCCGGACGCACCCCCCACTCCAGCTGGCTGGCGTTGGCGGCCCCGCGGTGCTGCCGCGCCTCGACCAGCGCGTCCGTGCGACGCCCGGCCAGCGGATTGACGCAGACCAGCTGCCGGTCGCCGATCTCCACCAGCCGGCCCCGGGCGTCCCAGGTCAGGGCGCGCTTGCGCAGCCGGTCGAGCCGCCCGCCCTCGTCCTCGGGCACGGTGACATAGGCCACGACGCACCCTGTCTGGTCCGGCCGGTCGCAGGGCGGCAAACCGTTGCGATCCTCCGGGATCGTGGTCTGGATCAGATAGGCCGCCACCAGCCGCCGCCGCAGGGCCGGATCGGGCGCGATGCGTTCCGCCAGCAGCCGGTCGGCGAGCTCCCCGCCCTGCTCGACCCCGGCCAGCACGATCGGCCCATCCGGCCGGGCGCGCAGCCAGGCCTCGAAGGCCCTCTCGATATCCCCGTAGGCGAAGGCCCGGGCCTCGCGCGCATCCTGGCGGATGGTCAGCCGGGTGTAGAGACTGGCTTCCCGGTAGCGGGGCGCGCTGACCGGGCCCGCGCGGCCGAACGGCGCCGCATAGTTGGGCAGGATCACCCGTTGCAGGAACCGCTCCGCCACCGGATCGCCCGGCGGGGCGTTCCACTCCCGCCCGCCGTCATGGGCGGTGGCGTGGACGAAAAAGACGCCGGCGTCGCCGCCGGACGCGAGAGTCGCCTCGCGCAGCGCCCACGCGGCCGACGTGTCGTAATCCGGGGCCGGCGGCGGGTCATAGGCGGGATAGGGAATCTCCGGATCCAGCAGCGCCTGCAGGATGTCGCTGCGCCAGACGAGCGCGGCGATCGCCACCACGGCCACCGTGGCCATGGCGGCGACGACGCCCAGGCGACGCAGCGACCAGCGCCTCACCGGTAGGGATCCGGCCGGCTGAGGAAGTCCTGCACATAGCGGCGCACGCCCTCCTCCAGCGGCGTCGACTGGCCGTCGTAGCCGGCGGCCCGCACCCGGCTCATGTCCGCCTCGGTGAAGTACTGATACTTCTCCCGCAGGACCTCCGGCATGTCGATGTAGCTGATCTGCGGCGCGCGCCCGGCGGCGGCGAAGGTGGCCGTGGCGAGGTCGGCGAAACTCCGGGCCCGGCCAGAGCCGGCGTTGAACACGCCCGACACATCGCGCGATCCCAGCAGCCAGGCGATGATGTCGACGACGTCATCGACATAGACGAAGTCGCGCAGCTGGCCGCCGTCGGCGTAGCCCTCGCGGTGCGATCGGAACAGCTGCACCGGCTCGCCCGCCGCGACCTTCGGCCAGATCTGCGCCACGACCGACTTCATCCCGCCCTTGTGGCCCTCGTTGGGGCCGTAGACGTTGAAGAACTTCAACCCCGCCCACTGGCGCGGAGCGTGACCCCGCGCCGCCTGACGTACGGCGTAGCGGTCGAACAGGGCCTTGGACCAGCCATAGGCGTTGAGCGGCCGCAGGGCGTTCAGCGCCCCGGGCGAGTCGTCATCGACAAAGCCCTGGGCGCCGTCGCCGTAGGTGGCGGCCGACGAGGCGTAGATCAGGCGCGAGCGGCGCTCCGCCGCCCAGGTCCACAGGTCCCGGCTGAGCGAGAAGTTGGTCCGCGCGATCAGGTCAGCGTCTTCCTCGGTGGTCGAGGAGATGGCCCCCATGTGCACGATGGCGGAGACCCGGTCGGCCACGCCGTCGAGCTGGTCGAACAGCTCCTCGGGGGCCCACAGGTCGGCGATGCCGTGCTTGGCCAGATTGCGCCACTTGCCCGACGAGGCCGTCTCCAGCCGGTCGCACACGACCACGTCGTAATTGTCCTCGGTGGTCAGCCGGGCGACGATGTTCGAGCCGATGAAGCCGGCCCCGCCGGTGACGACGATGATGCGACGGCTCATCGCGCGGCGATCCTTTCGAGGGTGCGTGTGGTCGAGAAGCCGTCGGCAAAGGCGGCCAGCCGGACCTCGCCGCCCCAGCTCTCGACCAGATCGGCTCCGACGACCGTCTCGCGGGTATAGTCCGCGCCCTTGATCAGCACATCCGGCCGCAAGCGCTCGATCAGCCGGAGCGGCGTCGGATCGTCGAAGGCGGTGACCCGGTCGACGCTGGCCAGGCCGCCGATGACCACGGCCCGGCTCTCCAGGTCATTGACCGGACGCCCCTCGCCCTTCAGCGCCTGCACCGAAGCGTCGGAGTTGAGCGCCACCACCAGCCGGTCGCACCAGCTGCGGGCCTGGGCCAGATAGGCGACATGGCCCCGGTGCAGCACGTCGAAGCAGCCGTTGGTGAAGCCGATCTTCAGCCCCTGTCGCCGCCAGGCCTCGACCTCGGCGGCGAGATCGTCCAGCGCCGTGACCCTGGCCAGGGCCGCGCCGGCGTGCTGGCTGACCTCGGCCTCGATCAGTTCGGCCGGGGTGACGACCGCAGTGCCGCTCTTCCCGACCACCACGCCCGAGGCGAGGATGGCCAGCTGCACCGCCTGTTCCAGCGAGGCCCCGGCCCCGAGCGCGAGCCCGAGGGCGGCCAGCCCCGTGTCGCCGGCGCCGGAGACGTCGAACACCTCGCGCGCCCGGCCGGGGAAGTGCTTTGCCGGCTCGCCGCGCCGCATCAGGCTCATGCCCTTGCCGGCGCGGGTGACGACGATGGCCTTCGCCGTCGTGGCCGCGAGCAGGGCCTCCAGCGCCCCCTCGATCTCGGCGTCCGTGCCCACGGGCAGGCCGGTCGCGCCGGCCAGCTCGGACGCATTGGGCTTGATCACATCGACCGCGCCATAGCGGGCGAAGTCGCGGCCCTTGGGGTCGACGATCACCGGGATCCCGGCGTTCTGCGCCTGCCAGACCGCCGAGCGGATCAGCCGGTCGGACACCACGCCCTTGGCGTAGTCCGACAGGAGAATGGCCGAAACCCCTGAAAACACGTCATCCCGCTCAAAGGCGCCGACCAGCAGCTCCTCCTCGTCGAGGCGCATCAGCTGCTGGCCGCCGGAGACGTAGCGGGTCTTGACGATGGTGCCGGCGGCGGGGCTGCGGGCGATGAAGTCCTCGATCCGGGCCTCCGCGGCGACCAGCGCGGCCAGCTCCGCCCCGGCCGCGTCCTCGCCGGCGACCCCGCCCAGCCGGGCCGTGCCGCCGAGGGCGGCGACATTGCGCGCGACATTGCCCACCCCGCCCGGCATGGCCACCGTGCGCCGCGCCCGCAGCACCGGAATCGGCGCCTCGGGCGAGATGCGGCTCACGTCGCCATAGACGTAGCGGTCGAGCATGAGATCGCCGACGCAGGCCAGCGTCAGCCCGCGCGCGGACTCCAGCAGGGCCTGAAGCGTGGCGAGATCGAGAGCCGGAGCGCCCACGGCGGTCAGGCCGCCAGGGTCGGGGCCGCCTTGACGCCGGTCTGGCGCGCCAGATCGTCAAAGGCGATCAGCTCGCCGGCCAGGCGTTCGAACTGGTCCAGCGGCACCATGTTCGGGCCGTCCGACGGGGCCCGGTCCGGATCGGGGTGGGTCTCCATGAACACCGCGTCCACGCCCACCGCCACGGCGGCCCGGGCAAGCACCGGCACGAACTCGCGCTGGCCGCCCGAAGAGGTTCCCTGCCCGCCCGGCTGCTGCACGCTGTGGGTGGCGTCGAACACGACCGGGCAGCCGATCTCACGCAGCACCGGCAGGGCCCGCATATCGGAAATCAGGGTGTTGTAGCCGAAACTTGCGCCACGCTCGCAGGCGAGGACGTTCGGATTGCCGGCCCCGGTGATCTTGGCGACCACATTCTTCATGTCCCAGGGGGCGAGGAACTGGCCCTTCTTGACGTTGATCGCCTTGCCGGTCTTCGCGGCGGCGACCAGCAGGTCGGTCTGGCGGCACAGGAACGCCGGGATCTGCAGCACGTCCACGGCCTGCGCGGCGATGCCACACTGTTCCTCGGAGTGCACGTCGGTCAGGACGGGCATCCCCGTGACCTCGCGGATTTCGGCGAACACCGGCAGGGCCCCTTCGAGCCCGATGCCCCGCGCCGCATTGGCCGAGGTGCGGTTCGCCTTGTCGAAGCTGGTCTTGTAGATGATGCCCACGCCCAGTCGGTCGCCGATCTCCTTCAGCGCGTGCGCGGTTTCCAGCGCGTGCTGGCGGCTCTCCATCTGGCAGGGGCCGGCGATGAAGACGATGCGGCCGCCGCCGCCGATGTGGACGGGGCGCGCGGTGTGGAGGCTGACGACGGCGTTGGGAGTCACGTTGGACAAGGTCTTCTCGATGATGGGGCGGCGAGGCTGCCGCGCGGCTGTGGCCTTCAGGTGGCCCGGCCCGGGCGATCATGCAAGCTACCACGGAGGCGCGCGCCATGGCCACTGAGCCGCCCGTCCTGCTCTGGTTCCGGCGCGACCTGCGGCTGGCCGACAACCCGGCCCTCGCAGCCGCCGTGGCGACCGGCCGCCCGATCGTGCCCGTCTTCATCCTGGACGAAGCCCCGGAACGGCGGCCGGTCGGCGCGGCGTCGCGCTGGTGGCTGGACAAGTCGCTGCGCCGGCTTGCCGAAGCCATCGCCGCCCGCGGCGGCCGGCTGATCCTGCGCCGCGGCGGGTCCGAAGCGGTCCTGCGCGAGCTGCTGGCGGCCACCGGGGCGGAACGCGTCGTCCTCAACCGTCTGTTCGAACCCGACGCCTCCGCACGGGACGCCGACCTCGCCCACGCGCTCAAGGCCGCCGGGATCGAGGTGAAAGGGTACAACGGCGCGCTGCTGACGCCGCCCGGGACGGTGCGCACCGGCGGCGGCGGCCCCTACAAGGTGTTCACCCCCTTCCTGCGCGCCCTGCTGGCGGCGACGACCCCGCCGCCAGCCCTGCCGGACAGCGCCGGCGCGATCTTCGCCGGGGCCGGCGTGGCCAGCGACGACCTCGACGCGTGGGGCCTTCATCCCCGCAAGCCGGACTGGTCCGGCGGCTTCGACTGGGAGCCCGGCGAGGCCGGGGCGCTGGAGGCCCTGCGCCGGTTCACCACCGGCCCGCTGGCCGGCTACGCCCGGCTGCGGGACCTGCCGGGCAAGGCCGGCACCAGCCGGCTGTCGCCGCACCTGAACTGGGGCGAGATCAGCCCCTGGCGCGCGGTGCTGGCGGCCCGCGAGGCCGCCGCGGCTGGCCGGGTTAGCCCCGCGGAGGCCGACAAGTTCATCGCCGAGATCGGCTGGCGCGAGTTTTCGGCCCATCTGCTGGCCGAGTTCCCGCACATCGCCACCGACGCCTTCAAGCCGGAGTACGACGCCATGCCCTGGCGCGACGACCCGGCCGGCCTCCGGGCCTGGCAAAGGGGCCAGACCGGCTATCCCGTCGTCGACGCCGGCATGCGCCAGCTCTGGACCACCGGCTGGATGCACAACCGCGTGCGCATGATCGTCGCCAGCTTCCTCGTGAAGCACCTGATGCTCGACTGGCGCCATGGCGAGGCCTGGTTCCGCGACACGCTCGTCGATGCCGACCTCGCCTCGA
The DNA here is from genome assembly GCA_964624025.1 of uncultured Brevundimonas sp. GTDB lineage: Bacteria > Pseudomonadota > Alphaproteobacteria > Caulobacterales > Caulobacteraceae > Brevundimonas. Next base: position 62,532 of record CAZUXK010000001.1, read on the forward strand.
ACGTGCAGAACTGGCAGTGGGTGGCGGGCTCCGGGGCCGACGCGGCACCCTACTTCCGCATATTCAATCCCATCACCCAGAGCCAGAAGTTCGACCCGGAGGGCCGCTATGTCCGCCGCTGGGTCCCGGAGCTGGCGCGCCTCGGCGACCGCTGGCTGCACGCCCCCTGGACCGCGCCGCCCGAGGTGCTGCGCGACGCCGGCGTGCGGCTGGGAAGCACCTATCCCCGCCCGGTCGTCGAGCACGAGGTCGGCCGCAAGCGGGCGCTCGACGCCCTGAAGGCGATCGGCGAGACCCGCGCCGCCGGCAGCGACAGCTAGTCCCGCGGCGCCGCGCCCAGTTCACGCCGGCAGGCCTCGGCCTCCTCCAGCAGCGCCCGGCGCCGCTCCGGCCCGAAGCCGTCGAGGGTGCGATAGGGCATGGCCAGTCGCGGATTGTCCCGTAGCCGGTCGCGATTGCGCTCGAGGAAGCCCCAGTAGAGGCGGTTGAAGGGACAGGCACGCGGCCCGGCCTTGCCCTTCACATCGTAGCGGCAGCCGCCGCAGTGGTCGCTCATCCGGTCGATGTAGGCGCCCGAAGCCGCATAGGGCTTGGAGCCGACGATGCCGCCGTCGGCGAAGGTGGCCATGCCGCGCGTGTTGGGCATCTCCACCCATTCGAAGGCGTCGGCGTAGACGGTCATGTACCAGTCGTCGACCGCGTCCGGGTGCACGCCCAGCAGCATGGCGAGATTGCCGGTCACCATCAGACGCTGGATGTGGTGGGCGTAGGCATGGGCGCGCGTCTGGCGCACCGCATCAGCCACGCAGGCCATGCCGGTCTCCGCGGTCCAGTAAAAGTCCGGCAGGGTCCGGTCCGCCGCCAGCGCATTGCAGGCGCGATACTCCGGGACCTTCAGCCAGTAGATGCCGCGCACGAACTCGCGCCAGCCGAGGATCTGACGGATGAAGCCCTCGACGGCGTTGAGCGGCGCGCGTCCGGCCGCATACGCCTCGGCCGCCCGGCGGCAGACGTCCAGCGGATCCAGCAGCCCGAGGTTGAGGGAGGTCGAGATCATGCCATGCCACAGCCAGGGCTGCCCCTCGGCCATGGCGTCCTGCCAGTCGCCAAAGCCGGGCAGGATGTCCGTCAGGAAGGCGGCGAAGACCTGCTCCGCCTCCTCCGCCGTGGTCGGCCAGCCGAAGGCGGCCATCTCGCCGAAGTGGTCCGGGAACAGGCGCTCGACGTCGGCGATGGCCTCGCGCGTCACCGCATCCGGGGCGAGGCGCACCCGTACGGGGGGGCGCAAGCCCTTCGGCAGCTTGCGGCGGTTGTCCTTGTCGTAGTTCCACTGGCCGCCGACCGGCTCGCGCCCGTCCATCAGCAGGCCGGTCTCGCGCCGCATCTCGCGGTAGAAGAACTCCATGCGCAGCTGGCTCTTGCCTGCGGCCCAGCGGCGGAAGCGGTCATGCGAGCAGAGGAAGCGGTCGTCCTCGCGCACCTCGACCGGGACCGCCGCGCTCGCGGCGAAGGCGGCCAGGGCGTCCGCCAGACGGAGCTCGCCGCACCCGGTCAACACCACGCGGCTGAACCGGCCCTGCTCCAGGGCGCGGCCCAGCTCGCCCACGATGGAGCCGCTGCTGTCCGGATCATCAATGCGCACGTAGCGAACGCGCACGCCGCGCGCCTCAAGCCCCGCCGCGAACTTGCGCATGGCGGCGAACACCAGGGCGATCTTCTGCTTGTGGTGCCGGACATAGGTCGCCTCGTCGCGCACCTCGGCCATCAGCACCTCGTCCACGGCGGGATCGAGGTCGCGCAGGGCTGACAGGCCGTCCGACAGCTGATCGCCGAGGACCAGTCGGAGCGCGCCGGAGCGCGTGCTAGGTTCAGCCATGACCTCTCCCCTGATCTCCGTCGCCGAGCTGCGCGACCGCCTGGGCGCCCCGGACCTGAAGGTGCTCGACGCCAGCTGGCATCTGGACGGGACCGACGCGCGCGCCGCCCACCGCCGGGGCCACATCCCCGGCGCGCCGTTCTTCGACCTGGACGCCGTGTCGGATCAAGCGACCGACTTGCCGCACATGCTGCCGCCGGCGCTGCAGTTCGCCGCGGACATGGGCCGCCTCGGCCTGCGCGAGACCGACGAGATCGTGGTCTATGACACCGTCGGCCTGTTCTCGGCCCCGCGCGCCTGGTGGATGCTGCAGACCTTCGGAGCGCGGCGGGCCCGGGTGCTCGACGGCGGCCTGCCGGCGTGGGTCGCAGCGGGCGGCCTCCTCGAGGACGGCGAGGTCGCGCCGACGCCCGCGACCTTCAGGGCGGCGACGGAGGCGACGCGGGTTGTCGACCTCGATCAGGTCCGCGCCGCGCTGGCGGCCGGCACGCCGGTGCTGGACGCGCGTGGGGCGCCCCGTTTCCGGGGCGAGGCTCCGGAGCCGCGCCCCGGCCTGCGCGGCGGCCACATGCCAGGCGCGATCAATCTGCCGTTCGCGGATTTGCTGACGCCGGACGGGCGCTTCAGGTCGCCGGGGGAGCTGGCAGGGCGTCTCGCCGCGGCCGCACCCGAAGGCGCGGGCCCGCCGATCGCCACCTGCGGCTCGGGGGTCACCGCCGCCATCCTCGTGCTGGCGCTCAAGGTGCTGGGCCGCGAGGCCCGGCTCTATGACGGCAGCTGGGCCGAGTGGGGCGCCCGGCCGGACGCCCCGGTCGTGGCGGGGCCCTAGCTCGCCGGAACCGGGGCCGGTTCGGGCGCGTCCGGCGGCAGGTCCTTCTCGCCGCGCGACACCACCGTCGCCGCCACCAGGTCGCCGACCACGTTCAGGGTGGTGCGGCACATGTCGAGGAAGCGGTCGACGCCGAGCACCAGGGCGATGCCCTCGGCCGGCACCCCGACCATGACGAGGATCAACGCCACCACCGGCAGCGACCCGGCCGGTACGCCCGCCGTGCCGATCCCGCCGAGGATGCAGACCAGCATGACAACGACCTGCTGCGTGAGGCTCAGCTCGATGCCGAAGAACTGCGCCAGGAACAGCACCGTGACGCCCTCGAACAGGGCCGTGCCGTTCTGGTTGGCGGTCGCCCCGACCGTGAGGACGAAGCGGGAGATCCGCCGCGGCAGGTTGAGCTGTTCCTCCGCCGCCTTGAGCGCCACCGGCAGGGTGGCGTTGGACGAGGCGGTGGTGAAGGCGACCAGCATGGGCTCGCGCACGCCGAAGAAGAACCTGAACGGGTTCCGGCCCGCGAGCACCGCCACCGCCAGCGGGTAGACAACGAACATATGGATGGCCATGGCCCCGATGGCCACGGCGGCATAGCCGGCCAGCCGCACCAGCAGGTCCCAGCCGAACAGGGCGGCGAGGTTGAACATCAGGGCTGCGATGGCGATCGGGGCCAGTTTGATGACGAGGTTGATGAGCTTCATCATCACCTCGAACAGCCCCTGCAGGCTCTCCTGCAGACGATCGGTGGCCTTCGAGCGCGCCATGACGAGGCCGATGCCGAAGAACAGGGCGAAGACCATCACCGGCAGGATCTGGTTCTCGGCCGCGGCGGTCACGACATTCGACGGGATGAGGTCGAGGAAGAACTGGCCCGCCTCGATCGACTTCGGCGCATTGCCCACGATCGCGCCGGCGGCCTCGCGGCTCTGCTCCAGCAGCGCGGCGGCGAGCGCCGGATCCACCCCGTCGCCGGGCCGGAAAAAGTTGACCATGACCAGGCCGATGATCACGGCGGTGGCCGACAGGATGATGGTGAAGCCCAGCGTCTTGAAGCCGACCCGGCCCAGCGTCGACAGGTCGCCCATCTCGGCCACCCCGACCGCGAGGGCCGAGAACAGCAGCGGAATGACCAGCATGAACAGAAGCTTGAGGAAGATCTGGCCGATCGGCCCGGTGACGTTCTGGGTCACCGACTGCACCCAGGGCGTCTCGGCCCCGACATACAGGTTCACATAGAGGCCGGCCCCCAGCCCGATCAGGAACCCCAGCAGGATCCAGGCATAGAGCGGCGCGCGGCCGCGCGAGCTGGTCATGGTCGAATTCCCCCGATTGGCGCGCCGTTCGGCGTCAGGCTGACAGTCTAGCGGATCGGCAGGGCGTACATCAGCCCCGCCGGTCGCGCGTTCCATTGTGCGTTGAGACCGCGCGCCAGGTCGAGAGGGGATTCAGGGCCCAGATGCCGGGCGAAGATCTCCCCGTAGTTTCCGCCGGCGGCGATGGCGTCCCGCGCCCAGCTGTCGCGCAATCCCAGCGAGGGTCCGAACTCCCCCTGCCGACCCAGCAGGCGGCGCACCTGGGGATCGGCGGAGGAGTCCGCCAGTTCGGCCACATTGGCCCCGGTGACCCCCAGCTCCTCGGCGAGGATCAGGGCGTTGAGCGTCCAGCGCACGATCTCGGTCCAGGTGGTGTCGTCCTCACGCACCACCGGCCCCAGCGCCTCCTTGGAGATGACATTGGGGAGGATGACGTGATCCCGTGGCGAGGCCAGGGTGGTCCGCGCCGCCGCGAGGGCCGAGACGTCGGCGGTGAAGGCGTCGCAGGCCTCCCGCGCATACAGCTCCCGGGCCTGGTTCTCGGAGTCCGCCACGACCGGAGTGTAGGTGAGGCCCCGTGCGCGGAACCAGTCCGCGAGATTGTCCTGGCTGGTCGAGCCGGCCTGGACGCAGATCCGGGCCCCGTTCAGATCCGTCGCCCCGGCCAGTTCGAGCGACCGCCGGGCCATGAAGCCTTGCCCGTCGTAGTAGTTGACGCCGGCGAACTCGACCCGGCCGCGCACGTCGCGATCCATGGTCCAGGAAGTGTTGCGCCACAGCACGTCGATGCGGCCGGTGCCCAGCGCCTCGAACCGCTGCCCCGCGGTCAGGGGAACGAACCGCACCGCATCCGGGTCTCCCAGCACAGCGGCTGCCGTTGCGCGGCAGAAGTCGACGTCGAAGCCGCGCCAGCGCCCGCGGTTGTCGGTGTAGGCGAAGCCGACCAGTCCCTCATGGACGCCGCAGTTCAGCCGGCCGCGTCGCCGCACCGCCTCGAGCGTCGCGCTCGGGGGGCGCTCGGTCACCGGCAGGGGCGCTTCGACCGGGGCGGGGACAGGATCCGCCGCCGGGGTCTCGGCGCGCTCCCCGCACCCCGCCAGCACCGTCAGGCCGAGACAGACCGCAATCCGACGCATCGCCGACTCCACTTCACCCGGCCCCCCGGGCGCCGTTAGAACCCCTGGGGGGGCCCGATGCAACCCGCCCCGGCGAGACCTGCATGACCCGACCGCCCGGCCCCCGCACCCGCCTGATCGCTCCGGCGACCGCGCGTGGTCGAGGACGACGGACCGTCAATCCGCCTTTGGAGCGCGGCTCGACCCTGCTCAGCGACCGGGCCGAGGACATGCGGGACGACAGCTCGGGGCCGGTGTATGGGCTGGAGGGGCTGGCCCCGCAGCGGGCCCTGGCCGCCGCCCTCGCCGATCTCGAAGGCGCGCACCGCACCGTCCTGGCCCCCTCGGGCCTCGCCGCCGTCACCCTCCCCCTGCTGGCCCTTTTGCGGCCGGGCGACGAGGTGCTCGCCACCGACGCCCTCTACGGCCCCAGCCGCCGGTTCCTGACCCGTTTCATGGCCGCGCGCGGCGTGACCACCCGCTTCCACGACCCCGCCCTTGACGCCGCAGGGATCGCCGCCCTGTTCGGCCGGACCACGCGTCTCGTCCTGATCGAGTCGCCGGCCTCCCTGACCTTCGAGATGGTCGACGTGCCCGCCCTCGCCGCCCTGGCCCGCGCCCGCGGCGTGCGGAGCATAATCGACAACACCTGGGCGGCGGGCCTCGCCTTCCGCCCGCTAGACCATGGGGTCGATGTCAGCGTCCAGGCCGTCACCAAATACGTCGCCGGCCATTCCGATGTGCTGATGGGCGCGGTCTCGGTGCGCGACCCCGCCCTCGTCCGCGCGCTCGATCACGCCGTCGAGGACCTCGGCTGGCACGTCTCGCCGGATGACGCCTGGCTGGCCCTGCGTGGCCTGCGCACCCTGCCGGTCCGCATGGCCGCCCACGCCGCCTCGGCCCTGGTCGTAGCCGCCTGGCTGGCCGCGCGGCCCGAGGTCGCCGAAGTGCTCTATCCCCCATTGCCCGGGTCGCCCGGCCACGCGCTCTGGCGCCGCGACTACAGCGGGGCCGCCGGCCTGATGGGCGTGGTGACGCGCGGCTGGTCCGAGGCCCGCGCCCGCGCCTTTCTCAACCGGCTGACCCTGTTCGGGCTGGGCTATTCGTGGGGCGGCTTCGAAAGCCTGATCACCCACGAGACCGGCCAAATGGCCCTGCGGCAGACGCCGCCGTCCCTGCCTGGCGCCCTGCTGCGGCTGCATGTGGGGCTCGAGGACCCGGCCGATCTCATCGCCGACCTCGACCAGGCCTTCAGCGCGACAGCCGACGTGTGAGGGTCATCTTCCCGCCGGTGGCGCGCCCTGCAGGACTCGAACCTGCGACCCCATGCTTAGAAGGCACGTGCTCTATCCAGCTGAGCTAAGGGCGCCCGACGGACCCCGGCCGCTCAGTGCGTCCAGGGCTGTTTGCGACCGTAGGCGAAGTTGTCGGCATAGGCCTTGAGAATCACCGGCGCCTGCTGCGGCTCGTGCAGGCGGAACGGGATCCCGTGCTTCTCGGCATAGGCGACCGCGTCTTCCTTGCTGTCGAAGCGCAGCCGCACCTGGCCGTTCATGTCGGTCGAGGAGGTCCAGCCCATCAGCGGATCCAGCGCCCGCGCCGAGGCGGGTTCGAACTCCAGGATCCACTCCCGGGTCTTGGCCTTGCCGGACTGCATGGCGGTCTTGGCCGGCTGGAAAATGCGCGCGAGCATGGTCGAACCTCTTCTGCCCCGCCCTGATACAACGGTTTGGCTCCGGCTCAAGGCCTGTCGTTGCGGCGCGCGGCCGCCCGTGCCATGAGGTCCGCCCTCGGGGTGTAGCGCAGCCTGGTAGCGCATCTGCTTTGGGAGCAGAGGGTCGCAGGTTCGAATCCTGCCGCCCCGACCAGCGTCCCGGAGGGACGCCGGGCCGGAGACGAACCGATGACCGCCCCCTTGCCGGCGACCCTGACCGGCCCGATCACGGCCATTCACGAGCGGGCCGGGGCCAACGGCGACCTCTCGCTGGCTCCCTCGATCGGCGGCGCCTTCTGGCGATCCCTCACCCGCCAGCCGACGCCCGTCACCTATGTTGCGGACGTGCCCGCCGGACTGCACATCGGGGCGGGTCTCGCCCGGCTGAGCAGCCGTTCGGACCGCCTCGGAGGCTTCGACGCTGACGGGCCGCTGGTCACCGTGCTGCGTTGCACCGAGACGACCCCGTTCGGGTCGACCCTGGGGCGAGGACCGGCCCATGCCTGCGGCCTCTGGATCGCCCCCGACCAGCTCGACGCCGGGGCCGGAGAGGCTGTGACCGCCCTGCTCGCCGCCTTCCCGTCGCGCTGCGGCCTGTGGGCGGGCGCCGGCATTCCGGCCGCCACTGTGCTCAGGCTCTGCGCCCCCTTCGATGCCGGCGCGCCCCCCGAAGCCCAGGCGCTCGCCCGACAGGCCCGGGCCCTCGAGCTGATCGCCGCCGCCCTGACCTGGGCAGGCCAGCCGCGGACGATCCCCGGCCCGCTCGTCTCGCCCCGGCTTGAGGCGGTGCGCCGCCGACTGGACGCCAGTCTGCGGACGCCCCCCGATCTGGAGACCCTGGCGAGAGAGGCCGGGCTGAGCCGGCGCGCGCTCACCGAGGGATTCCGCAGAGCCTATGGCCAGTCGGTCGGCGCCTATCTGGCGGATCGGAGGCTTGAGCTGGCCGCCAGCCTTCTCGAAAGCGGGCAGCCTGTGAACAAGGTCGCCTACGACGTCGGCTATGCGCCGGCCCACTTCTCGGTGGTGTTCCGGCGCCGGTTCGGTCAGCCCCCGTCCCGCTTCCGGCGCTGACTGCCCGGCGACGAAAGCAATTCGCCCGCACGCGAACGTGAGAGTTATTGTGTAACGCCGGATGCGCGCGTAGTTGCAAGTGCTTCTCATTTGGAGTCGCCCATGCGCCGCGCCGCGTTTTCCGCCACCGTCTGCCTGACCGCGCTCGCTGCGTCCGGACTTGTCAGCCCGGCAAACGCTCAGGATCGCCCCGCCTCCGCGGCCACCGAGGTGGAGGAGATCGTCGTCACCGCCACCCGCTTCGACTCGGCGCTCACCGATGCGCCCATTGCGGCCACCGTGCTGACGCCCCGTTTCGTCGAGGACGCGCGGATCACCACCTTGCGCCAGATCGACGACTTCGTGCCCAACCTGTCGTTCAACACGCTCGGCCAGGTCGGCGCGACCTACGTCACCATTCGCGGCATCGAGTCGAACCCGTTCATCGTCAATCGCGCGGCGGTCTATGTGGACGGCATTCCCTATCGCCGGGTGCGTGACCAGGCCCTCGGCGAGGTCGAACAGATCGAAGTGCTTCGGGGGCCCCAGGGCACGCTCTATGGCGCCAATACCGAGAGCGGCCTGATCGTGGTCCGTACGCGCCAGCCGACCGACGCCTTCGCGGCCGAGGTCGATCTGGACGCCTATCGCTTCGACGCCGGCGATGGCGCCGCCGCGCGCGTCTGGCTCGGGGGGCCGATCCGGCCGGGCGTGCTCAGCGCCAGCCTGACGGGCAGCTATGAGGACGCCGACGCCTATGTTCGCAACATCGCCTCGTCGATCGGGGCGGAGGGCGCGATCCGCGAGGCCTATCTGCAGGGCAAGTTGCGCTGGACGCCGTCTGACCGGACCGTCATCGACATCGTCGCCGCACGTTCCCAGCTGCGCGCCCCGGGCGTCTATGAGCAGGAGTTCCTGCCCATGAACCGGGCCGTCTATGACGCCGCCTATGGCGCCTTCAACGGCGGCCGGCGGGCGGAGCCCTACCGGCTGATCAACGACGCCCCGAAGCGCACCGAAGAGGACGAGAGCCTGATCGGGGCCAGCCTCAACCATGCCTTCGACAGCATGACCCTCGATCTCAACGCCTCCTGGCGCGACCTGCGCGCCGACAGCGCCGGCACCGACATCGACCTGACCGCGCTACCCGCCGTCGCCGGGGCCACCGACGACGCCGAGACCGCCTGGAACTTCGAGGCGCGGCTGAGCTCGCCGCGCGGCGCGCGCATCGCCTGGGTGTTGGGCGTCAACCACTACAGGGAGGAGGAACGGCAGGTCCTCGCCACCCTGGTCGGCCCCGGCGGGCTGGACGACTATGCCCCCGCCCCGCCTCAAACGGCGGAGGGCCGCGACCTCGCCCTGTTCGGCCAGATCACCGCCCCGGTCGGGCCCGGGCTGCGCCTGACCGGCGGCCTGCGCTGGGAGCGGGCCGAGCGCAGCAAGCTGCAGGAGGCCGGCGTGCTGGATCTCGGCCCCTCGGGCCAGTTCAGCTTCCCGGCCGAGGATCTCGAGGACGCCTATGAGGTGCTGCTGCCGCGCATCGCGCTCGACTGGCGGCCGCGCGAGAACCTGCTGGTCTATGCCTCGGCGGCCCGCGGCTGGGTGCCCGGCGGCTTCAACCTCGCCGCGGCCAGCGCTTCGCTCGTCGGCGCACGCGACTACAGCCGCTATGGCGCTGAAACCCTCTGGAGCTACGAGATCGGGGGCAAGCTGACCCTCGCCGACAGCCGCCTGCTCCTGTCCGGCGCCGCCTTCCACATCCAGGCGGACAACTGGCAGGAGTACAACGTGCTGGTGAACGCCCAGGGACAGGCCATCTCGACCAACCTGATCACCTCGGACGCCGCCATCACCAGCCGCGGCTTCGAGATCGAGCTCGTGGGACGTCCGACGGACCGGCTGGATCTCGCCGCCTCGGTGGGCTGGGTCGACTCCAGCTACGACCGCTACGTCTTCTCGGCCACCCAGGACTTCACCGGCAACAAGGTCAAGCTGGCGCCCGAGTACGACCTGTCCCTGTCGGCGACCTGGCGCCCGTGGGGCGGTCTTTTCATGCGAGGCGAGGCCAGCGCCGCAGGCGACACGCCGCTCAATCCCGAAAACGCCGTCTTCCAGGACGCGGTCGTCCTGCTGAACGCCCAGCTCGGCTGGGAGACGGACGCCTGGACGGCGCGGCTGTATGTCGAGAACCTCACCGACGAGCTCGTCTACACCACCAGCGCCTACACCAACTTCGCCTTCGGCTTCGACGGCGGCTACTACGCCGGCGTCGGCCAGCCGCGCGTGGTCGGGCTGCAACTGACCCGTCGCTGGTAGGCGCTGCAGGGTGGCCGGACGGCGCCGCGGTGCGACCTACCGGCCGAAGTGGGGGTGCTCCACCCGGTCGCCCGGCTTGGCGCCGATCTCCTCGGAGCGGCCGGCGCGCAGCTCAACCACGCCGGTGGCCGGACCGTTCGAGGAGTAGATCCCGTCCGAATAGGGCGTGGTGTGCCGCGCGATCGAGACGATGCGGCCGTCGGCGGCGACATAGATGATGTCCAGCGAACTGGGCGTGTTGCGCATCCAGAAGCCGCGCTCGGCGGCGTCCGGGAACTTGAACAGCATGCCCTGGTCGTCCGGCAGCGGCGGCCGGAACATCAGCCCGCGCTGACGCTCCGCCTCGTCGTCGGCGATCTCCATCCAGAAGGTGTGGCGCCCGCTGTCCGTGACGATGGTCAGTTGCTCCATCGGCTCGCCGCGGGGATCCAGCGGCGGCTTCTCCGAGGCGCAGGCGGCCGTGGCCAGGGCGACCACGGCGAGGGACAGCATCAGACGACGGTTCAACGGCATACGCCCTCCAGCGGGCGGCCGGGGTCAGCCGCCCTGATCGATCTCGGCCACCACCAGACCCTTGGGCCCGGTGGCGAAACGCACCCGGACGCCGTCGCCCGGCTGGAGGTCCTCCAGCCCGCAGCGGCGCAGCGTCTCGATGTGCACGAAGATATCGCCCGGATTGGTCTCGCAGACAACGAAGCCGTAGCCCTTGGTGCGATTGAACCACTTGACCGTGGCCAGGACGAAGGGGCCCTCGGCCGGCGGCGTGTCCACCCGGGACTTTTCCAGCGGGGCGCGGCGCAGGGTCTCGTAGCCCCGGCGCGGCTCCTGCCCGGCGCCGAGATCGACGACGGCCACGACCTGCCAGCCCTTGGGCCGGCGCGCCACCTCGCAGGTGATGGGGGCGCCCTCCTCGGCCGTGTCCCGGCCCAGGTCCCTCAGGCTGCTGATGTGGAGCAGGACATCCTTGGTGTCCGTCTGCCCCGGGTCGTCCGGTACGATGAAGCCGTAGCCCTTGCCCGGATCGAACCACTTGACGTGCCCGCTGACGCGGACCGTCGGTTGCACATCCGTCTCTCGCGAATCCAACTGACTAATCCCCTCCCCCGTCGTTGCGGGTCAAAACGTGTTTATCACGGTTACGTAACGGGGAGGCAGGCCCAAAAAACGTCAGTTTCTGACAGAGATTCGCAGATAGATTGCGCGACCGGGGTTCGCTCGCACCGATGGGCCCTTGCCCGGGCGCGCGTTTCCTAAACGCCGCACTGTCCGGGAAAACGGGCGTGAAGCCGCGCCATGACCGCCGGCCGGAGCCCGAAATCAGATGTTAGGGGGAAGCCCCGCGTGGCAGTCCCTAGGGGAATCGAACCCCTCTTTTCAGGTTGAAAACCTGACGTCCTAACCGATAGACGAAGGGACCGCTGCGCGGGAGCCGGCGATATAGCCGCCGATTCCGAAGCGCGCAAGCGGCAATCTTCAAGCGATTTTCGAGCGCTGTTCGATGACCGGAACAGCCCGGCCGGTCAGGCCCGGCGGGGGTCGTGGACGTCCTCGATCTCCAGCTGGACGCCACGCCGGCCATTCCAGTCGTCGGCCTTCAGACGCCCCACGACGGCCAGGCCGCCGGCGCCGGACAGCAGGGCCTCGCCCGCCGGCTGATCGGCGATCCGCCAGCCGACGGCGCGCAGGGCGCTGCCGTCCGCCGCGGTGAGCCGGCAGCGCACATGGCCGCCATTCATCATCGCCGGATCGCGCGCGGTGACGCCGCTGAGGGCGAACAGCGGCTCCGGATTGCCGGGCCCGAACGGCTGCATGGCGGCGAAGCTGTCGAGCAGAGCCCGGGTCGCCGCCGCCGGCTCGACCAGCACGTCGATGTCGACCGTATCCGCCTGCCGCGCCTCGGCCTGCTGGTCAGCCAGCCGGGCGTCGAGGAAGGCCTCCAGCGCCGGCAGGTGATCGAGCGTCACGGTGAGGCCGCAGGCCATGGCGTGCCCGCCGCCGGCCAGCAGCAGCCCGGCCTCCCACGCTGCCTGCACCGCCCCGCCCAGATTGACGCCGGGCTGGGACCGGCCGGATCCCTTGGCCACCCCGGCCACCGGATCGACCCCCGCCACGATCACCGGCTTGCGCCAGCGCTCGCGCAGTCGGCCGGCCACGACCCCGACCACCCCCGGGTGCCAGCCCTCGCCGGCGACGACGATCACCGACCGGCTCTCGACGTCGCCGCGCGCCTCGACCCGGGCCACCGCCGCTTCGGCGACCGCCGCCTCGACCTGGCGCCGCTCACCGTTCAGCTGGTCGAGCTGCTGCGCCAGGGCCGCCGCCTCCGCCGGGTCGTCGGTCGAGAGCAGGCGTGCGCCGAGATCCGCCCGTCCGATCCGTCCGGCCGCATTGATGCGCGGCCCGAGGGCGAAGCCGACATGGCTCGCCGCCACAGCCTCGGGCAGCCCTCCGGCCACCTCCATCAGCGCCTTCAGGCCCGGGGTCTGCCACTGGCCCAGCACCCCGAGGCCCAGCCGGGTCAGGGTGCGGTTGAAGCCGGTCAGGGCAGTGACGTCGCAGATGGCCCCCAGCGCCGCCAGATGCAGCCATTGACGCAGGTCCGGTTCGGGCCGGCCGGCGAACAGGCCCCGCCGGCGTCCCTCGCGGTTGAGCGCGGCGAGCAGGACGAACACCACCCCGGCCGCCGCCAGGTTGCCCTGCCCCGAGCCGCAGCCGGGCCGGTTCGGATTGACCACGGCGGCGCAGGCTGGCGGTTCCTCGCGCATCAGGTGGTGGTCGATCACCACCACCTTCAGCCCGATCGCGGCCGCGTGCGCCACGGCGGTGTTGGCCGCGGCGCCGCAGTCGACCGTGATGACCAGCTCGGCGCCGGCCGCCTTCAGCCGGTCGAAAGCGGGAATGCTGGGCCCATAGCCCTCCGCAAGGCGATCGGGGACATAGACAGGAACGTCTCGGCCAAGGGCCCGGAACCAGCGCACCAGCAGGGCCGCGCTGGCGGCGCCGTCGACGTCATAGTCGGCGAACAGGTGCAGGCTCGCCCCCGCCTCGTAGGCGTCGAGGATCGCCGTCGCCGCCGCGTCCATGTCGAGGAAGCTCGACGGGTCGGGGAAGGACTCCCGCAAGGTCGGCGACAGGAAGGCGCCCGCCGTGGCCGCCGCCACCCCGCGCGCCGCCAGCACCCGGGCCAGAGGCTCCGACAGCCCATGCCCCTGCACCAGCGCCCGAACCTCGGCCGGGTCGGGGTCACGCCGCCGCCAGGCCCGGCCGCTCAGGGAGCGCTCGACCCCGAGGAAAGCCGCATCCGGACGTGGCGGGGCCCCGTCAGCCATGGGATCAGACCGGCCGGGTCATGTGGATGCGCCGCACCGTGCGGCTGGCGGAATCCATGACCAGGGTGTGCGTCGTGATGAAGCCGCGCTCGACCCGCACCCCGTCCAGCATGGCCCCCTTGGTCACGCCCGTGGCAGCGAATACGGCGTCCTTCGACACCAGTTCATGCAGGTCGTACTTGCGCTGGAAGTCGGTCACGCCGGTGCGCTCGGCCCGGGCCCGCTCGTCATCGTTGCGGAACACCAGGCGCCCCTGGAACTGTCCCCCCACGCACTTCAGCGCGGCGCAGGCCAGCACGCCCTCGGGGGCCCCGCCCTGACCGAGGTAGATGTCGATGCCCGTCTCCGGCTCGGCCGTGTGGATCACGCCCGCGACGTCGCCGTCGGTGATCAGCACCACCCGGCAGCCCACCTGGCGCAGGGCCGCGATCAGCTCGGCGTGGCGCGGCCGGTCCATGACGCAGGCGGTGATGCGGTCCGGGCTGACGCCCTTCGCCTTCGCCAGCGCGGCGATGTTGTCCTGCGGCGCAGCGTCCAGATCGACGATGCCGGCGTCATAGCCCGGGCCGACGGCGATCTTGTCCATATAGGTGTCCGGGGCATGCAGCAGCCCGCCGCCGGGCGACATGGCCAGCACGGCCAGGGCGTTGGCCATGGCCTTGGCCGTCAGGGTCGTGCCCTCCAGCGGATCCAGCGCGATGTCGATGGCCGGCCCGGCCCCGGTGCCGACCTTCTCGCCGATATAGAGCATCGGCGCCTCGTCGCGCTCGCCTTCGCCGATGACGATCTTGCCGTCGATCGGCAGGGCGTTCAGCGCCGTGCGCATGGCGTCGACGGCGACCTGGTCGGCGGCCTTCTCGTCGCCGCGCCCGATCTGGGGATAGGCGGCGATGGCGGCGAGTTCGGTGACGCGCGCCGCGTCGGCGGCGAGGGCAGTGAAGAAGGCCGTATCGGCCATGGCGGTCTCCTGGGATGCCGGCGGTTCTGGCGACCGCGCGGTGATTGGGGCCTAGCCGTTCAGGGCTGCGGTCGGCGGGGAATCGGCGGCGGCGCACGACCGCGCTCGCGCAGGCTCTCGGCGAAGGCCTCGAGGGTCTCGGCGGTCTGCTGCGTGACCGGGGCCATGCGTGTCGCATCGACCCGGCTGCGCGTCGCGGCCGCGAACCCCTCGGGATCGGTCAGGGTCCAGTCGATCGCCGCCGTCTCGCGGGCCAGGGCGGCCTGCCCGGCGTCGAGGCGGCCAACGGCGGCGGCGAGGGTCGCGTCAGCTGGCAGGGGTGCCGGCGCCGCCGGAAAATCGCGCCAGCGCGGATAGCTGCGGTTGGCCTCGACGATCGCGTCCACCCCGGCGTCGAGCGCCGGCGTGTCGCTGCCCGGCCGACTGGCGCAGGCCGCCACGCTCGCGGCGGCCGCGACAGCGATGACGAGGATTTTCACGACACGAGCGTTCATCTCGGCTCCGGTCATATGCCATGATCGTGACGGCAGAAAGGGCGGGTGCGACCGCCTTCGACGGAGGACG
The DNA here is from genome assembly GCA_964624025.1 of uncultured Brevundimonas sp. GTDB lineage: Bacteria > Pseudomonadota > Alphaproteobacteria > Caulobacterales > Caulobacteraceae > Brevundimonas. The sequence goes on from CAZUXK010000001.1 coordinate 77,596, forward strand.
TCATGGCCACGACGCCGAAGCCCCCTTCCCGCACGGCCCCGACCCCGCCCCGGGGCGGGCGCAAGCCCGGCCGGCCGACCTCGGCCCGGCGCGCCGCAGCGCCCGAGCTCGCCCCCGCCGAGGGTGGGGAAGACGCGCCCCGCGCCCCGCGCAAGTCGGGACGCCCCACCTCCGCGAAGCGCCGGACGCCACCGGAACCCGCCCTGGCGGCCGAATCGGCGACGGCGCGCCCCGACGCGGCGCAAGAGGCAGCGCCCGCGGCGACCCCGGAGGCGACCGACGGCGCGTCGTTCGACCTGCTCGGGGCCGAGCAGCGGCGCCTGATCGAGACCCTGTCGCTGAACCTCGCGAAGGCGGCCATGACCGCCCAGGGGGCGCTGGCCGGCGCCGCCATGGCCGGCGGCGAGCGCGGCGCGCTGTCGCCGGACCCGTTCAACGCCGGGCCGGCCATGACGGCGGTGATGTCCAGCCTCGCCGCCCGGCCCGAGCGCCTGTTTCAGGCCCAGGCCGACCTGTTCGGGCGCTACATGGACCTGTGGGCCTCGGCGACCCGCCGCGCCGCGGGCGAGGCGCCGGAGCCGGGACCGACCGACAAGCGCTTCAAGGACCCGGCGTGGAGCGAGACCCCGCTGTTCGACATGATGCGCCAGTCCTATCTGATCACGGCGGACTGGATGAACGGTCTGGTCGCCCAGGCCGAGGATGTGGACCCGCTGGTCCGCCGCCGCGCCGAGTTCTTCGTCAAGCTGCTGACCGACGCCCTGTCGCCCGCCAACTTCCTCGCCTCCAATCCGGCGGCGCTGAAGACCCTGATGGAGACGGGCGGCGAGAGTCTGGTGCGCGGCATGGAGAACTTCGCCGCCGATCTGGAGCGCGGCGGCGGCCGGCTGAAGATCAGCCAGGCCGACTACGGCCGCTTCGAGGTCGGACGCAACGTGGCCACCGCGCCCGGCCAGGTGGTCTGGCGCGACGAGCTGTTCGAGCTGATCCAGTACGACGCCGCCAGCGACACCCAGCACGCCATCCCGCTGCTGATCTTCCCGCCCTGGATCAACAAGTTCTATATCCTGGACCTGCAGCCCGAGAACTCGATGATCCGCTGGCTCTCGGCCCGCGGCTTCACCGTCTTCGTCTGCTCCTGGGTCAATCCCGACGCGGACAAGGCCGACTTCGGCTTCGACGAGTATCTGCGCAAGGGCATCTACCGTGCGGTCGACAAGGTGCTGGAACAGACCGGCAGCGACCGCCTGAACGCGGTCGGCTACTGCATCGGCGGGACCCTGCTCGGCTCCGCGCTCGCCCAAATGGCCGCCCATGGCGACACGCGGATCAACGCGGCGACCTTCTTCGCCGCCCAGCATGACTTCGCCGAGGCCGGCGACCTGCTGCTGTTCACCGACGAGCACTGGCTGGCCGAGATCGAGCGCCAGATGGACGCGGCGGGCGGGGTCCTGCCGGGGGCGGCCATGGCCGACACCTTCAACGCCCTGCGCGCCAACGACCTGGTCTGGTCGTTCTTCGTGTCCAACTATCTGATGGGCAAGTCGCCGCCGGCCTTCGACCTGCTGTTCTGGAACGCCGACCAGACGCGCATGCCCAAACGGCTGCACCTCGACTATCTGCGCAGCCTGTATGGCCGGAACGCCCTGTCGCAGGGCGAGTTCGAGATCGGCGGCGAGCGCATCGACCTGACGAAGGTGCGCATCCCGCTCTACTTCCAGGCCAGCCGCGAGGATCACATCGCCCCGATGGGTTCGGTCTATCGCTCGGCCCGCGCCTTCCCGAACGCCGAGGTGACCCTGACCCTGGCCGGCTCCGGCCACATCGCCGGGGTGATCAACCCGCCGTCGGCGCGCAAGTACCAGCACTGGGTCAATCCCGCCCTGCCCGAGACCCTCGACGCCTGGCGTGCGGGCGCGGTCGAGCATCCCGGCAGCTGGTGGCCCCACTGGGCCGACTGGCTGGCGGCCCGCTCGGGGGCGCAGGTCCCCGCCCGCGACCCCTCCGCCGGACCACTCCCGCCGCTCGAACCTGCCCCCGGCAGCTATGTGAAAGTGAAGTCTTGAAGCGTCTCGATGCCAACCAGCTGCTGGCCCTGTCCACCGGCTTCGCCCTGATCGTCCTCGTCCTCGCGGCGGCCGTAAACGCCCCGGAGGGCCGGGCCCTGCGCTATCCGATCCTCGGCATCGTCTGCCCCCTGGCCTATGTGGCGCTGAACGCCTTCTGGGCGAAGCGCACCGGGGTGCAGCGGCCGCCGATGATCCATCCCGACAATCCGGGCACCGCCATCTGGTCCAGCCTGTTTCCGCTCGCCATCCTGATCGCCGCCGCCGTGCCCTTCCTGTTTCCCGGCGTGGACTTCGGCCTGCTGGTGATCATAGGCGCCATCTTCTTCGGCGTGACGATGGAGAGCGCCATCAAGGCCGCGCGGCTGGAGGACTGAGCAGACCCGGTCACGCCGGCCTGAAGCTCAGGGCCACACCGTTGTTGCAGTAGCGGAGCCCCGTGGGGCGCGGCCCGTCGTTGAACACGTGGCCCTGATGGCCCAGGCAGCGGGCGCAGTGGTACTCGCGCCGGGGAATGCCGATCAGATAGTCGACCTTCGTACCGATGTTGGCCTCCATGACGCGCCAGAAGCTGGGCCAGCCGGTGCCGCTGTCGTACTTCCAGTCCGAGCGGAACAGAGGCAGCTCGCAACCGCGGCAGACATAGACCCCGCGCCGGGTCTCATCGTTGAGCGGCGAGCTGTAGGGCCGCTCGGTCGCCTCGTGCCGCAGCACGCGCCAGGCCGGATCGCCCAGCCGGCGGCGCCACTCGGCGTCGGAGATGCGCCGGAACGGGTCGGCGGCGAAGCGGGCGGTGTCCGCGTCCGCCGGCTGCGGCCCGCAGGCGGCGGCCGACAGGGCGGCGGAACCGAGGATCAGGCGGCGGCGATCGAGCATCAGCATGCCTCCAGTTACGCTGCGGGCGCCGCCGCGGTTTCAGCCGATCTTGCCGGCGGCGCGCGCCAGCCGGTCGTTGATGGCCTCGCCGAGCCCCGCCGCGGGAACCGGGGCCACGGCGATGCCCGACGGTGCAGCGGCGTCGGCCCGTCGCAGCAGGCGGAACAGGTTGGCCGCGGCCTCCCGCAGATCCCCCGTCGGGCTCAGGCTCCAGCCGGGATCGCCGACGCCCGGGCCGAAGCCGAGGAACAGCTCGCCGTCGCGCGCGCTGGCGGCGTTCAGCCGGACCGGCGCATCCGGGGCGTAGTGCCGGGCCAGCCGGCCGGGCGAGCGATGCGCCTCTCCGGCCTCGGTCAGGGGACCGGCCACGGCCGCCAGCTCCTCGCGCGTCACCGCGCCGGGCCGCAGCAGGGCGACGCCGCCGTCCAGCACCGAGACGACGGCGCTCTCGACGCCGACCGCGCAAGGCCCGCCGTCCAGCGCCGCGGTCACTTCCGATCCGGTCTCGGCCAGAGCGTCCTCGAAGGTGGTGGGGCTGGGGCGGCCCGAGCGGTTGGCGGACGGGGCCACGACGGGGCCTCCGAACGCCTGAAGCAGCTCACGGGCAAGGGCATGGCCCGGAACCCGCACAGCCAACGTGTCCAGCCCGGCGCGGGCCAGATCGCAGACGCCGTCCGGGCGCGCGGGCAGGACCAGGGTCAGCGGGCCGGGCCAGAAGGCCTCGGCGAGGCGACGGGCGCGGGCGTCGAACACCGCCACCCGCTCGGCGGCCGCGGCGTCGGCGACATGGGCGATCAGGGGATTGAAGCGGGGGCGGCCCTTGGCCTCGAAGATGCGCGCCACGGCCTCGGGCCGCGCGGCGTCAGCGGCGAGGCCGTAGACCGTCTCGGTGGGCAGCAGCACCAGTTCGGCCCGCCGCAGGGCGGCTACCGCCTCCGCCACGTCCGAAGCGCGGCGCCCGAGGCGGGCCTCGTCCGTGTCGCCGTTACGACCAGCCATGCCCGATCCGGTCAGCGCGGCGCTCCGGGCGCGCCGCAGGGCCCCCGGCATCTGCACCCCGGCCCGCGCGCTTGGCAAGGGCGGTCGGGCGTGGCGCGCCGGCCCAGATTCAGGCGTCTTCCAGCATCAGCACCCCGGGCGCGGCCTTGAGCGCCCCGCGCAGGGCGCCGTCCAGCCGGTAGCGACCGGGCAGCTTCAGCTCGACCTCGCGCCGGCCGTCCAGGGAGGCGACCAGCGACACCGTCCCGCCCTTGCTCTCGGCCTTCGCCCGCTCCAGCCGGGCGCGGATCGAGTCCGGGTCGGTCCCGCGCGCCGAGACATGCACCCGCAGGCCTGCGCCGGTGTCGTCGAGCACTGTGTCCATCCGGCTGACGTCATCGCCGAAGAAGCGCACCTCGCCGTCGGCGGCCTTGGCCCGCACCTTGACCAGCACCGAGGCGCCCGGCTCCAGCAGGTCGCGGCAGCGGCGCAGGGAGTCCGGCGTGAACAGGCACTCGAACTCGCCGGTGGGGTCCGAGAAGGCGACGAAAGCAAATTTCTCGCCGGTGCGGGCGCTCGTGCGCTCCTGCTTGCGGCGGATGACCCCGGCCATCTGGAAGGCCTCATGGCCCTGCTCCGCCCGCACCACGGCCTCGGCCACGAAGGTCACCCGCTTGCGCCGCAGCTGGCTCTCCAGATCCTCCAGCGGGTGGCCGGACAGGTAGAAGCCGACCGCCGACAGTTCCTGATCCAGCCGCTCCGGCCCGACCCAGGGCTCGACCGGCTTCAGCCGCGGCCGCGCCGCATGGGGCTGGTCGGCCCCGAACAGGCTGACCTGGGATGAGGCGCGCTCTGCCGCCACGCTCTGGCAATAGGCCATCAGCACATCGGCCTGCTCCACCAGCTGGCGGCGGTTGGGATGGATCGAGTCGAAGGCGCCGGCCCGGGCCAGGTTCTCCAGCGCCCGCTTGTTGACCGCCCGCGGATCGACCCGTTCGAGGAAGTCGAAGATGTCGGCGAAGGGACCGCCGGTCTGGCGCACCTCGACCACATGGCGCATGGCCTCCAGCCCGACGTTGCGGATGGCGCCGAGGGCGTAGAGCACCGCTCCCTCGCCCGCCTCATCGTACGCCACGTCGAAGTCGGCCGAGGCGCGGTTGACGTCCGGGGCGATGACCTTGACCCCGAACCGCCGGGCGTCCTGGTAGAACACCGCCAGCTTGTCGGTGTTGGACAGATCGAGACTCATGGAGGCGGCCATGAACTCGACCGGATGGTTGGCCTTCAGCCAGCCGGTCTGGAAGCTGATCAGCGCATAGGCGGCGGCGTGGGACTTGTTGAAGCCGTAGCCGGCGAACTTGGCCACCAGGTCGAAGATGCCGCCGGACTGCGCCTCC
>CAZUXK010000002.1:0-26707 GCA_964624025.1 uncultured Brevundimonas sp.
CCGGGGCGAGCTCGCACAGCTCGCGATCATGAGCGCGCAGGCGAGCGAGGCGATCGGGAGGCAGCGGCTGGAAGGCATCGGGAGCTCCTCGGGCGGAGATTTCGAGACGGTGGACGCCATCGGCAGCTGCAGCGCTGCGGGCGGCGGCGTCGGCCGCCCGGCGGGCCAGGTCGCGTTCGGCCTGCAGCAAGGCGGTGGCGCGGGCGACGTCCTCATGCGCCCGGACGACCTCCGTCTCGGCGCGCGCCAGCCGCCGGGCCTGCCGGTCGAACGGATCCCAGCGCAGGCCGAGGCTGCCGGCCAACGAGACCGCGGCGGCGGCGAGGGCCAGCGCCAGCAGGCCCGCGGCCAGCCAGCGCAGGGCCGGGCCGGACAGGCGGCGGATCAGAAGCAGCGGCGGCTTCACGGGAAGGCCCTCCGGTCCAGCTCGAAGTGCGGGCCATCGCGCAGACGCGGCCAGTCGCCGCCCCAGACGAGGGCCACCCCCTGAGCCCGGGCCGCCGCCTTGAAGGCCGCGGCGATGCGGGGATAGAGCGGCCAGTCCCAGCGAATTTGGCCATCGACCCGCGCCGCCACGTCGACGGCATGGCCGGTCAGGTGACGGCTGTTGAGGGTGCGGCTGGCCCCGGCCTTGACCAGCACCGCCTGCCGCGCCGGCGTGCGCACCCCCTCGGTGATGATGAAGGGCACCGGGCTGAGGCGCGCCGCCGCCTCGACGACGTCGACCAGCGCCGGATGGACCCCGGCGAGGCGGGCGCGGCTGCGCGCGTCGAGGCCCTTCGCGGATGCCGCCGTCATGGGCGACGCTCCAGCGCGCGCAGGCGCAGGGCGGCGGCCAGCTCGACCAGCTGCTGCGCCGTCGGGGCCACCAGATAGAGCACCAGCACCAGGGCCAGCAGGCCGATGAGATGTTGCGCCAGACTGCGCAGATCGGCCGCCGGCGCGCGCGCCACCACATCCGCCAGCAGCCGCCAGACGCCGAGGGTCACGGCGAACACGAACAGCCGGCGCCACAGCCAGCGCCCCTCGGCGAGGCCAAGCCCCTGCAGGGTCGTCATGCGTCGTCTCCGTCATCCAGATCGGGGCGGCTCCAGGTCCAGCCGGGACCGGCCTCTGCCTCCAGATCGGCCCGGCTCAGCCGGCCGGGCGCGGGCTCGTCGTCCAGCTCCAGCAGCGGCGGCAGCAGGTCGAAAAGGTCATCGTGCGGCCCCATGGCTCACCCCGCCGCGAGAATGAGGACGCGACCGGGCCCGCCGGCGCCGCCGGGCCCTGCCGGGGTGGGACCGTCCGCGGCGCCGCCGCCCCCGCCGCCCGCCCCCGGACCGCCCGCCGCGCCGGCCTGACCGAGGCTCCCGCCCCCGCCGCCGCCGCCGATCAGACCGTCCGCCGAGACGCTTCCCGCCCCGCCGGGCGAGCCGCCCGCCGCGCCATCCACGCCCCGGGCCGTCGCGCCCGCGCCGCCGGCGGCTGCGGTGCGGGTCGAGGTCGCCCCGACGCCGCCCCCGCCGGGATCCTCTGGCTGGTCATGTCCGTCAGCGGCCCCGGCCGCCCCGCCGGTGGCGCGCAGGCGCACGCCGCCGCCGTCGGCCACGGTGGTGTCGCCGCCGCCGTCCCCGGCCGCGCCGCCGGTCCCGAGGCTGATCTGGAGCGGCCCATTGAGGGTATCGACCGCCAGCCACCGGGACCGATGCGCGCCAGGCGCCCCGCCGAGGCCGCCTGCAGCGCCGTCCAGACCGCCGCCGCCCCCGCCGACCGCCTCGATCTGCAGCAGGCGGGCCCATGCCGGCGGCGTCCAGGTTCCGCTGGCCGTGATCAGCCAGCGCTCGGCCCGGCCCGCCCCGGCCGGGGCCACAACCCGGCCGCTCTCCGGGAGCACGCGCAACGCCTCACGCCAGTCGCCGCCGTCGGCGCTGGTCTTCAGGCTGAACGCCTCGTCGCCGATGAGGCCGAGCTCGGCCCGCCCGCCCCAGGCGCTCTGGAACAGCAGAGACAGCACCCGGTCCGGCGCGGACTTGTTGAACACCAGCCGCAGGTCGCCGGTCCCGCCGTCATCCGGGGGGCGGGCGGTCCAGAGGGCGCTGTTGAGCCGGGCGAGGAAGGGGTTGGCCGCGTCGGCCGTGGCGTCCAGTCCGAACCGGGACAGCGCCTGCACCTCCCCCAGTCGCCGGCCGAGCTCGACCCAGCCGCCGTCCTGCCGCAGCCACAGTCGCCCCTCGTCCTGCACCCAGACGCGCAGTCCCTCCGGCGTCTCGAGCGGGCGCCAGTCCGGAACGTCGAAGCGCACCAGCGTGCCTGGCGGGACCGGCCAGCCGGCCGCGGCGATGTAGAGATCGCCCTCGACGGGACTGGCGGGCGGCGGCGCCGTGCGGCTGTGCACGCTGGTCTGCACCAGCGCATCCAGCCGGGTCAGGGCCTCATTGACGGTGATGTGCTTCTGCAGCTGCCCCGCCGCCACGAGCGGCAGGGCGAGGCGGGGACTGAGATCGTCGGGCATGGGGCGCTCCTGTCTGGAACGCCAGCCTGATCGGACCGGCAGGGCGGGTCGGCGCAGGGCGCTGCCGGTCGCCCGGCGCGCGGATTCCGGTCAGGTTCTCGCCGGATCACAGGAAGGCGGGGCCGCCGGGGCCTGCGCAAGGACGGATGGCGGGGAGACCTGTGGAAGGGCTGGGTCGGCCTCCCCGCCGGGCCGGGCGCCCCCCGACCGAAGCCGGGAACGGGCGCGCAACCGTCAGCAGTTACGTCGCCGGTCGCCCGGCGGATGCGTCAGAGGCGTTCGAGCTCGCCGGAGGCGACCACCGGACCGTCGGGGCGGTCCATGGCCGGGGTGTGCCCCGGCTGCTCCATCGACACGGCGACGGCGACTGCGCCGCGCACCCGGGCCGCGGTCGTCTCGGGCATGGCCATGCGCGAGACGGCGACGCCATCGATCGGCCCGACGAGGGTCGCGCCGCCTTCCGACCCGATCAGCCACAGGTGCGGCACACGCGGATCGCCGGCCATGACGTCGGTGGGCGAGGCGAACAACATCCCGGTCTCGGGGTCGTAGGCGAGGATCAGGGCGGATTGCCCGCTTTCGAGACGCAGGGTGGCGACCCGCGTGACCTGCTGTTCGACCGGAGCGGCGGGGGCCACAGGCGCGGGGGCCGGGCGGGCCACCAGAACCGCCACCGTCGCCAGGCTGGCAGCCAGCAGGCCGGTCGCGCCCAGCGCCCAGGCGCGCCAGAACACAAGTTTGCGATCGTCGTTGGCGGGCAGACGCGCGTCGATGCGGCCCCACAGCCCCTCCGGCGGCGGCGCCGGCGCCACCTCGTCGATCAGGCCGCCCAGCCGGGCCTCCCACGCCGCGACCTCGGCGGCGAAGGCCGGGTCGGCGGCGACGCGGGCGCGCGCGGCGGCCTCCTCCGGACCGTCCAGCAGGCGCAGAGCCAGCTCGGCGGCCAGGTCCGGCGTCTCGCCATCGTCTCTGTGCGGGACGTCGGTCATGGCTCGAGACACGTCTTGAGGCGCTGCAGGCCGCGCCGGATCCAGCTCTTCATGGTGCCGATCGGCACGCCGGCGCGCGCGGCCAGGGCGTCATAGGTCACGCCATCAAAGAAGGCGGTGCGGATGGCCGCGGCGGCGCGGTCCTCCAGTTGGTCGAGGCAGGACTCCAGCCGCCGGCGCTCGCCCGCGCCGACCACCTCGGCCTCCGGCCCCGGACCCCCGTCGGCGACCTCGGCCAGCACCTCCACCGGGGCGGCGTCGCGCAGCGGCCGGGCCTGCCGCAGCCGGTCGATCGCACGGTTGCGCGCGATTGTCGCCAGCCAGGTGATCGGGCTGGCCCGGGCGGCGTCGAAGCCGGCGGCGCGGCTCCATACGGTGACATAGACGTCCTGCAACACATCCTCGGCGATCTGACGATCACGCAAGATACGCAGGCAAACGCCAAACAGTTTCGCGGACGTCGCCTGGTAGACCTGCCGGAAGGCGGCGCGGTCCCCTTCCGCCACACGGGCGAGGGCGAGGGCCAGATCGTCTCGGGTCAGGGTCGTCGCCATGGGCTCGTCAGGTTGCGAGCCCGCACATGGCTTGGCGGCGGCGCAGGCGTCAACCCGTCAGTCATGCAGGTAGACGATCCGCTTCAGCTTCGGGTCGGTGCGGACCCGCTCGAGATGCTGTTCGTGCTCACCCGAGGCGCGGGCGTCGCGCTCGCTGGCCTCGACCCAGTGGGTCCGCTCGATCTCGGCCTGCAGGGCCTTCGCCGCCATCAGGTGACCGGGGAAGAAGAAGTCGACCACGTCGCCGACCAGAAACAGCTCGGTGGTGGCGCTGTCGAGCGCCAGATAGGCGAACATCCGAACGAGCGTGGGCGGCGACGCCTTCGCCCGCACGCCCTGAACCATCAGATAGGCTCCCGCCCCGAGCGAATAGACCAGACCGAGACCCGGGATCCAGGTCAGGAGACCGTCCAGCCCGACGCCGAACGGCCCGATTCCGACCACCCGGTCGGAGAGCTTCTTCACGCCCTCGACACCGGACCAGATTTTCTCGATATCGGCGATGGTCTTCTTCGGCATGCCGTCCTCCCCGGGCCCGCGCCGGACCGAGGCGGACAGCTTAACGCCGGAGCATCACCGTTGTTCAAGCCCTCGAAGTGGCCGCCAGGCGACCTGGGACGACGGGTCGCCGATGCGGGCCTTGCGCTGCTGTTGTGCGGCCCCTCCGGCATCGGTCTCGCAGCCCTGTCCGGCGTCGGCCATCGCTGGGTCGACCTGCTGGCGCAGTTTCCGGCTCCGGCCCTGATCCCGGCCCTCGCGGGCCTCGTCCTGGCCGCCCTGTTCCGCCTGCGTCTCGCCGGCCTGAGCGCCGGCCTCGCCACAGCGCTGCTGGCCGCGGCGCTCTGGGGACAGGTGGCGCCGCCGCGGCCCGCCCCCGCTGCCGACGGCGAACGCCTGACCGTCTATGTCGCCAACCTGCATTATGAGAACACCGACCTGGCGCGCGTCGCCGCCTCGATCGCCGCGGCCGACGCCGACATCGTGGTGCTGGTCGAGGTGGGACCAGCGATGGGCGAGGCGCTGGACACCCTGTTGGCGGATCACCCCTATCGCGCCCCGTCGCCACTCAGCGTGCGGGACAATCTGGTGGCGTCGCGCCGCCCGCTGCAGGCCCTGACCGACCGGAACGACGGCCTGTCGGCCCGCGGCGCGCGGGTCGCGACCGCGCTCGGGCCCGTCAGCGTCTTCGCCACTCACCTGACCCGCCCCTGGCCGTTCGAGTACCAGTGGGGCCAGATCACCCAGGTCATGGCCCTCGAGGCCCGCATCGCCGCAGCGCCGGGCCCGGTGATCGTCGCCGGCGACTTCAACAGCGTCACCACCACCCGCATCGGCCGCCAGATCCGCGACCTCGGCCTGACGCCGGCCCCGGCCTGGCCCGGCACCTGGCCGGCCGCAGCCCCGCCCCCGGCGCGCATCGCCATCGACCACCTGTGGGCCTCGCCCGAGCTCATGGTGGTGTCGCGCCGCCTCGGCCGCCCGACCGGCTCGGACCACAGCCCGGTCATCGTCGAGCTGGCGCGAACCGCGGGTTAGGGCCGCCAGACCCGGGCGCGGCCGCCGGGATCGCCGAGGGTCCCGACCACCCAGTCCGTGATCGTCTGAAGCTCGGCCTCGACCGCCGGCGGCGCGCCGATCAGGGTCAGGGTGCAGCCATTCATCTTCATCGGATTGGTCAGGGGCCGCAGCCGCGCCTCGACCACGAGCACGTCGGTCTGGCCGGCCGCCGACAGGGCCCGCAGGAAACCGTCGAAGGTCTCGAGGTCCTTCAGCGGGGTCCAGATCGCCACCACCACGCCCGGCCGCAGGCGGCGCGCCTCGGCGGCGCAGGCGGCGGCGCGCAGATAGTCGTCCGGCCGCTCGAACGGCGGGTCGATCAACAGCAGGCCGGGCGCCTTGCAGGCGATCGGGGCGAGCTCGTAACCGTCCCCCGGCGTCGCCGCGGCGCAAGGGACCTCCGCCAGCGCCTCGGCCAGGGCGTCGGCGACCGGCGGGTTGAGCTCGAAGCCGGTGTAGCGTTCCACGCCCGGGGCGGCGGCGGCGAGCCGCGGCGAGCCGGGATACCAGCGCGTGCGGCCGTCCGGATTGAGCGCCTGCACCGCCGTCCGCAGCCGCGCCAGAGGGGCGGGCAGCTCGGCCGCCTGCATCAGCCTCAGCACCCCGGCCTCGGCCTCCTTCGAGCGCGCCGCATCGCCGTCCAGATCGTACAGCCCGGCGCCGGCGTGGGTGTCGACCACCGTCAGGGGCCCGCGCGGCGCCAGCGCCCGCAGCAGGCTGAGCAGCCCGGCATGCTTCACCAGATCGGCGAAGTTCCCGGCGTGGAAGCTGTGGCGATAGTTCATGCGGCCTCGTCGCGCGTCGGCAGGCGGCGGGTCAAGCCCGGGCGGTGCGGGGCGGCGCCACCGGGCTCATGCCCTCCCCCGTCATCCTCGGGCTTGACCCGAGGATCGAGGGGCCCAGCAGTCTCCCGGCAGCCCGAGAGGGCGCCGACGGCGACCTCGCCCCACCGTGGTGCGACGGGCCGCCCGACCCTCGGGTCAAGCCCGAGGGTGACGGCGCGGGAATGGCGAACGGCTTGCAGGGTGCGAGACGGGGGGACGCCCCCTCAGGCGACCCCGGCCGCTCCCTCAGGCCGCCCAGTCCAGCACCACCTTGCCCGACTGGCCGGCCTTCATCACCTCGAAGCCCTCGCGGTACCGCTGGTAGGGGTACTGGTGGGTGATCAGCGGGGTCAGGTCGAGGCCGGCCTTCAGCAGGCCCAGCATCTTGCGCCAGGTGGTGAACATCTCCCGGCCGTAGACCCCCTTGATGGTCAGGGCCTTGAGGATGATCGCGCCCCAGTCGGTCTCCATCGGCTTCGACGGAATGCCGAGCATGGCCAGGCCGCCGCCCATGATCAGGGTGTCGACGCACTGCCTGAAGGCGATCGGCGAGCCGGACATCTCCAGCGCCACGTCGAAGCCGACCTTCATGCCGAGCTCCTTCATGACGTCGTGCAGGTCCTCGCGGGTGGTGTTCACCGTGCGGACGCCGGGGGCCACCTTCTGCGCCAGCTCCAGCCGGAAGTCGTTGATGTCGGTCAGCACCACGGTGCGGGCGCCGGCGTGACGGGCCACGGCGGCCGCCATCATGCCGATCGGCCCGGCCCCGGTGACCAGCACGTCCTCGCCCAGCAGGTCGAACTGCTGCGCCGTGTGCACGGCGTTGCCGAACGGGTCGAGGATGGCCCCGATCTCGTAGGGCACGTCCTCGGGCAGCTCGATCACATTGAAGGCGGGGGCGGCGACGAATTCGGCAAACGCGCCCTGGCGGTTGACGCCGATGCCGCGGGTGGCCGGATCGAGGTGGAAGTGGCCGGCCCGCGCCGCCTCGGAATTGAGGTCGATGACATGGCCCTCGACCGACACCCGCTGGCCGATCTTCAGCGGCCGGTCGACGTCCCGGCCGATGGCGACGATCTCGCCGGCGAACTCGTGGCCGGTGATCATCGGCACCGGCACATTCTTCCGGGACCACTCGTCCCAGTTCCAGATGTGGATGTCGGTGCCGCACACCGCCGCGCGGTGCACGCGGATCAGCACATCCTCGGGCCCCGCCTCGGGGATTGGCGCCTCGATCAGCTCCAGCCCCTCGGCGGGGCGGGTCTTGGCCAGGGCTTTCATCATCGGCGTCATCGGATCACTCCTGTTCCAAAGCCCCTCTCCCGGGGGGAGAGGGGTTGGGGTGAGGGCGTACGGTGCCTAACGATTGCCCGCCGTAACCCCTCACCCTTTCGCCTTGCCGATCGCTGCGCTCTCGGAGGCTCAAGCCCTCTCCCACCGGGAGAGGGAAACTCAGATCACCCCCAGCTCGCGTCCGGCCGTCGTGAACGCCGCGACCGCTTCGTCGATATGGTCAAAGGTGTGCGCTGCCGACATCTGGGTGCGGATGCGCGCCTGTCCCCGCGGCACGACGGGGAAGGAAAAGCCGATCACATAGACGCCCAGCTCCAGCATGCGGGCGGCGAAGTCCTGGGCCAGCCGGGCGTCGCCCAGCATGACCGGGATGATCGGATGCTCGCCGGGCAGCAGGTTGAACCCGACCTCGGTCATGGCCCCACGGAAGCGCGCGGCGTTGGCGACCAGCTGGGTTCGCAGCGCGTCACCCTCCTCGCCCTGCGCGATGCGGATCGCCTCGAGGCTGGCGCCGCAGACCGACGGGGCCAGGGCGTTGGAGAACAGATAGGGCCGGGCCCGCTGCTTCAGCAGCTCGACCACCGGCGCGGGGGCGCAGATGAAGCCGCCCATGGCGCCGCCCAGCGCCTTGCCGAAGGTGCCGGTAACGATGTCGACGGTGACGCCGTGATGGGCGAACGAGCCCTTGCCCTGCGGCCCGAGGAAGCCGGTGGCGTGGCAGTCATCGACCATGACCAGGGCGTCGTAGCGGTCGGCGAGGGCCCGGATCTCGGGCAGCCGGGCGATGTAGCCGTCCATCGAAAAGGCGCCGTCGGTGGCGATGATGATGTCGCGGGCGCCGTCGGCGCGGGCCTGCTCCAGCTGCGCCTCGAGGTCGGCCATGTCCGAGGTGGCGAAGCGGTAGCGCTTCGCCTTGCACAGCCGCACCCCGTCGATGATCGAGGCGTGGTTCAGGCTGTCCGAGACGATCGCGTCCTCCGGGCCGAACAGCGGCTCGAACAGGCCGCCGTTGGCGTCGAAGGCGGCGGCGAACAGGATCGCGTCCTCGAAGCCGAGGTAGTCGGCGATGGCCCGCTCCAGCGTCTTGTGGATGCCCAGGGTGCCGCAGATGAAGCGCACCGAGGCGGTGCCGGCCCCGTAGGCTTCCGCCGCCCGGTCGCCGGCCTGGACCACGCGGCTGTCGCCGGCGAGGCCGAGATAGTTGTTGGCGCAGAAGTTCAGCACCCGGCGACCGCCCGTCTCGATCACCGGCCCCTGCCGCGAGTGGATCACCCGCTCGGGCTTGGTCAGGCCCTGGGCGTCGATCTCGGCCAGCTCGGCGGCGATGCGGCTGTGGAAGGCGGTCGGCATGGCGTCTCCGTCGGCGAACGGTGCGGACGGTTACGCCGGATCGGCCCCGGATTCCAGCGGTGCCGTCCCGACCCCGACGCCGCAGCCGGCCACAGTTCATGTTGCACTTGCGAACGGGCGCGGCCAATCTGGGACCGGGAGACGAGCATGGGCGAGGACGGCGCGCGGCCGGTCAACAAGCTGGGCCATCGCATCGGGCGACGCGGCGGCCGCACGCGCGAGGCCATCCTGACGGCGACCCGCAGCCTGCTGGAAAGCCACCAGCTGGCCGACCTGCGGCCGGCGGACATCGCCCGGGCGGCCGGCGTCTCGGCCCCCAGCTTCTACACCTACTTCAAGACCGTGGATGAACCGGTGCTGGTCCTGTGCGAGGCGGCCGGCGCCCCCTACCAGACCCTGACGCCCCTGTTCGACGCCGACTGGTCAGGCGAGCGCGCCCTCGACCAGGCCCGCGCCTATGTCACCGCCGTGGTCGACATCTGGGCCGAGCACGGCCCGGTGCTGCGCATCGGCACGGCCCTGGCCGACGAGGGCCACGACGCCTTCGCCACCGAGCGCATTCGCCGCCTGCGCCGGGTGCACCTGGCCATCGAGCGCAAGATCGCCCAGGCCCGCGCCAACGGCCGGCACGATCCGCGCCTCGATCCCCGCCTCGCCTCCTATGAGGCGGCCAGCATGGTCGACGCCGCGGCGGCGGGCCTGCGGCTGCTGCAGCGGGGCGACACGCCGCTGGAAGCCGTCATCGACACCACCAGTCTGCTGTTCGCCAAGGTGGTGACCGGGCGCTGATCCGGCTTGCGGCCAGCCGGGACTCAGCGCGTCCTCGGCGCATGGATGAAGAGCTCAGGCGTCTCGGACAGGAACTGGCCGACGGCCATGTGCGCCTCAGCGAGCGCGACCGACGGCTGGTGCATCGCCTGCTGGCGCGGGGCAGCGAGACGCGCGATCCCAACATGGCTTTCGAGGAGAGCAGGTCGTTCGGCGCGCGCATGGCGGATCGTGTGGCCTCGATCGGCGGGTCGTGGGGCTTTGTCGGCGGTTTCGCCCTGTTTCTCGTCGTGTGGGCGGCGCTGAACCTGCTCCTCCCGCAGCCGGAGCGGTTCGACCCCTACCCCTTCATCTTCCTCAACCTGCTGCTGTCGATGCTGGCGGCGATCCAGGCGCCGATCATCATGATGTCGCAGAACCGGCAGGCGGCGAAGGACCGGCTGAGCGCCCAGCTGGACTATGAGGTCAACGTCAAGGCCGAGGCCGAGGTGGCCCAGCTCCATGAGAAGCTGGACCGGATCTCGCGCCAGCTGGCGGACCGCACGGGCTAGCTCTTCTTCCGCCCGCGCGGCTTCGGCTGGGTCGGCGCATGGGCGAGCCGCAGCAGGTTGGCGGCGCCGGGCGCGCCGAACGGGGTGCCGGCGAGGATCAGGATGCGCTGACCCGGTCCGGCCAGCCCGTACTGGGTCGCGGCGTTGACGGCGTCGTCGGTCACCTCCTCCAGCGAGGCCGGCTGACGGCCGAGCCGCGGCTCCAGCCCCCAGACCAGCGCCAGTCGCCGGGCCGTGTCGGCGTTCGGCGTGAGGGCCAGCACCGGATGCAGCGGCCGCTCGCGGGCCATGCGGCGGGCGGTGCCGCCAAGGGTGGTGAACACCACGACGCAGGCCGTGGACTGGGCCTCGCCGGCCTTGCGCGCGGCCGCGACGAGGGCGTCGACGTCGTGCTCGTCCATGCCGGCGTGCTCGGCGTCCATCAGGCTGGGCCAGAGCGGGTCGCGCTCCACCCGCTCGATGATGCGGTTCATGATGGTGACCGCTTCCAGCGGATAGTCGCCCGAGGCGGTCTCGGCCGACAGCATCAGGGCGTCGGCGCCTTCATAGACGGCGTTGGCCACGTCCGAGGCCTCGGCGCGGGTCGGGGCCGGGGCCGAGGTCATGCTCTCCAGCATCTGGGTGGCGACGATGGCCGGCACCCCGCGCTGGCGGGCGGCGCGCAGGATCTGCTTCTGCGCCACCGGCACCTCTTCGGGCTCCAGCTCGACGCCGAGGTCGCCGCGGGCGACCATGACCCCGTCCGAATAGTCGAGGATGGCCGGCAGGTCCTTCAGCGCCTGGGGCTTCTCGATCTTGGCCAGGCAGGCGGCCTTGCCGGCCACCAGCCGCTTCAGCTCGGCCATGTCCTCGGCCTTCTGTACGAAGCTGAGGGCCACCCAGTCGACGCCGATGCGCAGGGCGAAGGCCAGGTCCTCGCGGTCCTTGGGCGTCAGGGCCGAGACCGGAATGATCGCTTCCGGCACGGCCACGCCCTTGCGGTCGGACAGCTTCGAGCCGCTGATCACCTCCACGTCGGCCCAGTCATCGGTGCGTTCACCCACCTTCAGCCGCACCCGGCCGTCGTCGAGCAGCAGCGACATGCCGGTGCGCAGCGCCTTGAGGATTTCCGGATGCGGCATCTGCACCCGCGTCGCGTCGCCCGGGGTCGGGTCGAGGTCGAAGCGCATGCGGTGGCCGGGCGCGATGTCGATGGCCCCCTCGGCGAAGCGGCCGAGGCGCAGCTTCGGCCCCTGCAGGTCGGCCAGCACCCCCAGCGGCCGCTGCAGCGCCAGCTCGGCGCCGCGCACGGCCTTCAGGGCCGCCGCATGGTCGTCATGCGAGCCGTGGCTGAAGTTGAGCCGGAAGACGTCGACCCCGGCCTGGGCCAGGGCCTTGACCGTGCCAGGGGCGCGGCTGGCGGGTCCGAGCGTGGCGACGATGCGCGCGCGGCGGGCTCTGTTCATGGGGCCTCCCTGTCGTTGGTCCCTCTCTGCCGGGGTTTGCGCCGGCAGGTAAGGCCGCTTGAGGCGGTCGAAACAGGAGTTGAGCCCGCCGCCTCAGGCCGGACGGCGGCGCACCCAACAGGCTGCAGCGGCGACCAGCACGAGGCCACCCGCGGCGGCGGTCGCCCGGAGGAGCGGAGTCTGCAGATCGAGACCGTTGTTCACCGCCACCGCGACGAGGGCCCAAAGCACCGTCAGGACGTAGGCCACGGCCCCGCGCGACAGCAGCGTGAGCGTCAGGGCCGTAGCGGCCGCGGCGGCGATCACCACAAGACCGAAGGCGTCCGCCGTCAGGCCGAACCGGTTGAAGCCGTACCCCGGCAGGACGTCCGCCGCATTGACGAAGGTCGCCGCCGACAGCCAGCCCGCATAGACCCCCAGCGGCGCCAGCACGAGCAGCCGACGGGCCGACGACAAGTCCGGCGTCCGGGCGGTGATCACGAAGGCGCTTCCGAGGACGCCCAGCATCAGGGCGATCAGCGGAACCGTCGCCCAGGGCAGGTCACGGGCGGCGAACAGCCAGAGACAGCAGGCGACGAAGCCTGCGGCCGTAAGAACCCCGATCCGGCGGAACAGAGGATCCTGCACCCGCGCCGGCGTGGCCTGCAGCACGGCGTAGGCGAAGCTGCCGAGGTAGATCACGCCCCAGACGGCGAAGGCGTAGCCGGCCGGGACCGCCGGGTTGGGCTCAACGAGAACGGGGGCAGACGCCGCGCCCGCCTCGAAGCCTCCAGCGAAAAGCAGCGGCGGCAGCAACAGCTGCCCCAGCGCTCCAGCCAGCACCGCCAGCTGCCGAACGGTGTCCAACCTGCGCATCGCCACATCCCCCGCTCATCCGAAGCTACGTCCGGCGACATCCGCCGGATGCGGCTCTGCATGGCCAGCGCTCCGGCCCGCCCCCTCGCTGGTTGTCGCCGGGGCCCGGTGCTAGACCGGAATCGCTGATCAATACGGCAGGGGTGGATGATGTCTCGAACTGTTCTGGCGGCCACGGCCGCCCTGTTGCTGCTTGGCGGGCCTGCCTTCGGACAGACGGGGGGCGACGCCGGACAGGGCCCTGACCTGGCGTCCCTGCTTGCCCGGCACGAGGCCATCGAGCGCCGCTTCGACCCCGTGACGTCCGGCGAGAATGGCGATCAGGCGGCGCTGTCCCGCCTTGGCGACACCTCCCCGGCCACGGTCGCGGCCCGGGTGCAGGCCCTCGCGGAGCTTCGCGCCGACCTCGGCCGGATCGCGCCGGACCGCCTCGCGGATGACGACCAGCGACTCAACCTCGCCCTCCTGCTCCGCGCGATTGATGACGACCTCGAAAGCCTGGCCTTCGACAGGGCCAGACTCGGCGGCGGCGGCGGCGGCTTCGACGGTCTTGGACGCAACACGCCGCTGCGCAGCCGGGAAGACGCCGAGGCCTGGCTGAGCCGCATGGGCCAGATGGCGGGGGCGATCCGTCAGGGCATCGAGAACAGCCGACGCGGCATCGCCACCGGCTGGACCCAGCCGCGCCAGATCATCGAGCGCTCAGTCACCGTGGCCCGGGCCACCAATGCCCGTCCGGTCGAGCGCAGCCCGCTGCTGCTGCCCTTCGACACCCTGCCGGCGTCCATCCCCGAGACCGAACGCGCGGCCTATCGGGCGCGCGCCCTCGCGATCATCAACGCGCAGATCGTCCCGGCGCAGCAGGCGCAGCTGGCCTTTCTCGAGACGGAACTCCTGCCGGCCGCGCGGCCGGGGCTGGGGGTCCGGACCCTGCCGGACGGCGAGGCCTACTACCGCTACCTTGTGCGCTCCAACACCACCACAGACATGACGCCCGAGGAGGTGCATGCCCTCGGCCTGTCCGAGGTCCGGCGCATCCGGGCCGAGATGGACGCGGTCATCGCCGAGACCGGCTTCCAGGGCAGCTTCCAGGACTTCCTGACTTTCCTGCGCACCGATCCGCAGTTCTACGCCAGCAGCCCGGAGGAGCTCGTCCGCATCGTCGCGGAGATCAGCCGGCGCGCCGACGCCGCCCTGCCGCGCATCTTCGGCACGCTGCCGCGCCTTACGTACGGGATTGAGGAGACGCCGGCCGAGACGGCCCCGACGGCGGCGACCGCGGGGTACACCCCCGGCAGCGCGGCCCTGGGCAAGGCCGGCACCTATGTGCTCAACACCTACCGACTCGATCAACGGCCGCTCTACGAGATGCCCGCCCTCACCCTGCACGAGGCGACGCCTGGGCATCACCTGCAGGTCGCCCTCATGCAGGAGCAGCCCGAGGCGCCCTACTTCCGCCGGACCTCATGGTTCACCTCCTATGTCGAGGGCTGGGGCCTGTACGCCGAGACCCTCGGCCATGACATGGGCATGTACCGGACGCCCTACGAGCGCTTCGGCCGGCTGTCCTACGAGATGTGGCGCGCCTGCCGGCTGGTGGTCGACACCGGCATCCACTGGCTGGGCTGGACCGAGGCGCAAGCCCGGGAGTGTTTCGAGCAGAACAGCGCCCTGTCGGCGCAGAACATCACCGCCGAGGTCAACCGCTACATCGGCAATCCGGGCCAGGCCCTGGCCTACAAGGTCGGCGAACTGACCTTCCGTCGGCTGAGGGCGGAGGCGGAAGCCGCGCTGGGCGACGACTTTGACCTGCGCGCCTTCCACGACCACCTGCTCAGCGCCGGCGCCCTGCCGATGGACATCGTCGAGACGCGCATGCGGGCCTGGATAGAGGCGCAGCGGGCTGCGGCCGCTGATGGTGGCGCGTCGGGCTGACGCGGAGGTTGGTGCGAGCGGCGGGGATCGAACCCGCATGACCGAGGTCGAGCGATTTTAAGTCGCTTGCGTCTACCAGTTTCGCCACGCTCGCGGGGTCATTGCGCCGCCGGCCGGAAGCTGACGTCGCTCTCGGCCAGCAGCCACAGGAAGGCGGCCCAGGCGGCGACGTTCTGGTCCAGGTTTTCCGGCTCGATGCGGTCGATGACGTCATCCACCGTGTGGTGGGTGTCGAAATAGTCGGTCCCGTCCTGGGCGAGGCGGAAGGCGGGCACGCCCAGCGCCACCAGCGGGCCGGTGTCCGGGCCGCCGCTGCGCGCCGGCTCGCCGTCGAAATAGATGCCCAGCGGGGTCAGGACCCGCATCGCCGCCGCACGGAAGGCCGGATCGGCGCCCGCCGGCAGGGCCAGGGCATAAACCGGCCCGGCGCCGAAGTCGCTTTCGCTGACCGCGACGTGGTTGGCCGCCTGCTCGCGACGGGTCTCGGCATAGTGGCGCGCCCCGGCCAGGCCCTGGGCGGGCGGCGGCTGGCTGACCTCCTCGGCGCCCCACCAGACCACGCGGATGGTGCGCGCCGGCCGCTCGGGCAGGTCGGCGATCAGCTTCAGGGCGGCGGCGGTGATCGCCACCCCGGCCCCGTCGTCGATGGCCCCGGTGCCGAGGTCCCAGCTGTCGAGGTGGCCGCCGATGACAATGACCTCGTCCGGTCGCTCGTCGCCGACCACCTCGCCGACGACGTTCTGCGAGGTCGAGGGCTCCAGGAAGCCCACGTCCGCGACCAGCCGCAGCCGCACCGGGCCGAGGCCGGCGTCGCGCAGGCGCAGCAGCTGCTCCGCGTCCGGCGGGCTCACGGCGAAGGCGGGGATGGTGCCCTCCCCCACCCGCGTGGCGCCGGTGTGGGCGAAGCGGTGATCGTGGGTGCCCAGCGAACGCAGCAGGAAGCCGACCGCCCCGCGCCGCGCGGCCTCGGTCGGCCCCTGGAAGCGGATGGCGCTGGTGGAGCCATAGCCGGCCCCGTCCTGGGCGCGCGGCGTGTCCTGCAGCACGACGGCGATCTTGCCGGTCAGCGATCCGGCCGGGGCGTCGAGCAGATCCTGGTACGTGCGGAAGATGGCGGCCTCACCCTCGACCCCGCCGGGCGGCGTGGCGATCGAGCCGCCCAGGGCCGTCACCACCAGCCGCTGCGGGGCCGGCGACAGCACCTCGACCCGCTCCTCGCCGCGGCGCCAGGCCGACAGGGGGAAAGACTCCACCGCCACATTGCGGAAGCCCCAGGCGCGGAACTGCTCGGCGCCCCAGCGGGCGGCGGCCTGCTCCGATTCGGTCCCGGCCGGACGGGCCCCGAAGCGCGTCGTCAGGTCCTCGACGATGGCGTAGGCGCCCGAGCCCTGCAGGGCGCGGTCGCGCAGGGCCTCGGCCGTGCGCAGGGCGGCGGCGTCCTGGGCGGCCGCGGGCGCAGCCAGCAGGGCGAGCGCCACACCGGCGAGACAGCAGGGTCTGATCAGGGACACGGACGGCGCTCCGGCAGGGAGGAAGGCCGGCACCCTAATCGGCGCCGGCGCGCCGGGTAAAGCGATCTCAGCCGTTGCGGAAGAACGGCTCGACCTCGCCCTGCAGCTTGATGGTCAGCTGCTTGCCGCGGCGATCGACGCGGTTGCCGACGGCCAGCCGCACCCAGCCCTCCGAGACGCAGTACTCCTCGACATTGGTCTTTTCCTCGCCCTTGAAGCGGACGCCCACGTCGCGCGCCAGCACCGCGGCGTCGTGGAAAGGGCTGTCGGGATCGACCGACAGGCGGTCGGGAGGCGTGTCGGACATGGCGACCTCGAAGGCAGGCGACGGTGGGCCCGCTACCTAGCCATCCCGGAGGCCGGCGCCAACTACTCCACCGACTGGCGCGGCGCGGCCTGGGCGGGCGTCTGGGCCGGCGGCGTCGCTGCGGCGGCTGGCGCCTCGGCCCCGGCGGCGTAGGGCTGCGGGCCGGCCGGCGGCGTGGCCGCAGCCGGCCGCTGGGCGGGGCGCTGGGCCGGACGCGCAGCGCGCTGGGCCGGGCGCGGCGTGGCCGCGGCGGGCGTCGCGGCGGCCGGCGTGGCGGCAGCCGGCGCAGCGCCTGCCGCAGCGACGGGCGGAGTCGCGGCCGGCGTCGCGGCGGCGCCGGCAGGCGGCGTGACGGTCGCGGCGGTTGGCAGGGCCGAGGCGGCGGCGGCGCGGGCCGCCAGCTGCTGGGCTTCAAAGCGACGGGCCAGCTTCTCGGTCAGTTCGCGGGCGGCGGCCGGCTCCATCTGGGCCATCACCGCCGCCAGCGATCGGGGCCGCATCGCGGCGGCGACGGGCAGGCGCACCTCATCATCGAGCGTCGTCATCACCCGCGCCGCCTCGCGCGGCCGCATGGCGGAATAGACCTGCACCAGCCGGTCGATCTCGGCCTGTTCGCGCTGGTCAACCTGGCCAAGCAGGGCCTCGACCTCGGCCTTGACGGTGTTCAGGGCGGTGACCTGGGCGGCCAGCTTCTGCTCCGCCGCCGTCATCAGCGGCAGCATGGTGGCGAAGTCGGCGTCGCGGGCGTCCAGCTGCTCGCGCCGGGCCGACAGGCTCTGGATGATGCGCAGCTCGGCCGGGGAGATGCCGGCCTGCTCGGCCAGCTGCTCCGGCGTCAGGGCGCAAACCGCGGGCGGCGCCGCGGCGGTCGGGGTGGCCGCCCCGCCCTCGCCGCCCTCGCCGGCCGCCGCCGCCGGCAGCTCCTCGGCCCAGGCCTGGGCGCCCTGCCACAGGCCCGGCGCGGCGCCGACCGCGCGGACGGCGACCACGCCGCCTATGGCGACCGCGATCAGGGGCAGGAGACGGGGGAGCTTCATGCGGGGTTCCGGAGACGGGTCAGGCGCGCGGACGATCAGGCGGCGAACAGGTCATCGTCCAGCCTGCGTCGGGCCTGGTTGAGGCTCTGTTTCGCGGCTTGGTTAGCGGTCATGGCCTGGACGATGGCGCGGACATTGTCGCGGCTGTTGGCCTCGCCCGCAGCCAGGGCCTGGATCCGCTCGGCCAGCGAACCCGGGGCGGGACGGCCCGGCCGGCCCTCTTCGCGAAGGACAGGCTCGCGGTCCAGCTCCCGGGCCGACGCACGGGCCGCGGGCGGTGCAGCGGCGGCGCTGCGCTCGGCCCGCGCCGTCAGGGTCTCCAGCTCCAGCTTCAGCGCCTGGGCCTTGAGGATGCGGTCATGCAGCAGGTCGGTCTCCTGACTGGCCGCGCGCAGCGACCCCAGCGCCGCCTCGGCGCGCCCGGCGGCGGCGTTCAGTTCGCCGACGGCCCTGGCGAAGTCGGCCTGGCCCTGGCGCAGGGTGGCCAGCTTGCGCTCCAGCCGCACGCCATAGCCGAGGGCGGCGACCAGCAGCAGCATCAGCACCGCATCGAGGATCAGACCCGTCATGAACGTCTCCCGGCCAGGGCGGCGGCCGCCTCGACGCTGATGGGACGCTCGACCCGCACGGCGATGTGACGCCCCTTGCGGCCCATGCGTCCGGTGGTGAGCGGAATCTGGCCGCAGCGGATCGACACTTCGCTTTCCGGCGTGGCGTTGAGGATCAGGGTGTCCCCGACCTTCATCTCCAGCACCTTGGCCAGGGTGGTGGTCTGCTCGTCCAGCACGGCGCGGACCTCGGTTTCCGTGGTCCAGAGCTCGGTCGCCAGGTGGCTTTCCCAGATGTTGTCTCGGCCGAACTTCTCGCCCATGAACTGCTGCAGCAGCATCTTCCGGATCGGCTCGAGCGTGGCGTAGGGCAGCAGCAGCTCGATGCGGCCGCCGCGGTCCTCCATGTCGATGCGCAGCTTGACCAGGATGGCGGCGTTGGCGGGTCGGGCGATGGCGGCGAAACGCGGGTTGGTCTCCAGCCGGTCGAGGTTGAAGTTGACCGGCGTCAGGGGCTCGAAGGCCGCCCGGGCGTCGGCGAGGATGACCTCGACCATCCGCTGCACCAGCACCCGCTCGATGGTGGTGTAGGGCCGCCCCTCGATGCGCAGGGCCGCCGTACCGCGGCGCCCGCCCAGCAGCACGTCGACGATGGAATAGATCAGGTTGGAGTCGACCGTCAGGAGGCCGAAGTTGTCCAGCTCCTCGGCGCGGAACACCGCCAGGATGGCAGGCAGCGGGATCGAGTTGAGATAGTCCCCGAACCGCATGGAGCTCATGCTGTCGAGGCTGACCTCGACGTTGTCCGAGGTGAAGTTGCGCAGGGAGGTCGTCATCAGCCGGACCAGCCGGTCGAAGACGATTTCCAGCATCGGCAGGCGCTCGTACGAGACCAGCGCCGAGTTGATGATGGCCCGGATGCCGCTCTTGTCGGCGCTGTCATCCCCGCCGAGATCGAAGCCGAGCAGGCTGTCGATCTCGTCCTGGTTCAGGACGCGCTCGGTCGTTGTCGGGTCGCCCCCGCCGCCGAACGGATCATCGGAAAGCGGCTGATCGGTCACTGGATCAGCATCTCCTCGATCAGCACGGCGTCGGCCCTGGCCGGCGCGGCGACGAGGTTGACCCGGCGCAGGATCTCGGCGCGCAGCTGGTGGGTGCCAGCCGAGCCGGACAGGTCCTCCGGGCGCAGCTCGCGCAGGAAGCCCTGGAACATGTCGTTCAGACGCGGATACTCGGACTGCAGCTTGTAGGCCGCCTCGGAGTCCGACATCTCCAGCGTCAGGCGCAGCTTGAGGAAGGTCGGGCGGCCGTCCGCGCTCTGGATGTTCACCAGCATCGGCGGCAGGGTGTAGAAGGTGACCCCGTCGGGCCCCTCGGCGATCACGCCGGTCGCAGCCGCGCCCTCGGCGTCACCGCCGCCGTGGCCGTCGTCCTTCTTCTTTTCGTCGCCGCCCTTTTTCTTCTTCTCGTCGCCGTGGCCGTCGTCCTTCTTCTCGGCGCCGTGCTCGCCCTCCTCGGCCTCGGCGGGAGCCGGCTTGGGCTGCAACAGGAAGAAGGCGGCCCCGGCACCGCCGCCCAGCACCACCAGGGCGGCCGGGATGATGATGAACAGCAGCGGGAGCTTTTTCTTCTTGGGCGCGTCCTCGCCCTCGACGCCCTCGGCCGCAGGGGCGGCCTCGGCGGCGGCGTCCTTTTTCTTGCCCAGCTTGATCATGGCGCCCGCGACCCGGAATCCGACCCGGGCAAGGTGCGGCCGCTTTGGTTAACGAGGCGTTTAGGGACGGCAATTTCTGCCGGGTGAGACGCCGCCGGAGAAACCCTCAGCCTCTGTTTTAATTGCCTTTTCTGACATGGCACGGGGGTTGCGACACGAAGGGCGAAGGAGCGCCTCGTCGTGGAAAACGCCGCCTACATCGGACTGTCCCGCCAGCTGACGCTGCGCCGCGAGCTCGACATCGTGGCCAACAACATCGCCAATGCGGACACCACCGGCTTCAAGGTCGAGCAGCTTCTGACCTCTGCGGAAGTGGGCTCACGGGCGCGCAACTTCGCCGTCGACGGCGGCGTGCGCTTCGTTCTGGACAACGGCGTCGGCCGCGACTTCGGCCAGGGCGAGCTGAGCCAGACCGGCCGGACGCTCGATTTCGCCATCGAGGGCGACGGCGCCTTCTTCACGGTGCAGGACGCCAATGGCGAGGCCTATACCCGCGACGGGGCCTTCACCCTCGACCCCGAGGGCCGGCTCTTGACCGAGGGCGGTCTGCCGGTGCTCGGCGACGGGGCGGAGATTGTGCTCGACCCGGCCCAGGGCGAGCCCACCGTCGGCGCCGACGGCATCATCACCCAGAACGGCCTGCCGGTCGGCCGCCTGAGCGTGGTGCGTTTCGACAATCTGGCGGTCCTGCAGAAGGGGGGCGACGGCCTCTACCGCAACGTCGCCAACGCCGCGCCGGTCGACGCCCCCGACGCCCGCATTCGCCAGGGCATGCTGGAAGGCTCCAACGTCAACCCGCTGCTCGAGATCACCAATCTGATCGAGATCCAGCGCGCCTATGAGCGCGTCACCCGGATGATCGAGAACGCCAGTGACCTGTCCAAGCGCGCCGTCGAGCGCCTCGGTCGGCCGAGCTAAGGAGAGAGACCGCCATGCGTGCGCTGAGAACCGCCGCCTCGGGCATGACCGCCCAGCAGCTCAACGTCGAGGTCATCTCGAACAACATCGCCAACATGAACACGGTCGGCTTCAAGCGCCAGCGGGCCGAGTTCCAGGACCTGCTGTACCAGAACGTCGAGCGCATGGGGGCCCAGTCGGCCGCCCAGGGCAATGTCATTCCGACCGGCATCCAGGTCGGCGCCGGGGTCAAGGCCGGAAGCGTTTACCGCATCACCGAGCAGGGCTCGCCGAGCCGGACGGGCAACACCTTCGACCTGGCGATCGACGGCCGCGGCTACCTGCAGATTCTGCTGCCGTCGGGCGAGACGGCCTACACCCGCGCCGGCAACCTCTCCCTCAACGCTGACGGCACCCTGGTGACCGACGACGGCTACGAGGTGCAGCCGAACATCACCATCCCGCAGGGCGCGGTCGACATCACCATCTCGCGCGCCGGACAGGTGCAGGTGAGCACCGACGGCGACCCGCAGCCGCAGATCGTCGGCCAGCTGGAGCTCGCCACCTTCTTCAACGAGGCCGGACTGGAGGCCATCGGCGACAACCTGCTGCTGGAGACCGCCGCCTCCGGCCCCGCCAACGTCGGCGCGCCGGGCGATATCGGCTTCGGCCAGCTGCTGCAGGGCTACACCGAGGCCTCGAACGTCGACGCGGTGTCCGAGATCACCGCCCTGATCGTGGCCCAGCGGGCCTATGAGATGAACTCCAAGGTCATCAGCACCGCCGACGAGATGCTGCAGGTGACCGGACAGGTGAAGAGCTGATGCGCGCCCTCCTCGCCCTCCTGCTCGCGGCGGCGGCGTCGCCGGCGCTCGCCGATCCCGTCACTCTGCGCGCCAGCCCGCAGGACGCCGACGGCCGCGTCACCCTCGGCGACATCTTCGACGGCGCCGGCGCGGCCGCCGGGGTGCTGGTGGCCGAGCGCGTCGGGCCGTCGGTGGTGCTGCCGGCCCACCAGGTCCAGGCCGCGGCCCGCGCCGCCGGGCTGGACTGGGCCAATCCCCAGGGCCTGCGCCGCATCGTCGTGCGCCGCGCGCCCGAGGCGACCGGTCCGGAGGCCGCCGGCGCTCCGGCGGCGACGCCGGGCGCCGTCGTTGCGGCCGCGACCCCGGTGCGCGCCGCCCCGGGAGCCGCGGTGATCCAGCGCGGCGACAGCGTCCAGGTCATCTATGAGCTGGATGGCGTGCGGCTGACCATCACCGGCCGCGCCCAGCGCAACGCCGCGGTGGGCCAGCCCGTCCCGGTGCTCAACCTTCAGTCCGGCCGCGTGATCGAGGCCGTCGCCGCGGCCCCGGGCCGCGCCCTCGCCGGGCCCGCCGCCCTGCAGGCGCGCGCCGACGCCGCCGTTTTCGCCAGCCGATGAGAGTTCCCGCCATGTCCGCATCGCCCCGCCTGCGTCCGTCGCTCCTGGCCGTGATGGCCCTTCTGCCGCTGGCCGCCTGCAGCACGGCGATCGAGGCCGTCCGCGGGCCGGAGCTGGCCCCGATCGGCTATCCGGCCGCCCTCGTGCCGGTGCAGCAGGAGGTGCTGGCCGCGCCGGAGAACCGCCCCGCCAGCGCCAACTCGCTGTGGCGCACGGGCGCGCGCACCTTCTTCGGCGACCAGCGGGCGCGCCGCGTCGGCGACATCCTCACGGTCAACGTCAACATCGATGACCGGGCCCAGACCTCGAACGCCACCCAGCGCAACCGCAGCAACGAGATGTCGGCCGGGGTCAACAACCTGTTCGGGCTGGAGAGCAGCCTCGGCCGGGCCTTCCCCGGCGGCTTCGACCCCGCCAGCATGGTCGGACTGCAGGGCGAGTCCAGCGCCACCGGCTCGGGCACGGTCAGCCGTTCCGAGCAGGTCGAGCTCACCATCGCTGCGGTGGTGACCGCGGTCATGCCGAACGGCAACCTCGTCATCCAGGGTCGGCAGGAAGTGCGCACCAACCGCGAGGTGCGCGAGCTGACAGTGGCCGGCATCGTCCGCCCCGAGGACATCTCCTCGGCCAATACGGTCGACCACACCCAGATCGCCGAGGCGCGCATCTCGTACGGCGGTCGCGGGGACATCAGCCGCATGCAGGCCGCCCCGGCGGCGCAGAACCTCGCCGAGCGCTTCTCGCCGTTCTGACCACAGCTCGCCCGCCGGGCGAAAAGGCTCAGCTTGCGTTCATCCGCGCGCCGCCAGCGTGGCGGAACGCAAGCGGAGCCGTGAACCCTCACCCCCGCCTCGCGTTAAGACTTTGAACGCGAGCCAACCCATGTTCCGATTTCTCATTCCCGCGACGGCCCTTCTGGCGACCCTGGCCCTGGCGGCCCGCACCGAGCCCCGCGCGGCGGACGCGAGCGCGGCCATGGCGTGGACACTGACCCACGAGGGCGACCTGGCCAAGCTGGCCTATGGCGTGCCGAACTCGGATCATCTCGCCGTCATGCTGACCTGCGCGCCCGGCAGCGGCGTGACCGTCCATGGCCCCGCGCGCCCGGACAGTCCGGCCCTGCTGCAGGCCTCGAGCGCCACGGGGCCGATCGACCCGTTGAACGGCGAACTGCTGGTGGACCTGCGCCTGCCGCAGGACGACCGGGCGCTGGCGCAACTGGCGTCCGGCGCGGGCCTGCCGGTCGTCAACGACCTCGACGAACGGACCCTGATTCCGGCCGATGCCGGCGAGCGTCGTCTCGCCCGCCGGTTTCTCGCCCATTGCGCTTCGGCCCGGACCTGACCACCTTGGCTGGCTCACCGGAAGGAAGGGGCCAGACATGGGCGAGGCGACGACTGGCGTCCTGACAGCCGCGCTGCTGGCCACGGCCGGCGCGGCGGCTGCCCAGAGCGGCTGGACCTGGAGTCTCTACGAGGGCGGCGGGGCGATCACCCTCGCCCATGAGGTGCCGGAGACCGACCAGTTACGCGCTACCCTGGAATGTACGCCCGGACAGAACCGCCTGGCGGTGACCGTCTATGGCGTTCGCCCGGCCGCGCCCTTCGCCACGCTTGCCGCCGGGGACGCCTCGGCCACGGCCCAGCTGGAAGCCGTCCGGGGCGAGGCGCTGCGCGCCGCGGTGGCGCTCGATCATCCGGTGGTGACCGCCATGGCCGCCGACGGCCAGATGACCCTCGACAGCGGCGGCCGCAGCGAGGTCATCCACGTTCCGCGCGCCCATCTTGCCAAGCTGCGCCGGCTGGTGGAGCTTTGCGCCCGCTGAGCGGGGAACCACGCATGCGCGCCTTTTTCGCCATTACCGGGCTGACCCTGATCGGCCTCGCCGCCTGTGCCCCACGCCCTGCGGTCGCGCCAGCCAGCCTGGCGGCGCCGCTGCCGCTGGCCGGGGAGGACTGGCATTTCCACGCCGATGGCGACAGCGCCATGCTGGCCTTCGGCGTCGAGACCTCCGATGCCCTCAGGATCAAGTTCGACTGCCAGGCCGGCAGCGGCCGCACGACGCTGCTGCAGCCTGCCGCCCGACCGGCGGCCGAGATCCGCCTTGAGTCCGGCGGCGTGACGGGCAGCTGGCGCGCCACCGCCGAGCCGAGCAACCTCGACAACGAGGTCCTGCTGCTGGCCGAGGCCCCGGTGACGGCGCCGGTGTTCACCCGCTTTCGCGAGCTGGGCTGGCTGACGCTGGACGACGGCGGTGAGCGCGTCGGGCTCGCGGCCCAGTCGGGATCGGTCGAGCAGATCGAACGCTACTTCAAGCGCTGCGAATAGGCCGACCGGCCCGGCGAGGCGTCAGGCGCGGACGGCCCCGGCCGCCCGGTCGATCCCGAGCGCCGCGAGGGCGCGGGCGGCGATGTGCTCGGCGTTCAACCCGGCCTCGGCATACATGAGATCCGGCTTGTCCTGGTCCTGGAACACGTCCGGCAGGTGCATGGTGCGCACCTTCAGCCCCGCATCCAGCGCCCCGCGCTCCGCCAGCATCTGCAGCACGAAGGCGCCGAAGCCGCCCATGGCGCCCTCCTCGATGGTCACCAGCGCCTCGTGTTCGCGCGCCAGCCGCAGGATCATCGCCTCGTCCAGCGGCTTGGCGAAGCGGGCGTCGGCGACCGTGGCCGAAACCCCGCGCGCCACCAGCAGGTCGGCGGCCTTGAGCGTCTCCTGCAGGCGGGTGCCGAACGACAGCAGGGCCACCGTCGTTCCCTCGCGCACGATGCGGCCCTTGCCGATCTCCAGCGGAGCCGCCAGCTCGGGGATCTCCACCCCCACGCCGTCGCCGCGCGGATAGCGGAAGGCGCTGGGGCGGTCATCGATCTCGCAGGCGGTGGCGATCATCGCCGCCAACTCGGCCTCGTCCGCGGCGGCCATCAAGACCATGCCGGGCAGGGCCCCCATATAGCCGACGTCGAAGCTGCCGGCGTGGGTGGCCCCGTCCGCGCCCACCAGACCGGCCCGATCCATGGCGAAGCGCACCGGCAGGCCCTGGATGGCGACGTCGTGCACCACCTGGTCGTAGCCGCGCTGCAGGAAGGTCGAATAGATGGCGCAGAACGGCTTCATCCCGTCCGCCGCCAGGCCCGCCGCAAAGGTCACCGCGTGCTGCTCGGCGATGCCGACGTCGAAGGTCCGCTTGGGGAAGGCCTGGCCAAACAGGTCCAGCCCGGTGCCCGACGGCATGGCGGCGGTGATGGCCACGATGCGCGGGTCGCGCTCGGCGCGCTTGATCAGTTCGGTCCCGAACACTTTGGTGTAGCTCGGGGCGTTGGAGATGGCCTTGGCCTGCTTGCCGGAGACCACGTCGAACTTGACCACCCCGTGGTACTTGTCGGCGCTGTTCTCGGCCGGCGCGTAGCCCTTGCCCTTCTGGGTCACGACATGGACCAGCACCGGCCGGTCGTCGATCGCGGCGGCGTTCTTCAGGATCGGCACGAGGGTGTCGAGGTCGTGCCCGTCGATCGGCCCGATGTAGTAGAAACCCAGCTCCTCGAAGAAGGTCCCGCCCGTGACCATGCCGCGGGCGTACTCCTCAGCCTTGCGGGCGGCGTCGCGGAAGGGCCGCGGCAGGTGATCAGCGACCTGTTTCCCGAAACGGCGGAAGTTCTGGTAGGCGCCGCCGGACACCAGGTTGGCCAGATAGGCGCTCATGCCCCCGACCGGCGGGGCGATCGACATGTCGTTGTCGTTCAGCACCACCATCAGCTGGCGGGTGGTCTCGGCGGCGTTGTTCATGGCCTCATAGGCCATGCCCGCCGACATCGAGCCGTCGCCGATCACGGCCACGACCTTGTTGGTGTCGCCGCGCTGATCGCGGGCGGCGCAGTAGCCGAGCGCCGCCGAGATCGAGGTCGAGGCATGGGCCGCGCCGAACGGGTCGTATTCGCTCTCCGACCGCTTGGTGAAACCGGACAGGCCGCCGCCCTGCCGCAGCGTCCGGATGCGGTCCCGCCGGCCGG
Organism: uncultured Brevundimonas sp.; assembly: GCA_964624025.1. Taxonomy (GTDB): domain Bacteria; phylum Pseudomonadota; class Alphaproteobacteria; order Caulobacterales; family Caulobacteraceae; genus Brevundimonas. Next base: position 26,060 of record CAZUXK010000002.1, read on the forward strand.
TCAGGATCTTGTGCGGGTAGCACTGGTGTCCGACGTCCCAGATCAGGATGTCGCGCGGCGTCTCGAACACATGGTGCAGGGCCACAGTCAGCTCGACCACGCCCAGACCGGCCCCGAGGTGCCCGCCGGTCACCGACACCGCGTCGATCGTCTCGGCGCGCAGCTCGTCGGCCAGCTGGCGCAGGCGGGGCGCGTCGAAATCACGGAAGTCGGCGGGGACGCGGACGGTGTCGAGCAACGGCGTCTTGGACATGGATCGGATGTTTCCGGCTCGGGCCTTATCGGCTGACTATACCCCCTCGTGGCGAGGGGCGTTTCCTCAGGAGCGTCGCTTCAGGACGAAATCCACGCTCGCCTTGAGGTTTTCGGCCTCTGCGCCGAAAAGGTCCAGATGGCCGCGCGCCTGATCGGCCAGATGGGCGACCCTATGCCGCGCCGCATCGACGCCCAGCAGGGTGACGAAGTTGGTCTTGCCCTGGGCCGCGTCCTTCTGCGCCGCCTTGCCCAGCAGGTCCTCGTCGCCCTCGGCGTCCAGCAGGTCATCGACGATCTGGTAGGCCAGGCCGATGTCGTGGGCAAAGTTCATCAGGGCCGCGCGGTAGGGGTCCCCGACCCGGGCGATGATGATCGGGATCTCGAAGGCGTAGC
>CAZUXK010000002.1:26717-59740 GCA_964624025.1 uncultured Brevundimonas sp.
GGCCCCGGTCTTGAGCCGCTGCATGCGCGCCACGCCGCCCAGGTCGTCGCGCACGCCCATCAGGTCCAGCATCTGGCCGCCAGCCATGCCGCGCGCGCCGGACGACAGCGACAGCCGCGCCGCCAGCTCGCAGCGGATCTCGGCGTCCTCGTGGGTCTCGGGATCGAGCAGGATGTCGAAGGCCGCCGTCTGCAGGGCGTCCCCGGCCAGCACGGCGGTGGCCTCGTCATAGGCCCGGTGCAGGGTCGGACGACCGCGCCGCATGTCGTCGTCGTCCATGCAAGGCAGGTCGTCGTGGACGAGGGAGTAGGCGTGCACGCACTCCAGGGCGCAGGCGGCGCGCAACACCGCGCGCTCGTCGACCTCGAAGAAGCGCGACGCCTCGAGGGCAAAGAACGGCCGCAGCCGCTTGCCCGGCCCCAGCGCCGCATAGCGCATGGCCTCGGTCAGGCGCGACTCGGGGCCCTCGACGCGCGGCAGCAGTTCGTCGAGCGCGACGGTGACGAGGTCGGCCACCTCGGCGACCCGCTGGCGGACCCGCTCATGGGCGGAGGGCGGCATGGCGATCACGCTCAAAACAGTCGCCCTCCGATTTCGGCGTCCCGGTCGACGCCGACGAGCACCACCTCGCCCTCGGCGTCAGGGAAGCCCAGCGTCAGGACCTCCGACATGAAGGGTCCGATCTGGCGCGGCGGAAAGTTGACCACCGCGGCGACCTTGCGCCCCACCAGCTGGTCCAGCGCGTAGTGCCGGGTGATCTGGGCCGAGCTCTTCTTCACCCCCAGCTCCGGGCCGAAATCGATCTTGAGGCGGAACGCCGGCTTGCGCGCCTCAGGGAAGGGTTCAGCCTCGACAATGCGGCCCAGCCGGATGTCGACCCGGGCGAAGTCGTCCCAGCTGATGGTCGCCGCCGCCGTCATCCGAAGCTCGCCGGCTCGACCCCGCGGGCCTCGCCGCCGGCGCCGACGACGATCTGCTCGACCCGCAGCTGGGCCGCCTTGAGGCGCGCCTCGCAGTGCGCCTTCAGCGCCGCGCCACGCTCATAGATCTCGATCGAGCGCTCCAGTGGGGCCTGGCCGGACTCCAGCTCGGCGACGATCCGCTCAAGCTGGGCGAGGGCGTCCTCGAAGCTGAGGTCGGCGGGAACAACGGAAGGAGCGGGCGTGTCGGTCATGGTCCTGGGCGGGCGGCAAGAACTCGGCGCGTCTGGAGGCCGACCCTAGAGGGCGCCGCCGGAGGCGGCAATGCGGCATCGGCGGATCAGCGCTTCTCGAAGCGCCGCTGCGACCAGTACTTGAAGCCTTGGTTATGGACCAGATGCCAGCCGTCCGCCTTCAGTCGGCGGCCCACCATGTGATTGAAATAGCCGTGCGCCAGCACCAGCACGTCCTGGCCGGTGTCGGCGCGACCGATCAGCACCTGGGCAGCCTGTTCGGCGCGGACCTCGGCCTCGGCGCGGGTCTCCTCCTGGTGGTGCCGATCCGACAGGTGCCACCAGCAACGCGACACCACCCCCCACCAGCGCGGCGACAGGCGGATCCAGTCAGGCAAGCGCGGCGGCGGCAGGGGCGCCTCGATGAACAGGGCGTCGACCATCACCTCGCGGCCGTTGCAGATCGCGGCGGCGGTCTCGAGAGCGCGCGGCCGGGTGGAGGCGTAGATGGCTCCGGCGCCCTCGGCGGCGGCGACCAGTTCCGGGGGCGGGGTCTGGCCGGCGCGCAGGCCGCCGACCTCGTACCGGCCCCACCAGTCGCCGTACTGGCGCGCGCTGATCAGACACTTGCGCGACAGGGCCGGCTCGCCGTGTCGCGCGAGGATGATCGCGCCCGGGCGGACGGGCGCGAGCGACCGAGTCGCCCCGGGCGCATCCTGCAAGGCAAGGTGATCAGCGGCCATAAGACGCCAGACAGGCCTTTGAAATCAGACTCATGGGCGTCCCCTACCCCTCGCCCAGCGCCGCCACATGGGCGGCCGCCGAACGGCCCAGACCCTCAAGGTCGTAGCCGCCCTCGAGGGAGGACACAACCTTGCCGCCGCAGCGGGCCCGCGCGACCTCCAGCACGGCGCGGGTGGCCCAGGCGAAATCCTCGGCCTCCAGGCTCTGGTGCGCCAGGGGATCGCGACGGTGGGCGTCGAACCCGGCCGAGATCAGGATCAGGTCCGGCGCGAAGGCGTCGAGCGCCGGCATCAGCCGCCCCGTCAGGGCCGCCCGCCAGCGCTCGCGCGGGGCATGGGGCTCGACGGTGGCGTTGACGATATTGCCCACGCCGGTCTCGTCCTCGGCGCCCGTGCCCGGATACAGCGGCCACTGGTGCAACGAGCCGAGGAACAGGGTGGGATCGGCCTCGAACGCCGCCTGGGTGCCGTTGCCGTGGTGGACGTCGAAGTCGACCACCGCCACCCGCGCCAGCCCCTCGGCCTGGGCGACCCGGGCGGCCACGGCCACGCTCGAGAACAGGCAGAAGCCCATGGCCCGGTCGGGCTCCGCATGGTGCCCCGGCGGACGCACCGCGGCGAAGGCCCGGTCCAGCTCGCCAGCCGCCACCGCGCGCACCGCATCGATCGCCGCGCCCGTCGCCAGACGCGCCGCACGCACGCTGCCCGGCGACAGGATCGTGTCGGCGTCGAGGGCGGCGATCCCCTCGGTCGGCCCGGCCGCCAGCAGGCGCTCGACATGGACCGGCGGATGCACGCGGATCAGGTCAGCCACCGCGGCCTCGGAGGCTGACCGCAGGTCACGGTCCAGCCCGGCGTCAGCCAGGGCCGACATCACCGCGGCGAGGCGGGCCGGGCGCTCGGGATGCCCCTCGCCTGGCTGGTGGGCGATCATATCGGGATGGCTGAAGACGGCGACGTTCATGGACCGAACTCTAGGCCTGCCCCGCGCGCTTGTCGCCTGTCGGCCGAGCGCCTAAGCGCGAGGCATGACCGACGCCGTGATCCGCCCCGCCCGCCCCGAGGACGCCGCCGCGCTTGGGGCGCTCGGCCGGCAGACCTTTCTCGACACCTTCGTCGACGGCTTCGGCATTCCCTATCCCGAGGCCGACCTGACGCCCTTCCTCGCGGCGAGCTTCAGCCGCGAGGCCATCGCCGCGAAGCTGGAGGAGCCCGGCGCCGCCTGGTGGGTGGCCGAGCGCGAAGGCCAGCTGCTGGCCTTCGCCAACGCCGGCCCCAACACCCTGCCCCATCCGGAGGCGCGACCGACCCACATGGAGCTGCGCCGCCTTTACGTCGGCAAGGCCGCCCAGGGCCTCGGCCTCGGCACGCGGCTGCTGGCGATCGCCCTCGACTGGATGGAGGCGCACACGACCGGGCCGCTGTGGATCGGGGTCTGGAGCGGCAATCTCAAGGCCCAGAGGCTCTACGCCGCCCATGGCTTCGAGAAGGCCGGCGAGTACCAGTACCCGGTCGGCAGCTGGCGCGACGACGAGTTCATCCTGCGGCGGGGATAGGGTATCCTGCAGGCATGACCCGCGAGGAGTTGCTCACCCGACTGCGCGAGCTGAAGCCCTGGCTGGAAGAGCAGGGCATCGTTAACCTGCGCCTGTTCGGCAGCTATGCGCGGGACGAGGCCGGACCCGACAGCGACGTGGACCTGCTGGTGGATCTGTCGAGGCCGCTGGGCCTGCGCTTCTACAGCCTCGCGGAAGACATTCAGGACTCGCTCGGCCTGAGTGTTGATCTCCTGACTTCAGACGGCCTCCGAAATCCCTACATCAAGGCTGCCGTGATGAGGGACGCTGTTGTCGTCTGATCTGGCCCTCATCATCGACATCCGGCACTCCGTTGCCCTGATCGAGCTCTACACCGGCGGACTCACGCAGGCGGATTTCGAGAGCGACCCCCTCCGGCGGGATGCGACGGCCTTTCGCCTGCTGCTTATCGGAGAAGCTGCCAGCCGCCTTTCCCCTGCGGTCATCTCGAAACTCCCGGAGATCGACTGGCGGGGCATGATCAGCCTGCGCCACCGGCTGGCGCACGATTATGGTTCTGCCGATTTCGCCGTGCTGTGGGCTATAGCCAGCCAGGATATTCCCGCTTTGTCAGCTGCATTGGCGAGCCTCTGATGCTCCTGCCCTTCTTCACCGCCCTGCGCGACGTCCGGGTGCCGGTCTCGCCCAAGGAGTGGCTCCACCTGATGGAGGCCATGGACCGCGGCGTCGTGGGCCCGGGCGCCGGCATGGCGGTCGAGGACTTCTACCACCTGTCCCGCGCCGTGCTGGTCAAGGACGAGAAGCACTACGACCGTTTCGACCAGGTGTTTGGCCAGGTGTTCCGCGGCGTGGAACGGGTCGGGGCGGGCGAGGAGGTCAGCGCCGACATCCCCGAGGACTGGTTACGCCAGCTCAACGACCGCTACCTCAGCGACGAGGAGAAGGCCGAGATCGAGGCGATGGGCGGCTTCGACGAGCTGATGGAGACCCTGCGCAAGCGGCTGGAGGAGCAGCGCAAGCGGCACGAGGGCGGCTCGAAGTGGATCGGCACCGGCGGGACCAGCCCGTTTGGCCACGGCGGCTACAACCCCGAGGGCGTGCGCATCGGCGGGCCCGGCAAGCAGGGCCGGGCGGTCAAGGTCTGGGAGAAGCGCGAGTACCGGAACCTCGACGACTCGGTCGAACTGGGCACCCGCAACATCAAGGTGGCCCTGCGCCGGCTGCGCCGCTTCGCCCGTCAGGGCTCGCCGGACGAGCTGGACATCGACGGCACCATCGACGGCACCGCGCGCCAGGGCTGGCTGGACATCCGCATGCGGCCGGAGCGGCGGAACACCATCAAGGTCCTGCTGTTCCTCGACGTCGGCGGCTCTATGGACGCCCACATCAAGCTCTGCGAGGAGCTGTTCTCCGCGGCCCGGACCGAGTTCCGGAACCTCGAGTTCTTCGACTTCCACAACTGCCTCTACGAGGGCGTCTGGAAGGACAACCGGCGCCGGCACAGCGAGCAGACGCCGACCTGGGACCTGCTCAACAAGTACCCGGGCGACTGGCGCGCCGTGTTCGTCGGCGACGCCACCATGAGCCCCTACGAGATCACCATGCCGGGCGGCTCGGTCGAGCATTGGAACGAGGAGGCCGGCGCCGTCTGGCTGAACCGCGCCGTCAAGCAGTGGGAGAAGTGCGTCTGGCTCAATCCGGTGCCCGAGCGGCACTGGCGCTTCACCGCGTCGGTGGGGCTGGTGCGCGAGGTGATGCAGGAGCGGATGTTTCCCCTGACCCTCGCCGGCCTTGATTCCGCCATGCGCGCCCTGGTCAAATAGCGTCGCCGCGCCCCGGAAGCCCCGCATGCTCGCCCCCCTGCTGACCCTGGCCCTGATGCAGACGGTCGCGCCGGAGGCGGCGCCCCTGCCGGCCTGGGCCCTGACCAATCCGTTTGGCTACGAGCGGGCGCAGTGCAGCCCGCTGGTCCGCGGGGAGGAAGCGCTGGAAACCTGTCAGGGCCGGGTGCGACGCCAGCTGGCGGCGGCGCTGGGCGAGGACCTGCCGCCGGCGCTAAGGCCCGCGTCGATCGAGAACTGCCGGCCCGCCGACGCCGGCGGCGGCGTGGTCTGCGGCCCGGAGCGGCGCGCCGCGGGGGCCGACGCCCCGGTGCTGGTCGAACAGGACTGCAGCAACCGGCCGACCCCGGAGGGCTTCAGCTCCGAGTGCCGGCCGGTCAATCAACGCGATTCGCGCGGCGGCCTCAGCCTGAGGCTCGGTCGCCGCGACGACTGAGCGGCCTTCAGCCGCGCTTGCCGTCGAGGGCGTCCTTCGCCCCGCCGACCGCGCTCTGGACCTTGCCCTCGACCTGGTCCATGCGGCCCTCGGCCTTCAGCTTCTCGTCGCCGGTCAGCTTGCCGACGCCTTCCTTGAGCTTGCCGCCGGCCTGCTTGGCCGCGCCTTCGATCCGGTCACCGTTCATGGGAGGTCTCCTGCTGGGACAGCGACCGCGGATGCGGCGCCTGCAGGGATAGCGGGTCAGGGCGCGGCCCGTTCCATATGGCTCAGCTGCGGCGCAGCCAGACCGCCACGGCCCACGCGTGAGCCTCGTGCCGCAGCCGCTTCAAGGCCTCGCCCGGCTCCAGCCAGACCAGCCGGTGGTCGGGCTCGCACGGGCCTTCCGGCGCCTCTCCGGTTACCTCGACCACCCAGAATCCGGCCCGGTTCTCCAGGGCCTCGCCGTCCGTGCGATGAAACCTCTGCGCCGCCTCGGCGATCCGCTGCAGGGGGCGCACCACCAGGCCAGTCTCCTCGCGGAACTCGCGGGTCAGGGCCTCGGCTTCCTGTTCCTCGCCGTCGAGCGCGCCGCCGGGCAGGTCGAGGTAGGGGCCCTCGCCCCGGTCGATCTCGACGCAGGCCAGACGTCCGTCCCGCACGGCCAGGCCAAAAGCCGCCGGGCGCGGGCGGTAGCCGTCGCCCTCCGGGCCGAACGTCAACCGCACGGGCACCGCTCGAAGGCCAGCCGCGCCCGCACGCCCCGGTGCGACGGATCGAACTCCACAGCCGACTTCAGCCCGCGCGCCATGGCGCTGACGATCTTGCCGCCCAGCCCGGTGCCCTTGGGCGCGCCCCCGTCCATGCCGGCGCCGTCATCCTCGACCACGAGCACGCCGTGGTGCTCGCCCTCGGCCAGCAGATGGACCCGGATCTCTCCGGACTGACCGGGGCCGTAGGCGTACTTCACGGCGTTGGTGACCAGCTCGGTCACCACCACCCCCAGCGACACTGCCTGGTCGGTCGACAGCCGCATCGGTTCGGCCCTGAGCGTCACGGTGACGGCCCGGTCGCCGGCTCCGACCGATCGGGTCAGCTCCTCCACCAGGCCGGCGAGATACTCCTCCATGGCCACAGCGGCGACATCGGCCGAGGTGTAGAGCCGGCGGTGCACATGGGCGACCGCCTCGATCCGCGCCTGGGCCTCGCGCAGCGCAGCGCGCGCGCCCTCGTCCTTCAGCTCGCGGCGTTGCAGCGACATGAAGCTGGACACCAGCTGCAGCGAATTGCCAACCCGGTGGTTGACCTCGCGCAGCAGGGCCTCGGCGCGGTCGCGCGCCTGAAGCACCTCCTCGTTCGCCCGCAGCAGGTCGGCCGTGCGGCTGCGCACAGTGGCCTCCAGCCCGACATTGGCGCGATCGAGCGCCGCGCGCCCCGCCTCGACATCCGCCAGATAGCGCCGCACCAGCCAAACACACACCGCCGCAAGGGCGATGATCAGAACAGCGGCCACGGCATTGACCGCAAGGGTCGCGGTCGCCGAGCGTGAGGCGGCGGCGTTGCGGAGGGCCAGCAGCCGCGCCTCCTCGGCGTCGAGGGCCGCCACCTCCGCGCGCATGGCGTCCATCAGGATCTTGCCGCGGCCGCTACGGATCAGCGACACCGCTTCCCCGATCCGGCCGGTCGCCGCCAGCTCGACCCCGTGACGCAGGGTCAGCAGTCGTTCGTCGGCGATATAGCGGATCCGGCGGGCCTTGAGGCTTTGCCCGGGAGTGTCGGCCAGCAGACGCTCGAGCGTGTCGAGCTCGGCGGGCAGGGCTTCCAGCGCCTCGTTGTAGATCGCCAGATACTGCGGCCGTCCGGCGAGCAGATAGCCACGCTGGCCGGTCTCGGCGTCGACGGTCAGGGTCAGCACGCGCTGGGCTGTCAGCCGGACCTCCTGGGTGTGCTCCACGGCCGCCTGCAGGGCGGCGGTCTGGCGCACCATGGCGAAGGTGAGCACATTGGCTCCAAGCAGCAGGACAAAGGCCGCCGCAAGCAGCGCCGCCACCGTGCGGCCCAGCGAGGGCGTGCGCACGAACCGCAGCAGCGCCGTCCAACGCCGGGCTTGATCGTCTGTCATGGTGGCCGTCTAGTCCCCTTCCGACCGGGGCGGAACGCGCAAGCTTCGCCGCGGTTGCGTGTTGGCCTAAAGATGGCGCGTCAGAGGGAGGCGACAGCATGGTCTGGTGGTGGTGGATTTTCCCGGGATTGCTGGGATTCATCGGCGTGGTGTTCCTCGGGGCCGGTCTGTCGTCCCTGTTCCGCGGGCGGATCTTCAGCGGCCTGCTCGGCGCGATCGGCGGCGGCGGCGTCCTGGCCGGCGGGGCGGCCATCGCCCTGTTCGGCATGAACCTGCAGACCTTTCAGCGCCTGACCTATGAGCAACCGGTCGCCGAGATTAGCCTGGTCCAGACCGGGCCACAGCGTTTCGACGCCACCCTGACCCTGCCGGACGGAACCGTCCGGGAGCTGCCGCTGGCGGGCGATGAGTGGCGCATCGAGGCGCAGGTGCTGCGCTGGCGCCCGTGGGCCAATGTGCTGGGGCTGAACGCCCAGTACCGGCTGGAGCGGCTGTCGGGCCGCTATCGCAGCGTCGATCAGGAGCTCTCCGCCGAGCGCACGGCCCACGACCTGACCCTGCCGGCCGCGGGGGAGCGTCAGCCCTGGGACCTCGACGCCTGGCTGGTGGCGCGGCGCATGAGCCGGCATGTGGGGGCCGTCGACACCCTCTATGGCTCCGCCGCCTACATGCCGATGGCCGACGGGGCCGCCTATGAGATCTGGCTGACCCAGTCCGGCCTGATCGCCCGGCCGGCCAATCCGGCGGCGAACACCGCCACCACCGACGGCGGCTGGGTCCGCGCGGAATAGGCAGGACTGACCTGGGTCAAGGCGCGCCCGGCGCTGCGCTGGCATGGAGGAGGTCTCGAAAGGGACTCTCCATGACACGCCCCGACCGCATCCTGATCATCGACGGACATCCTGACCCGTCAGCGGATCGCCTCGGGCACGCGCTGGTTGCCGCCTATGCGGACGGCGCGCGGGCGGCCGGCGCAGAGGTACAGGTCCACCGCATCGCCGATCTGCGCCTCCCGCCGCTGGAACGGCGTTCAGACTGGGAGGCGCCGCCGCCGAAGGTCATCGCCGGGCTTCAGGAAGACCTGCTTCGGGCCGAACACCTCGTACTCGTCTATCCGCTGTGGCTGGGCGACATGCCCGCCGCGCTGAAAGCCTATCTCGAGCAGACCCTGCGCCCCGGCTTCGCCGTCCCCGAGCCTCGCACCGCCGGCGGCGGCCTGAAGGGCCGCTCCGCCAGGGTGATCGTCACCATGGGCATGCCCTCGGCCTTCTACCGCCTGTGGTATGGCGCGCACACGGTTCGTAGCCTGGTCCGCAACATCCTGCAGTTCTGCGGCGTTAACCCGGTCCGTACGACCCTGATCGGCCTTGTCGAGGGCGCCAGCCCCGAACGGACGGCCCGGCGGATCGCGGCGGTCCGGGACCTCGGCCGGAAGCGGATCTGATCAGACCTGGCCGACGGTGCGCAGGCGCGCCTTGGGGTGCACCTCGTTCTGGCTCATCACCACGGTCTGGCCGCGGAAGCGCTCGATGATCGAGCGCACAAACGGCCGGCTGTGGGCGGCGGTCAGCAGCACCGGCGTCTCGCCCGACATGGCGGCGCGCTCGAACACGTCACGGACGGCGCGGATGAAGTCCTGCAGCCGCGAGGGGGCCATGGCCAGCTGGCGATCCTCGCCCTGGCCGATCAGGCTCTCGGCGAACGCCTGCTCCCAGTCCGGCGACAGGGTGACGATCGGCAGGGCCCCGTCGTCGCCGCGGTGCTGCCAGCACAGCTGACGCGCCAGCCGCCCGCGGACATGCTCGACCAGCTGGGTCACCGACGGCGTATGCGGCGCGGCCTCAGCCAGACCCTCGAGAATGGTCGGCAGATCGCGGATCGACACCCGCTCGCGCAGCAGGGCCTGCAGCACCCGTTGCAGGGTGGTGGTGCTGACCACCGCGGGGATCAGCTCCTCAACCAGCTTCTTCTCTTCCGGCCCGACCTCGCGCAGCAGCTTCTGCACCTCGGCGTAGGACAGCAGGTCGGCCATGTTGTCCTTGAGGATCTCCGTCAGGTGGGTGGTCACCACCGTCGACGGATCCACCAGGGTGTAGCCGCGGAAGGTGGCCTCCTCGCGCAGACTCTCGTCGATCCAGGTGGCCGGCAGGCCGAAGGCCGGCTCACGGGTATGCTCCCCCGGCAGCTCGACCTGGCGGCCGGAGGGATCCATGGCCATCAGGGCGCCGAGGCGCACCTCGCCGGTGCCGGCCTCCATCTCCTTGATGCGGATGGCGTAGCCCTGGGTCGGCAGGCGCATGTTGTCGAGGATGCGCACCGGCGGCATGACGAAGCCGTACTCCTGCGCCAGGGCCCGGCGCAGGGCCCGCACCTGATCGGTCAGCCGCCGCCCCTCCAGCTCGTTGATCAGGCCGAGCAGCGAGTAGCCCAGCTCGATCTTGACCTCGTCGATGGCCAGGGCGGTGCCGATCGGCTCCTCCACGTCCTCCGCCGGGCGGGTCTCCATGACCGGCTCGACCTTCGGCTTCAGCCGGGCCCGGCCGAGACGCCAGGCCATGAAGCCGGCCCCCAGCGACAGGGCCGCGAACGGCAGGATCGGCATGCCGGGGATCAGGCCGATCAGGCCCGAGGCCGCCGAGACGACCCCGAGACTGACGGGGTTGGTCGCCAGCTGCTGCACCAGCGCCTTGTCAGCCGAGCCCTCGACCCCCGCCTTCGACACGAGGAAGCCGGCGGCGATGGAGATGATGATGGCCGGCACCTGGGTGACCAGGCCGTCGCCGATGGTCAGCTGGATGTAGGTGGTGGCTGCCGCCCCGGCCTCCATGCCGTGCTGCAGCATGCCGATCAGGATGCCGCCGATGACGTTGATGAAGACGATGATCAGCCCGGCCACGGCGTCGCCGCGCACGAACTTCGAGGCGCCGTCCATGGCCCCGAAGAAGGTCGACTCCTGCTCCAGCTCCTTGCGTCGGCGCTTGGCCTCGGCCTCGTCGATCAGGCCCGACGACAGGTCGGCGTCGATGGCCATCTGCTTGCCCGGCATGGAGTCCAGGGTGAAGCGCGCGCTGACCTCGGCGATCCGGGTTGAGCCCTTGGTGATGACGACGAAGTTCACCACCAGCAGGATGGCGAAGACGATCACGCCGATGATGAAGCTGCCGCTCATCATCAGCGAGCCGAACGCCTGGATGATGGCCCCGGCGGCGTCCTCGCCCTCGTGACCGTTGGTCAGCACCAACCGGGTCGAGGCCAGGTTCAGGCCGAGCCGGTAGAGGGTCGAGACCAGCAGGACCGTCGGGAAGATGGCGAAGTCCAGCGGCTTCTTCATCATCAGCGCGGTCATCAGGATCAGCACGCTGGAGATCAGGGAGATCGCCAGCAGCATGTCCATCAGGAACGGCGGGATCGGCAGGATCAGCAGCAGGATGACGCCGATCACGCCGACGGCCATGCCGACCTCGCCGCGCGCCACCCAGCCCAGCATGTCCTTGCCGCTGGGGGCCGCCATCCCGTCCCGCATCAGGGGCGTGTCCGTCATGCCCGGCCCAGTTCGCTGAGGGCCAGCCGGGTCGCCTCGGCGATGACCGCCTCGTTGCGCGCCGGCGGGGTCTCACGGGCCCCGTGGTGATAGGCGGCGAGGATCACCGGCGCGCCGGCGGGCGGATAGAGCACCCCGATGTCATTGGTCGGGCCATAGCCGCCGGTGCCGGTCTTGTGCGCCACCGTCCAGCCGGCGGGCACGCCGGCCCGGATTCGGGCCGGACCGGTCGGCGTCTCGATCATCCAGCGCAGCAGCAGGGCCTTGTGGGCGTCCGACAGGGGCGTGTCGGCATCGACCAGAAGGCGCTTCAGGTTGGCCGCCCCGTTCAGCGGCCGGGTCGTGTCCTTGTCGCCGTCCAGCCGGTTCATCTCGGGCTCGAAGCGATCAACGCGCGTGTCCGCGTCGCCGAGCCCCCGATAGAAGGCGCGCATCGGCTCCAGCCCGCCCATGGCCGCAAGCAGCAGGTTGGCGGCGGGATTGTCGCTGACCTCGACGGTCGCCTGCATCAACGCCTCGACGCTCAGGGCGCCGCCAACGGCCGGGCCGGTCACCGGCGCATGGGGGACCATGTCGGTTGCGGCGACCGGGATCATGCGCTCCAGCCGCTCCTCGCCGGCCTGCACCCGGAGCAGGGTCGCCGCGGCGAGGAACATCTTGAAGGTCGAGCAATAGACAAACCGCTCCTCACCTCGCCAGACGAGCTCGCGGCCCGAGCCGAGGTCGTGGGCCACGAAGCCCAGCCGGCCGCCGTCGCGCGCCTCCAGCGCCGACAGGTCGAACGCCTCGGGGACCGCCGACGCCGCGGCCGAAGGCCCGGGACGCGAACAGGCGACCACGCCGAGCGCCGACAGGCCGGTCAGGAGGCCCCTGCGGTCCATGCGTGCGCGCCTCAGCCCGCCGCCGCCATGCCGCCGGCGATCCCGCTCTGCGGCGCCGGAATGTCGAGCCCTTCCTGGGCGTACTCGTTCAGCTTGTTGCGCAGGGTGCGGATCGAGATGCCGAGGATGTTCGCCGCATGGGTGCGGTTGCCGAGGCAGTGCGTGAGGGTGTCGAGGATCAGCACCTTCTCCATCTCGGCCACGGTCTGGCCGACGAAGGCGCGGGTCACGGTCTCGGCCGCCTGGGCGGCGTGGCCGACCACGCCGGCCGTGGCCGGGGTCGAGCCGGTCAGGCCGGCCAGCGGCTGGCCGTCCGGCAGGCGGATGGCCTCCACATCGATCTCGGCCCCGGTCGCCAGCAGCACCGCACGGTGCATGGCGTTCTCCAGCTCGCGCACATTGCCCGGCCAGCGGTGCCGGGTCAGGGCCTCGCGGGCGGGAGCGGAGAGCGGCCGCACCGGCACGCCGTTGGCCGCGGCGTACTTCTTGATGAAATGATCGGCCAGCACGGCGATGTCGCCCGGCCGCTCGCGCAGGCTGGGCAGGCGCAGGTTGACCACATTGAGGCGGTACAGCAGGTCCTCGCGGAAGGTCCCCTCCGACACCGCCCGGGCCAGGTCGCGGTTGGAGGTGGCGATGACCCGGATATCAACCTTGACCGGCCTGGTGCCGCCGACCCGGTCGATCACCCGCTCCTGCAGGGCGCGCAGCAGCTTGGCCTGCAGGCGCGCGTCCATCTCGCTGATTTCGTCCAGCAGCAGGGTGCCGCCGTCGGCCTCCTCGAACTTGCCGATGCGGCGGGCGACGGCGCCGGTGAAGGCGCCCTTCTCGTGCCCGAACAGTTCGGATTCCAGCAGGTTGTCGGGGATGGCGGCGCAGTTGACGCTGATGAACGGCTTGTCGGCGCGGCGCGAATGGGTGTGCAGGTAACGCGCCATGACCTCCTTGCCGACGCCGCTCTCGCCGGTGATCAGGATCGAGGCTTCCGAGCGCGCCACCTGGTCGGCCAGCTTGATGACCGCCTGCATCGACGGGTCAGCCGAGACCAGCGGCCGCTCGTCGTCGGCCACCGCCGCCAGAACCGCCGCGATCAGGTCGGCCTCGGGCGGCAGGGGGATGAACTCCTTGGCCCCGGCGCGGATGGCGTTGGCGGCGTCCCGGGCGTCCGCGTCGACGCCGCAGGCCACCACCGGCACATGGATGCGCTCGGCCTCGTTGGCGGCGATCAGGGCGGCGATGTCGACGCGATAGTCGACCATCAGCAGATCCGCGCCCTGCCCCCGTCGCAGCTGTTCCGTGGCCTGATCGCCGCGCTCGACGTGATTGACCTTGGCCCCGTGGGCCATGGCCATCTTCACCGCGCTGGCGAGCTGTCCGCTCAGTCTGCCGACCACCAGTAGCCGCATGGGTCGTCTCCTTTAATCGGTACGCCGGTCGCCGATCAGGCGCCCAGATCCTCGGTCTTGATGATTTCCGTCATGGTCACGCCCAGCCGGTCCTCGACCACCACCACCTCGCCGCGCGCCACGAGCCGGTTGTTGACGAAGATGTCGATGGCCTCGCCGACGCGCCGGTCCAGCTCCAGCACGCTGCCGCGGTTGAGCTTGAGCAGCTGCGACACGGTCATGTGCGCCTTGCCCAGCACCGCCGAGATGTTGACGGGGACGTCGAACACCGGCGCCAGGTCGGTGGCGGACTTCTCTCCCGCGTCGTCGGCCACGGCCACGGCCGTTCCGGGGGCGAACTCCTCGAGGCTCAGATCATCGGTCGGCATCAGAAGGCTCCTTCGCTCGGCGGCGCGGACAGCGACTCGGCATGGCCCGCCTCGGCGGCGAGCGCCGCCTCGAGGGCCTCACGCATGCGGGATTCGACCCCGGCGGGATCATAGGCGGCGCGGCCATCGGCCCATTCGAGCACGAAGGCCGCCGGCGGTAGCCCGGGCTCGTCGCGGAACACGACCATGCCCTGCACGCCCGCCTCGGCGCACAGGCGGGTGATCTCGGCGCGACCGTCCTCGTCGAGACCTGGCGCGCCGACCACCAGCCGTGGCGAGGCTTCAACCTCCTCGGCCAGGGTCTCGAGCGCGGTCTTCAACGGGCCATGCGGGAAGCGGGCCAGGGCGGCGCCCGCCAGCACCCGCGCGGCGATGATGGCCAGGTCCGCGGACTCGGCGCGGTGCCGCTCGGCCACCGCCTGCAGCGCCGGTCCGGCCTGGGCAAGGGTCTGGGCGATCATCCCCAGGGCCTGGGCGCGCAGCCCCTCGGCCTCGGCGAGGGTGGCGGTGCGGGTCTCGGCGCGGGCCTGGGCCAGAAGCGCCTCCACCTCACTGGGCGCATAGGCGCGCTTGAGCGGCCGGTACGTCGAGGCGCGCAGGACCTCGCCGCTGTCGGAGAACTCGGTGTCGAAGCTGAAGGCCTGGGGCTGGGTCATGTCAGTAGATCAGCTCGTCGTCGCTGCTCTGGCCGACCAGCATGATCTCGCCGCGTGCGGCGAGGTCCTTGGCCACCTGCACCATGGCCATCTGGGCCCCGTCGACGTCTTTCAGACGTACAGGGCCCATGGCCCCCATGTCCTCGCGCATGATCTTGGCGGCGCGCTCGGACATGTTGGAGAAGAACAGCTCGCGCAGGGTCTCCGAGGCGCCCTTGAGCGCCAGCGCGAGCTGGTCCTTCTCGACGGCGCGCAGCAGGGTCTGGATGCCGCCCGGATCCAGCTTGCCCAGGTCCTCGAATACAAACATCAGCGCGCGGATGCGCTCGGCGGCCTCGCGGTTGGTCTCCTCCAGCGCCCCGATGAACCGGGCCTCGGTCTGGCGGTCGAAGCTGTTGAAGATCTCCGCCATCAGTTCGTGGCTGTCGCGCTTTGACGTGCGCGCCAGGTTCGACATGAACTCGGTGCGCAGGGTCTGCTCGATCTTGTCGAGAATGTCGCGCTGCACCGGCTCCATGCGCAGCATGCGCTGCACGCACTCCAGGGCGAAGTCCTCGGGCAGGGCGGTCAGCACCCGGGCGGCGTGATCGGCCTTCACCTTCGACAGCACCACGGCGACGGTCTGCGGGTATTCGTTCTTCAGATAGTTGGCGAGGACCGCCTCGTTCACATTGCCGAGCTTGTCCCACATGGTGCGACCCGCGGGACCGCGGATCTCTTCCATCAGGGCCTCGACCCGGTCGGGCGGCATGAAGGCGGAAAGCAGGCGCTGGGTCTGCTCGTAGCTGCCCATGACGATGCCCGAGCCGCTCATGCCGGCGACGAAATCGACCAGCAACTGCTCGACGGCCTCGGCCGCGACGGTGCCCAGACCGGCCATGGCCTGGGAGACCTCCTTGACCTCCTCCTCTTCGAGGCTTTCCCAGATGTGGGCGTGCTCCTCGCCAAGCGCGAGCAGGATCACCGCGGCCTTCTCGGGCCCGCTAAGTTTGCTCGGGTCTTCGATCGCCCCCTTCTTTCCCGCCATCCGCGCCATCAGCCTTCGGCCACCCAGTTGCGGATGATCGCCACGGATTCGTCAGGATGCTTCTCGACGAACTCGGCCACGCGCTTGACCGACGACGCCTTCACCTGGCCCTCGATGCGCGCCATATCGAGACGCTGCTCCACCTGGGTCGGGGCGGGCAGCAGGCCGGCGCCGGGCGCGCCCGGCAGGACCTCGCCGCCCGGGCCGACTACCTGGGTCTGCAGCATGGTCGCACCCGGGCCGCCGTCGCCGCCAGCGCCGCCGCCGCGACCGCCGCCCGCCGTCTTCAGCAGCGGGCGCAGGACGAAGAAGATCAGCAGCAGGCCGGTCAGCAGCAGCACCAGCAGCTCGACCCCGCGCATGATGTCGCTGGTGGTGAAGTTGGTCAGGGGCGAGCCGCCGTCGGTGCCGCCGATGGCGGAGGTCTGGCGCGAGAAGCGGACGTTCACGACCTCGACCGTGTCGCCGCGCTCCTCGTTGAAGCCGACCGCCGAGCGCACCAGCGCCGTGATCTGCTGCATCTCCTCCTCGGAGCGCGCCGCATAGGTCGGCTCGGCCCCGTTCTCGCCCGGCGTCCAGACGCCGTCGACCGCCACCGCCACGGCCAGCCGCTTGACCTCGCCCGGCTCGCGGATGGTCGTCGTGGTGGTGTTGGAGATCTCGTAATTGGTGGTCTCGGTGCTCTCGGTCGAGGTCGAGCCCAGTGGCGTCTGGTTCGGGGCCTGACCGCCAGGGATGTTGTTGGCTGCGGTGGCGGCGCCGTCGGCCAGACCGCTGGTCTCCTGGTTCTCGGCGCCGTTGGTCGAGACCGAGCGCACCACCTGGCCGTCCGGATCGAAGCGCTGCTCCTGGGTGGTCGAGCGGCTGTGGTCGATCTCGGCGGTGACCTGGACGCGGGCCGCGCCGGCTCCGACCACGCCCTCGACGATGTCCTTGATGCGCGCCTGCAGCTGGGCCTCGGTCGAGGCCTTGGCCTCCTCGGCGCTGGCGCCCGAGAAACCGTCCCCCTCGGCGCCGGCGGCGAGGGTGCGGTTGTTCTCGTCCAGCACCGTGACCCGTTCCGGCTTCAGGCCGGGCACGGACGAGGCGATCAGGTTGCGGATGGCGCGGACCTGATCGGCCGTCAGGTCGCGGCCGCCCACGCCGACCACGACGGCGGCGGTGGGTTCGGCGGCCTCGGACTGGAACAGTTCGCGCTGCGGCCGGGTGATGTGCACCCGGGCGGAGTTGACGCCGCGGATAGACATCAGGGTGCGCGCCAGCTCGCCCTGCAGGGCGCGCTGCTCATTGAGCTGCTGCTGGAACTCCGTCTGGCCCAGCACCGACTGGTTGTCGAACAGCTCGTAACCGACCGAGCCGGACGTCACGAGGCCGCGCTCGGCCAGCATCAGTCGGGCGGTGCCGACCTCGTCGCGGTTGACCATGATGGTCGAGCCGTCGCCGCGGGTGGAGTACTTGATCCCCGCCTGGCCGAGCGCGGCGGTGATCTCGCCCGCCTCGCGCAGGTCGAGGTTGGAGTACAGCAGGGCGTCCGGGGCCTGGCCGATGCGCAGCATGACGGCCGCCAGCACCGCCGTGACACCCGCCGCGACGCCGAGGATGGCCGCAAGACGGCCAATACCGAATCTCTGGATCGCCGCCGTGAAGCCGCCCACGCGCCCCGCCCTGAACCCTCGCGGGTACTGCTGACGCCCGCTAGGCAGAAACTGCCGCCCGCCGGTAAACGGGGCGTTAAGGTCCGGCGGAGGCCCGGGCGGCGAGGGCGGCGCTCACCCGGCCAGGGCCCGACGGCAGCGGCCGCGTCGGATGGCGCAGGAAGCCCAGCACATCGCCGAGGACCCGCGCCCGGCCGAGGTCGCGCACCAGCAGATGTCTTCCCTCGGGATAGAAGGCTGTGCGCAGTCCGGCCGGCTCCCCGACCATGGCGAGGGCCCGCGCCATGGCCGCCGGCGGGATGATCTGGTCGCGCCCGCCATAGGCCAGCAGGGCCGGCCCCGGCAGGGCGCCCAGTCGGCCGCTGGCCCGCTCCATCAGCCCGACGAGGCCGTACAGGGTGTCGAAGCGGGTCTCGAAGATCATCCCGGGATCCCGGCTCATGCGCCGCAGCTCGACGAGGTTGTCGGTGGCGAGGATGTCGCGCACGGCCCAGTCGGGGGGCGAAGCAGCGACGCCGCCCATCAGCCGCGCCGCCACCCACAGGCCGGCGCGGTTGGCCCAGGGCTGGCTGGACCAGCCCCACACCGCCGGGGCCAGCAGCACCAGCCGGTCGGCGTCCGGCGGGCTGGCGGAGGTGAAGGCCGAGACGGCCACGGCCCCGCCCATGCTCTCGCCCACGACCCCGAGTGTCGCTTCCGGATGCCGCGCCCGGACAAGGGCCGTCATCTGCCGCAGGTCCTCGACCATGCGCGCCTCGCCGGCCCACACGCCGCGCCCGGGCGCCGCGCCGAAGCCGCGCTGGTCACAGGCATAGACCGCGACGCCGCGCGCCGCCCACCAGGGACCGGCCAGATGCCAGGCCATGCCGTGGTCATTCATCCCGTGCAGACAAACGAGGGCGCCCCAGGTCGGGCCCTCCGGCTGCGTCCAGACGCGACAGGGCAGCCGGGCGCCGTCCGCCATCACCATGGCGTCGGCCTCCAGGCGGGGACCGCCGAAGCCGGGCGGCGGCGTCAGGCGCGGCTGCACCCGCGGCGCGCAGGCGGCCGCGAGCGGCGCAGCCACCGCCGCGGCGAGGAACGCGCGGCGGGTCACGCCAGCAGCTCCCGCACCCGGGCCTGCAGCCAGGGCACGACCTCGACCTCGAACCAGGGCTCGCGCTTCAGCCAGGCGGTGTTGCGCCAGGACGGGTGCGGCAGGGGCAGGATGGCCGGCAGGTAGTCGCGCCAGGCCCGGACGGTCGCCGTCATCGACCCGGCCATCCGCGGCCCCAGCGCCCAGGCCTGGGCGTAACCGCCGACCAGAAGGGTCAGCTCGACCTGCGGCAGCTCGGCCAGAAGGCGCGGCCGCCAGAGGCTGGCGCAGCGCTCCGGCGGCGGAAAGTCGCCGCCCTTCGCGGCCGTGCCCGGATAGCAGAAGGCCTGGGCCGCCACGCCGATGCGCCGGTCGCCATAGAAGGTGTCCGCGTCCACCCCCAGCCACGTGCGAAGCCGGTCGCCGGACGGATCTGTGAAAGGCAGGCCGCTCTCGTGCACGCGCCGTCCCGGAGCCTGGCCGCAGATCAGCAGGCGCGTCTCGGGAAAGACCCGCACCACCGGACGCGGCGTGTGCGGCAGCTCGCCGGCGCAGGCGCGGCAAGCGCGGATTTCCTGGAGAACGGCGTCGAGGCTCATGCCTCCGACGATGTGGCCCTCTCGCCCGGCAGCGGCAAGCGCAGCCGGACCACGCCCTTGAAGTCATCCGGATCGACCGGCTTGCCCTTCTTGGTGATCACCAGACGGCCCTGCCGGGCCATGCCCACGGCGGTGGCCTTGACCCGGCCCAGCTGGCGGCGCCAGCCCTCGGGGTCCAGCGCCTTGGCGGCCTCGGACGGACAGATGCTCCTGCCCGCGTCGCGTTCGGACAGTCTTTCGAGAATGACGGCTTCGATCGGATCGCTCATAGGGCCTATATCCCGCACCGCAGCATGAAGGGGAACCGTCCATGGTCGCCAAGATCACCGTCACCGAAGGCGAGTTCGCCGGCTGGCAGACCTATGACCTGCTCGGCACCTTCGATCAGGTGGTCGGGCCGTTCTACTTCCGGCCGGACCCGGACGGCCGCATGCGCTGCGCCTTCCGCGCCGAACCCAAGCACATGAACGCCGGCGGCCGGATGCACGGCGGCTGCCTGATGACCTTCGCCGACATCGCCCTGTTCCAGACCGCCTACCAGGAGATGGAAGGCGCCTCGGGCGTGACCGTCCAGCTCGACTCCACCTTCATCGACGGGGCGTATGTGGGCGAGCTGGTCGAGGCGACCGGCGAGGTGGTGCGGGCCGGCAAGAGCCTGATCTTCGTGCGCGGCCAGATCCAGGCCGGCGAGCGGGTGCTGATGACCTATTCCGGCGTGATCCGGAAGTTCGAGAGGCGCTGAGCCGCCCCTACATCCCCGCCTTCGCGGCGGGTCGGGCGCGGCAGGCCTCCAGCCAGCGGCCGAGATGGGCATGCTCCTCCGGCGGGCGGTACTTGATCAGCCGGGCGAACTCGAGCCCGACCACGGCGACGATGTCGGCGATGGTGAAGCGATCGCCGGTGATCCATTCGTGCTCCGCCAGCCGGCGGTCGAGGGTGCGCATGAACTTCTCGGCCGTGGTGCGGTTCATCTCGGCCACCTCGGGCGACTGGGTCTCCAGCGCGGCCAGGGCCGGGAGGCTGTGGCGCACCACCAGCATCATCGGATTGGCCAGGTAGAACTCGCAGCGGCGGGTCCACATCTCGATCACCGCCTGTTCCTTCGGGTCGCGCCCGAACAGGTTCGGCTCGGGATAGCGGGCCTCGAGATAGCGGCAGATGGCCAGCGACTCGGAGATGCAGGTCCCGTCGTCCAGCTCGAGCGCCGGCACGTGAGGCAGGCCGACCCGGGCGCGATACTCGGGCGTCCGGTGCTCCCCCGACATGATCCCGACCTGGACGATCTCGATGTCGGTCACGTCCTTCTCGGCCATGACCCAGCGCACGCGCCGCGGATTGGGCGCCTTCAGGCTGTCGTAGAGCTTCATGCGATCCTCCCGGCGCGGTCAGACCACCGCGCATCCTTATTCGCTACTCACTATCGTGCGAACACGGACTCCGGCAAGGCGCCGACCACGGAGGCGGTCATCAGGGTGGCGAGGAAGCCGGCGAACAGGGCCTTCCAGACGAGGCCGAGCACCTCCTCGCGGCGCTCGGGGATCAACACCGACAGACCGGTCACCGTGATGCCGACCGAGCCGATGTTGGCGAATCCACAAAGCGCATAGGTCAGCAGCATTCGGGTGCGCTCGCTCATGCCCTCCTCGGGCACGGCGCCGAGCTGGATGAAGGCGACGAACTCGGTGAGGGTCAGCTTGACCCCCAGCAGGCGTCCGGCGACCTGGGCGTCGGCCCACTCCACCCCGGTCAGCCAGGCGACCGGCGCGAAGGCGTAGCCGAGCAGGCGCTCGATGGTGACCGGTTCGCCGAACAGCCAGAAGCCCCCAAGCATGACATTGGCCAGCGCCACGAGGGCGACGAACACGATCAGGATGGCCGAGATGTTGAGCACCACCATCAGGCCGTCGGAGGTGCCCTTGACGATGGCGTCGATGGCCGAGTCGTACTTCAGGGCCGAGCCGTAGTCGGCGAAGGCGCCGCCCTGCCCGGCCTTCTCCGGCACGATAATGCGGGCCAGCAGCACCCCCGCCGGGGCCGAGACGATCGAGGCGACCAGCACGTGGCCGGCGGCGTTGGGCAGCACCGGCGCCAGCAGGGTGGCGTAGGCCACCATGGTCGAGCCGGCCACCGTCGCCAGCCCGACGACCATCATCAGGAAGATCTCCGAGCGGGTCAGCTTGTCGAGATAGGCCCGGATCACGATCGGGCTCTCGATCATGCCGAGGAAGATGTTGGCCGCCACCGCCAGCGCCGAGGCGCCGCCGAGGGCGAGGGTCTTCTGAAACAGGAAGCCAAAGCCGCGCGTGATCCAGCGCAGGATGCGCCAGTGCCACAGCAGCGCTGACAGGGCCGAGATCACGAGGATCAGCGGCAGCACCTCGAAGGCGAAGACGAACAGGGCCGGCCGGTTCTCGATGACATAGGGCTGGGCGCCGCCGGCCAGATAGCCGAACACGAACTGCGCCCCGACCCGGGTGGCCGCCGCCAGCCCGTCCACCGCCCCGGTGATGGCCGCCAGAACCCCCTGCGAGCCGGGAATGGCGAACAGGGCCAGCACGAGGCCGGCCTGCACCGAGACCGCCCCGATCGCCAGCCGCCAGGGGAAGGCGCGCCGGTTCTCCGACACGATCCAGCACAGCAGGATGACGACGACGATCCCCAGCAGGCTCTGGAGGTTCAAGGCGCTGAACATGGCGGGAGGGGCTCCGGGACCGACGCCCCTTCCTGTCCGACCTGCGACCCTGTGGCAAGCGCCCTCGCGGCAGGGGCTAGTCAAGCTTCAGGGCGCGATCGAAACTCCAGCCGCCCGGCCCCTGGCTGAGCAGATAGACCAGCGGCCCGGCCCACAGCAGGTGCACGCCCCAGGCCTCGGGATAGACGAACAGCTGGATCACCAGCGTCATGCCGATCAGTCCGAGCGCGGACAGTCGTGTCGCCAGGCCCAGCACCAGCAGCAGCGGAAACAGGTGCTCGGCATATGTCGCCAGATGCGCCGCGACCTCCGGCGGGAGCACCGGCACCCTGTACTCCTCGGCGAACAGGAAGCGGGCGCCGTCATTTATCGTCAGCAGGCCGTCGACCTTGGTCCGGCCGGACAGCCAGAACGGCGCCGCGATGGCGATGCGCAGCAGCAGCAGGGCCGCATCCCGGGGGATGAACCGCCCCGGCAGGGCGTTGAGACGGGCGTTGGGGGTCATGAACGGGGCTCCGGGTCGGGGTGGCGAAACAGGCCCTCGGCCATCAGCCGGGGGATGGGGCCATCGGGATCGGCGGGGTCGAGGCCGGCCTGCAGAGCCGCCGCCGCCGCCGGGCGGCCGTCCGCGCAGGCGCGCAGGAAGACGACCTCGGCGGGGTCGAGCCGGCGCCAGACCACCTCGCCTTCCGGCCGGTGGATCAACAGGGCTTCCGGCCGCAGCTCCCAGACCAGCGGCGCGGCGTCGGACTGGCGATGGGCCAGCCACAGGGACGGCGCGGTCCAGTCGAAGCGGAACAGGCGCACATCCGGGCGCAGGGCCAGCACCCGTCCGCCGAGGGCGGCGCCGGCCGCGCGGGCGTCGGCAAGCGTCAGGGGGCGGCTGTCGGCGGCCAGGTGCGCCTCGGTCCAGGCGCGGTCCAGCCGCGCGACCGGCGCGAGATAGGGCAGCTCCAGCGCCGGCGGGAAGCACGCCAGCCAGGCGGGGAAGCCGGGACCGAACCCGGCCATCACCGGATCATCGCCGGGCTCGGCCTCGAGGAACGCCAGCGCCGCGGCGTGGAACCAGTCCTCGCCGACCAGTTGCACCACCGTCGGATAGTTGGCGGCCAGGGCGTCGGCCCGACCCTTGAGGCTGGCGTTGCGATAGACCCTGAGCGCCGTCAGGGCGTGCGGATCGTGGCCGAGCCGCGCCGCCATGGCCGCCGGATCACCGGCGAGGGCCCGGCTGAAGTCGTCGTGGAAGCCGGTCATGCGGCCAGCCGTCCTTCCTCGGCCAGCATGCGTGCGGCGCGCGCCTGTTCCGCCAGAAGGACCTCGAACGCTGGCACATCGCCGTCGCGCTCGATCAGGGTCGGCCGGGGCCCGATGCGGGCGATCAGGCGGGCGTAGAGGTCCCAGACCCGCGCGCTCACCGGGGTGTCGTGGCTGTCGATCAGCAGGGTCTCGCCCAGCTCCGGGTCCGGGCGCGTCCCGGCCAGATGGATCTCGCCGACCAGCTCGCCGGGCACACGATCCAGCCAGGCGATCGGGTCGAAGCCGGTGTTCACCGCCCCGGCATGGACGTTGTTGACGTCCACCAGCAGACCGCAGCCCGTCCGGCGCGCCAGCTCGGCGAGGAAATCCACCTCGTCCCAGGCGTGGGGCAGGGTGCGCAGATAATGGGCGGGGTTCTCGATCAGCAGCCGCCGGCCCAGCGCCTGCTGGGCGATGTCGATGTTGCGCGCCACCAGATCGAGCGTCTCGTCCGTGCGCGGCACGGGCAGCAGGTCCGGGTGATAGACCCCGTCGCGGCGCGACCAGGCCAGATGCTCGGACACCGCGAACGGCTCGAAGCGATCGATCAGGGCGCGGAAGCGCTGCAGATGGCGCAGGTCCGGCCGCTCGTCTCCGGCCAGCGACAGGCCGACGCCGTGCAGCGACAGGGGCCAGCGCTCGCGGATCGCGGCCAGCCACGCCAGCCGCGGCCCGCCCTCGACCATGTAATTCTCGGGGTGGACCTCGAACCACAGGCCGGCCTGATCGCCGACCGCCGGACAGGCGAGCGCCTCCGCATAGTGCACGGGCTTGAGGCCCAGGCCTGCAGTGGGCTCGATCGAGGCGGTCGGCGAGGGGGACATGGTCGCGAGACCCGCGTCAGCGGTTGGCGATCGGGGTCAGCGACCCCGGGCCGCGCGGCGTCTGGATGGTGGTGCAGGTGCCCTTGGGGACCAGCTTCCAGGCATTGCCCTGCCAGTCGCGGGTCGAGGTGCCCGAGCAGGAGGTGCCGGGGCCGGCGGCGCAGTCGTTCTGGCCCGCGCGCGAGACGCCGAAGCAGCGCTCCATCTCCTGGGCGGGCTGGGGGGCGGCGCGCTGCTGGCCCGACTGGGCGGTGGCGGCGCCGGCGGCGACACCGGCGGCGGCGAGGGCGCCGGCGGCGAGGATCAGGCGGTTCATGGGGGAGTCTCCGTGGTTCCGTCCGGTCGGAGCGGCCGGACAGAAGGGAGTTCGGTGCAGCCGGGCGGCCGGTTACAGCCGCGCTCCAGGAAAGCCGGAGGGCGACTCGCGCGCGGACGCGCTGTAACCTTGGCTCCGGTCCGGTCGTATGGAGGGGCGACGTGGTCGAGCAGGAAGCCGAGCTGAAGCGCCTGATGCTCCGGGGTCTGGACGGCGACGCCCAGGCCTGGAGATCGCTCTTGCTCGCCATCCGCCGGCCGCTTGAGGACTTTTTTCGCAAGCGCATGGGCGCAGGCCATGCGGATATCGAGGACGTATTGCAGGAAACGCTTCTGGCCATTCACGCCAAGCGCGCGACGTTCGACCGGACCCAGGCCTTCGGGCCATGGTGCTACGCCGTGGCGCGCTACAAGATGATAGACCACCTGCGCCGCCAGGGACGCCGGCCCACGACGGTGCTGGATGACGCCGAGCCCCTCGCCGCCCCCGCGACCGTCGAGGACGGGGCGGTCCGGCGCGATCTGTCCCGCCTGCTGGCGCGCCTGCCCCTGCGCCAGCGCCGGCTGATCGAGGATACGAGGCTGACCGGCTACTCCATGGCCGAAGCGGCCAAGCGGCAGGGAGTCACGGAAGGGGCCGCCAAGGTCAGCGTGCACCGCGGCCTGAAAAGTCTCTCGCAGGAGGTGCAGGGCGATGCGGACTGAAGACCTGATCGAGGCCCTCGCCGGGGACATCACACCGGTGCGCCCGATACGCCCGCCCGTCCTGCCGCTGCTGACCGGCGCGACCATTGCCACGATGGTTGTGGTGATCGTGCTCGGCCCCCGGCCCGATCTGATGCAGGCTGTGGCCGGCCCTGTCTTCTGGCTGAAAGGCGCCTACACGCTCGCGCTCGCGGGTGCGGCCCTGTGGTTGACCGACAGACTGGGGCGCCCCGGCGCGTCCGGCAATCTCGCCGCCGCGGCTCTCGCCGGCGTGGTCGCGCTCGCCGCCGTGGCGGTCAGCATGGAGCAGGCCACGCTCGACGGCGGACGGCTGGAGGCCCTGCTGGGGCAAAGCTGGCGGAAATGTCCCGTACTGATCCTCGGCGTGGCCGCGACGGCGGGACCGGTCATCTTCCTTGGAGCCCGGCGTTTCGCCCCGACCCGGCCGGCCCTGATGGGGGCGGCGGTCGGGGTCGTGACCGGCGGCATCTCCGCCACCGCCTATGGCCTGCATTGCCCGGAGGCGACCGCCAGTTTCGTCGCGGTCTGGTACACCCTGGGCGTGGCCGCGGCCGGCGGCCTTGGATCCCTCATCGGCCGCTTCGCCCTGCGCTGGTAGCCGCCGTCAGAGCTGACGGCGCACCAGCCGGCCGTAGTCCTCCATCAGGCCCAGGCTCAGATCGCCCGGGGTGAAGCTGTACTCGCCCACCTGGGCCACCGGGGTCACCTCGGCGGCGGTGCCGGTGAGGAAGCACTCGGAGAAGGTCGACAGTTCCTCGGGACGGATGTGGCGCACCACCACCTCGATGCCCTTGGCCTCGGCCAGGCCGATCACCGTGCGGCGGGTGATGCCGTCGAGGATGGCGTCGGTCGGCGGGGTGTGGATCACCCCGTCCTGGACGAAGAAGACGTTGGCGCCGGTGGCCTCGGCCACATAGCCGCGCCAGTCCAGCATCATGGCGTCGGCGAAGCCGCGCTTCTCGGCGGCGGTCTTCGACATGGTGCAGATCATGTACAGGCCCGCGGCCTTGGACGCCGACGGGGCCGTCGCCGGGTCCGGGCGCCGCCACTTCGCCCACTCCAGCCGGATGCCCTTCTTCTTGGTCTCCGGGTCGAAATAGCTCGGCCAGTCCCACACGGCGATGGCCACGTGGGTCTTGTTATGGATGGCCGACACGGCCAGGGCTTCCGGGCCGCGGAAGGCCACCGGACGGATGTAGCAATCGTCCACGCCCATGCGCCGGCAGGTCTCGAGACAGGCCTGGTCGATTTCCTCCACCGAATAGGGCAGGTCGAAATCGAGCAGGTTGGCCGACGCCTTCAGGCGCTCCGAATGCTCCGTCAGCTTGAAGATTTCGCCGGCATACATACGCTCGCCCTCGAACACCGACGAGCCGTAGTGCAGGGCGTGGGTCAGAATGTGCGTTTTCGCTTCCCGCCAGGGTACGAAATCGCCATCAACCCAGATCCAGCCGTCGCGATCGTCGAAAGGAACCAGAGCCATTGAACAACATCTCCTCGAGAGCCGATCGCCTTAGACCCCTCCCGGCGCGCCAGGTCAACGGCGCCACGCCGGAGTCTGTCCGATGAGCGACGCCCGCTGGGGCCGCTCCGGGCCCATCGCGGGGCCCGGGGTCGGCCGGCACCTGCTGATCGTCGACGACGACGACCGCATCCGCGAGCTGCTGAAGGAGTATCTGGCGCGCGAGGGCTATCGCGTGACCGGCGCGGCCCACGCCTCGGCGGCGCGGCGGCTGCTGGAGCTGATCGAGTTCGATCTGGTGGTGCTCGACATCATGATGCCCGGCGAGGACGGCCTGTCCCTGACCGGCTGGGTGCGGTCGAAAGCCCGGCTGTCGAACACGCCGGTCCTGCTGCTCACCGCCCGGGGCGAGCCCGATGACCGCATCCGCGGGCTGGAGGTCGGGGCCGACGACTACATGTCCAAGCCGTTCGACCCGCGTGAGCTGGCGCTGCGCATCGACGCCATCCTGCGCCGGGCCGGGACCAAGCCGGTGGCCCCGCGCGAGATCCGGCTCGGGCCGGTGCGCTTCGACATGGAGCGGCTGGAGCTGACCCGCGACGGCGCCCCCCTGCGCCTGACCGAGGCCGAGGCCCAGCTGCTCAAGACCCTGGCGCTCAACGCCCACGCGCCGGTCGAGCGCATCACGCTGTCGCCGGACACCGCCGACATCACCGGCCGGGCGGTGGACGTTCAGGTGACGCGCCTGCGCCGCAAGCTGGAGGTCGACCCGAAGAACCCCCGCTACCTCCAGACCGTGCGCGGGGTCGGCTACATGCTGGCGCCCGATTCGTGATGAGTATCTCCTCCCCCGTTCCGCTTCGCTCGCCGGGGGACGAGGGATGAGACTCCTCCCCCCCGCCCTCTGGGGCCGCTTCCTCAAGCGGCGGCTGCCGACCAGCCTGTGGGGCCGGTCGCTGCTGATCATCGTCCTGCCGGTGCTGCTGATGCAGGTGGCGGTGACCTGGGCCTTCTTCGACGCCCACTGGCAGACGGTGACGGCGCGCCTGTCGGACGGCCTGGCCGGCGAGATCGCCTGGGCGGCGGAGTCCTATCTCGACGAGCCGACCCCGGAGAACCTGGCCCTGATCGCGGCCCGTGCCGAGCGCTCGATGCAGCTATCGATCGCCTTCCGCGAGGGCGACGTCCTGCCCAGCGACCGGCGTCGCGGGGTGATCGGCGTGATCGACCGGACCCTCGACGCCGCCCTGCGCGAGCGGCTGGACCAGGCCTACTGGTTCGACACCACCCGCTACCCGGCCTACGTCGATGTCCAGGTGCAGCTGCCCCAGGGCGTGCTGCGCGTGATCGCCCCGCGCGAGCGCGCCGTCGCCACCCAGGCCCATATCTTCGTCCTGTGGCTGTTCCTGGCGACGGTGCTGCTGATGTCCGTCGCCATCCTGTTCATCCGCAACCAGGTGCGGGCGATCGAGCGGCTGGCGGACGCGGCCGAGTCCTTCGGCCGGGGCGAGAGCCCCCGCTTCAAGCCCCACGGCGCGCGCGAGGTGCGGGCCGCGGCCCTGGCCTTCATCGACATGCGCCAGCGCATCCAGCGCTACATCGAGCAGCGCACCGCCCTGCTGGCCTCGGTCAGTCACGACCTGCGCACGCCCCTGACCCGGTTGCGGCTGGAGCTGGCCCTGTCCGAGCCGACCAGGCGCACCGCCGCCATGCAGCGCGATCTCGACGAGATGGAGCACATGATCGACGAGTACCTCGCCTTCGCCCGCGGCGAGGCGGGGGAGGCGGCCGAGCCGCGCAGCGTCGCCGAGTTGCTGGCCCCTGCCGCGGAGGACGCGCGTCGCGCCGGCGCCGAGGTCGAGGTCGTGGCCCCCGATGACCTGACCCTGATGGTGCGCCCGCTGGCCATCAAGCGCGCGCTGGGCAACCTTGCCGACAACGCGGCCGCCCACGGCCGGACCGTGCGGCTGTCGGCCCGCGCCCTGCCCTCCGGCGAGATCGAGCTGGCGGTCGAGGACGACGGGCCGGGCATCCCGGAGGCGCTGCGCGAGGAAGCCTTCCGCCCGTTCTCGCGGCTGGACGAGGCGCGCAACCAGAACCGCAAGGGCGTGGGTCTGGGCCTGGCCATCGCCCGCGACGCGGCGCGCAGCCATGGCGGCGAGGCCGTGCTGGAGGACAGCGATCTCGGCGGCCTGCGGGCGGTGCTGCGCCTGCCCGGCTGAGGCAGACCGCCCCTCTGGCGCAATCCGCGTTTCGGGGCCATCTTGGTCCGGCAAGGGGGCTTGCAACCCGGGAGTCGTCACATGCGATCTCTGACCCTCGTTTCCCTCCTCTCCGCCGGCCTGCTGGCGGCAGGCGCGGCCGCCGCCAGCGACGCCCGGCTGCAGGCGCCCGACGGCCCGGCGCCGCGCGTGGCCGTGGTCATCGGCCCTGACCTGCAGGAGAAGGCGGAGGATATCGGCCAGCGCGATCTCGACCGTCTGACCGGTCGGCTTCAGCGCGAGGTCGAGCAGGCCCTGTCGCGCGACGGCGGCGACATCGTCGAAGCCCGGCTGGTGCTGGTCGACGCCCGGCCCAACCGCCCGACCTTCGAACAGGTGGCCAGCCGCCCCGGCCTCGACTCGTTCCGCAGCGTGAGCATCGGCGGCGCGCGGATCGAGGGCGAGGTGACCACCGCCGACGGCACGACCCGGCCGGTCAGCTATGACTGGTACTCCTCGAACCTCGCCGACGTCCGCGGCTACGGGATCTGGGACGACGCGGACCGCGCCATCGACCGCTTCGCCCGCCGTCTCGCCGACGGCCGCAACTGATCGTCAGCCCAGCTCGCCGGAACGGCGGATGGCGGCGTGGACCGTCGCCGCCGCCAGCGAGGCGAGACCGGCCTCACGCATCGCCTCCAGCCCGGCCCGGGTGACGCCGCCCGGCGAGGCGATGCGGTCGATCAGCTCCGCCAGCGACGC
Organism: uncultured Brevundimonas sp.; assembly: GCA_964624025.1. Lineage (GTDB taxonomy): Bacteria > Pseudomonadota > Alphaproteobacteria > Caulobacterales > Caulobacteraceae > Brevundimonas. The sequence continues at coordinate 56,016 of CAZUXK010000002.1, forward strand.
CCCGGTCGCCTCGCCAGCCGCCGCCGAGCGCAGGGCCCCGCGCGCCAGCCGGGCCGCAGCGTCCGGGTCCAGCCCCTCGGCCGCGCCCGCCTCGGCCAGGGCCTCGACCAGCGCATGGACAAAGGCCGGGGCGCAGCCGGAGACAGCCGTGGCGGCGTGGAACAGGCGCTCGTCCGCCAGCGGCACGAGGTCGGCCAGACGGCCGAAGGCGGCCTGCGCCGCGGCGGCGGCCTCGACGCTGTCGGCCCAAAGGGCGGCGACCCCCTGCCCCTGGGCGACCGCCGTGGTGGGCATCAGGCGCGCCACCGGCCGTCCCTCGACGGCGCCGGCGATGTCCGCGCCGCGGACCCCGGCCATGACGCTCAGCACGATCGCCTCCGGCGCCAGCGCCGGCAGCCAGGGCGCCACGGCCTGACGCCACAGCCCCGGCTTGACCGCCAGCACGACGCGGGAGAGTCCCTGGATACCCTCCGGGCCGGCGACGACCCGCGCCCCGAGCGCCCGCGCGGCCTCCGCGGCCGGCTTGGTCGAGGGGGTCGCGATCACCAGCCGCGCCGGCGCCACGGCCCCGGTCAGCAGCCAGCCTTCAAGGATGGCCGAGCCCAGCCGGCCGCAGCCCAGCAGCAGGACGTCGCCGGCCATCAGGCCGAGCCGACGGTCTCGAACATGCAGGCGTCAAGGGCGTCCTGCGCCTTGCGGGCCCCGCGCACGAGGAAGTCGAAGGCCGGGTAGAACTTGTCCGCCGCATGCACCGCCGCGTCGATCATCGAGGCAGCCTGGGCCAGGGTCGGGCGTTCGCCCAGCGGCAGGGCGAGGGCGTGGCGATAGACGATCTCGCCGTCCTCGCTCATCACCTCGAAATGCCCCAGCCAGTTGCGCTGGTTGACCAGCGAAACCAGCTCGTGGGCCTGGCCGCGGCGCGACTTGGGCGCGCGCAGATCGAGCGCGCAGGAGACCTGCAGGCAATCGCCCTCGGGCCGCCAGGCGAACCACAGTTCATAATCCTTCCAGTCCCCCGCCAGGGCGAAGGCCAGGTCGCCGTCGTCATTGCGGTCGAATGGCAGGTTCTCGGCAGTCAGGACGTGCTCGACCACGTCGAGCGGATCGTAAGGAGTATCGACCTCATCGGGTCTCAGAACGTCCATGGATACCTTTCCGGGCGCGAGTCGCGACCATCTGGAGCGAGCCTAGGCGGGTTGCCGGATTCGGCTCAACCGGCTGCGTCCTCTGCGGGAACCGCGCCTGTGGACGTTCCCTTCTGAGGCTTCCTGCCGGAACCCGCCTTCAGGGTCGCCAGCTCGGCGCGCAGGGCCGCCACCTCGGCCTTCAGGGCGTCGTGCTCGTCGCGCCGGACCAGATCCAGTTCGGCCACGAGGCGATCGCTCTGGGCGCGGAAGGCGCTCTTCGCCTCCTCGCCTGCGGCCTGGGCCAGGCCCATGGCGCCGGTGGTCAGCCGGGCGAATTCCTCGAACAGGGGGCTGCGGGTCTGCATGGGCGGCGGGGCTCCGACTGGCGGCGACGCGAGGTCGTCAGGGTCCGGTAAACATGGTGAACGGGTCCTTAATGTCGATGCTCCGGTTCGTCGCGCGGCTCAAGCGGCGCCGTGGGACTCCGACAGCGCAACTGGGCAGGCGACGGAACTGGCGGGAGTTGCTAAAGGCGGCGCAGGCCCAGAGCGCGACGGAGGCTGCGTGCCCTTTCCCGACTTCGACCCGGTGCTGATCCACATCGGCCCCCTGCCCCTGCGCTGGTACGCCCTGGCCTATGTCGCGGGCATCCTGCTGGGCTGGTGGTACGCGGCGCGGCTGCTGCGCGCCGAGCGCGTCTGGGCCCCGGCCCGCCCGCCCATCACCCTGCCCCAGCTCGACGATCTGGTGCTGTGGGTGACCCTCGGCATCATCCTCGGCGGCCGGCTCGGCTACGCCCTGTTCTACCAGCCGTCCCTGTTCCTGCAGGTCTTCACCGGCCAGACCCTGGGCGAGCGGCTGGAGCTGCTGCAGCTGTGGACCGGCGGCATGGCCTTCCACGGCGGCTTCCTCGGCGTGGCCCTGGCGGTGTGGTGGTACGCGCGCAAGCACAAGGTCCGGCTGCTGTCGCTGGCCGATGTGCTGGCGCCGGTCGCCCCCATCGGCCTGTTCTTCGGCCGCATCGCCAACTTCGTGAACGGCGAGCTGTGGGGTCGGGTCACCGACGTGCCCTGGGCCATACGCTTCTGCAACGAGCGGATCCTGCAGACCTACGGCATGTGTCCGGCCGGGGACGTGCCGCGCCACCCGAGCCAGCTCTACCAGGCCGGGCTTGAGGGGCTGATGCTGTTCGTGGTGCTTGGCCTCGCCGTGTGGAAACTGAAGCTGCTGTCGAAGCCCGGCTATGTCACCGGCCTGTTCCTGCTCGGCTATGGCCTCAGCCGCGCCCTGATGGAGACGGTGCGAGAACCGGACGCCCACATGCCCGACGCCCTGCAGGGGATCGTCACCATGGGCATGCTGCTCTCCCTGCCCATGATCCTCGCCGGCCTGTGGCTGATCCTGCGCGCCCGCAGCCGGCCGCCGGTCGCGGCGTGAGCCTGAAGGCCCGGCTGGCGCGCGAGATCGCGCTGACCGGCCCCCTCTCGGTGGCCGACTATGTGATGCGCTGCCTGCACGATCCGCACGACGGCTACTACGCCACCCGGCCGCGGCTGGGCGCCGAGGGCGACTTCATCACCGCCCCGCTGGTCAGCCAGATGTTCGGCGAGCTGATCGGCCTGTGGCTGGCCGAAGTCTGGCGCGGCCTCGGCGCGCCCGACCGGTTCCGGCTGGTCGAGGTGGGCCCGGGCGACGGGACGCTGATGCTCGACCTGCTGCGCGCGGCGCGGGCGGCGCCGGGCTTCCTCGACGCCGCCGAGCTGGTGCTGATTGAGCCCAGCCGCCCCCTGCGCGCCGTCCAGGCGCAGCGCCTCGCCGACGGCCCGCTGGAGCCGCGCTGGGTCGAGAGCCTCGCGGCCCTGCCCGACGACGCCCCCCTCCTGCTGGTGGCCAATGAGGTGCTGGACTGCCTGCCCGCACGCCAGTTCGTGAAGACCGCCGGCGGCTGGGCCGAGCGGCGCGTCGGCCTGACCGATGCGGGCGCGCTGACCTTCGGCCTTTCCGCCCCGACCGGCGGCCTGGTCGAGACCCCGGCCGAGGTGGCCGAGGGCCAGGTGCTGGAGGTGTCGGACCTGCAGGCGGCCTTCGGCCGCGACCTCGGCGACCTGGTCGCCCGCGCCGGGGGCGCCGCCCTGCTGATCGACTACGGCAGGGCCCGCCCCGAGGCCGGCGACACCCTCCAGGCGCTCGTCCGCCACCGCAAGGTCGATCCCCTGGAGAGTCCCGGCGAGGCCGACCTGACCCAGTGGGCCGACTTCCCGACCGTGCTGGAGGCCGCCGTGCGCGCCGGCGCCGACGTCACCGGCTGCCTCGGCCAGGGCGACTTCCTGTGCGCGCTGGGCATCAGGATCCGCGCCGACCGGCTCAAGGCCGCGCGGCCGGAGGCGGCCGCCGTCATCGACCGCCAACTGCAGAGGCTGACCGCCCCGGACCAGATGGGCGAGCTGTTCAAGGCCTGCGCCGTCTTCTCGCCCCGCAGCCTGGCCCTGCCGGGGTTCCAGGCGTGACGCCACCTCCCCCGTCATCCTCGGGCTTGACCCGAGCCGTCATCCTCGGGCTTGACCCGAGCCGTCATCCTCGGGCTTGACCCGAGCCGTC
>CAZUXK010000002.1:59840-60805 GCA_964624025.1 uncultured Brevundimonas sp.
ATCCTCGGGCTTGACCCGAGGATCGAGATGTCCGGTGCTCGGGCGAGGACGATGAGCCAGTCGGCCGGACGCCGTGCCCACCCAACCCCCGCTCCTCGGGTCCCGCCCGAGGATGACGGCGAGAAACACGGAACACCATGAGTCTCGCCCCCCTGACCCACCCGCTGCTGGACCTTCCCGGCGTGCGCCACGGCTTCTTCACCCGCGCGGGCGGAGTGTCGGAAGGCCTCTACGCCGGGCTCAACGTCGGCGTCGGCTCCCGCGATGACCCGGCGGCCGTAGCCGAGAACCGCCGCCGCGTGACGGCCTGGTTCAGCCGCAGCCCGGACGATCTGGCCACCTGCTACCAGACCCATTCGGACATCACCCGGCTCGCCGACCGGCCCTGGCGGGGCGAGCGGCCGGAGGGCGACGCGGTCGCCTCGGCGACGCCGGGCCTCGTCTGCGGGGTGCTGACCGCCGACTGCGCCCCGGTGCTGATCTGTGATCCCGGGGGCCCGTTCGTCGCCGCCGTCCACGCCGGCTGGAAGGGCGCGCTGCAGGACGTCACCACCAGCGCCGTCACGGCCTTGGCCGGCCTCGGCGCGCGCCCGTCGCGCATGGTCGCCGTGGTCGGCCCCTGCATCGGCCCTGACAGCTATGAGGTGGGGGCCGACTTCGAGGCGCGCTTCACGGAGCGGCACGCCGCCGCGACGCGCTTCTTCCGCCCCGGGGCCACAGCGGACAAGCGCCTGTTCGACCTGCCCGGCTTCGTCCTGTGGCGGCTGGAGACGGCGGGCGTCGGCGCAGCCGCCTGGACCGGCCACGACACCTGCGCCGACGAGGCCCGCTTCTATTCCAACCGCCGGGCCTTCCAGCGCGGCGAGCCCGACTTCGGCCGGCTGATGAGCGCGATCGGCATTGAATGAGCCCTTCTCCCCTTGTGGGAGAAGGTGTCATGCGGAGCATGACGGATGAGGGGTGTC
>CAZUXK010000003.1:0-58097 GCA_964624025.1 uncultured Brevundimonas sp.
GAAGCGGTGGAGGGGCGACGGCTTTAGCCACGCCAGCGGCGAGCGGCGACCCTCCTCGCCACTCACCACTCGCCACTAACCACTCGCCACCCGGCGACTACGTCGCCGAGAACCTCATCACCTTGATGGCGTCGAAGTTCTGCACCCCGCCGCCGACGCGCTTGGTGGTGTAGAACAGCACATACGGCTTGGCCGAATAGGGGTCGCGCAGCACCCGCACCCCGGCCCGGTCGACGATCAGATAGCCGCGCCGGAAGTCGCCGAAGGCGATCGCCAGGCTGTTGGCGGCGATGTCCGGCATGGTCTCGATCTCGGTCACCGGATAGCCCAGCAGGCTGGCCGTCTCCCTGGGCCGCGACGCCGGCGTCCAGATGTAGTTGCCGTCCGCGTCCTTGAACTTGCGCACGGTCGAGACCGTCTTGCGGTTCATCACGAACCGCCCGTTCGGCCGGTACTGGGCCCGCGGCGCATAGATCAGGTCGATCAGCCGGTCGACCGGATGGCTGGCCGGAAAGGCCCCCGCCGCGCCCGAGGCCAGATAGCCGATCTGGCCCCAGGCGGCCGTCGCGTCCGGCGCCGTGTCATAGGCGAGGAAGCCCTTCGGCTTGTTGACCCCGCTGCCGGTGACGAAGGCCTCGGTCTCCTGGGCGGCGAAGGCGTCCTCCACCTCCGAGGCCAGCCACTCGTCCATGTCGACCAGGGCGTCGTCCAGCAGGGTCTGGGTCGCCGCCGGGCTGGCGTAGAGGTCCGCGGACGGGAACTCGATCAGCGACAGGGTGGCCGGATCCGTCTCCGGCCGCGCCGCCGTCTCGGCCACCCAGCCGCACTCGACGCCGGCGGTCGAGACCGGCTTCCTGAACACCCCGCTGTTGATGGTCCGCACCGTGGCGATCTCGCGTATCGGCGAAGCCGCCATCAGCCGCCGCTCGATGGCCCGCTCCGTCTCCACCGGAGCCAGCACCCCCGACCCCGCCGCCGTCGACAGCCCGGCCTTCAGCTCCAGCCCGAGGCCCGTCTTCATCCACCCGGAAAACGCGCTCTTCTCCTCCCCACGCAGTGGGGAGGGGGACCACGAAGTGGTGGAGGGGCCCTCGCTCCCGCCCCCGATCGCCGGCCGCCGCGCCTCGCTGGCCAGCCGGTCCAGCCGCGCCTGGGCCGCCCCGACCGCCTGGTCGATACGCGCCACCTTCTCCTCCAGCAGCACGTCGGCCGAGGTCTTCTGCTCGATCTCCGCCAGCCGCGCGTCATTCGCCGCGCGGAAGGCCTCGAACGCCGCCATCATCTCGTGCAGCGCCGCCCGCGCCTCGGGCGCGCCCGAGACGGTCTTGGTCTCTTTCATTGTCGGTCTCCGGTTGGGCCCCGCCCCCGACGGGCGCGGGGGTAGCTGAATGGCTAAGGCGGCAAGCACCCTTTCGGGCGCTCGCCGTCACTTTTGAAACGACGATGCGCAGCGAGCCTGACGAACGCTAAGGTCGCCGTCGCAGGCTCAGACCTCCCGGCGATCGATAGCCTGGCCGAACGCGATCAGATTGCCGTCCGGCGCAAGGACCAGCAGTTCTCGCTGACCATACGGCTTGTCAGTCGGCCCATGCACATTCCCGGCCGGCTGTTCCTCTAGCTTGGGCTTCAGCTCGTCATACAGGGCGTCCACGTCCCTGCAGTCGAAGTAGTAGGCGAAGCGGCGGGTGCCCGGCTGGAACGGATTGCCCGGGCCAGCCTCCATTATCCTCATGCCGGCGCCGTCCCGGGCGACATAGGCGTAATCGGCCGAGCGGTACGCGACCGCGAAGCCCAGCACCCTGACCATGAAGTCGAGAGCGGACTCTAGATCGGGCGCCAGCATGAACGGGGTGACCTGAATGATATTCGGCATGTCTCCGCCCCAGCCTGAGAGCGAGAAGGCTCAAGCAGAAACACCTCGGGCGCAAGCCGTCTGCGGCGCTGACAACCCCGCCACCTGAAAACGCGCCCCCGGCAGCATCGGGAAGGTCACCAGCGACACCTCCCACAGCTCCACCTCAGTCAGCACCCTGAGCCGCCCGTCGCGCCGGGCCCGGGCGGTGCGGAAGCCGATCGACAGGCCGTCCAGCGCCCCGGCCCGGACCAGGGCGGCGGCGAAGCGCGCCTCGGGTGACCAGGATTCGATCCGTCCCCGGGCGAACAGGCCCTTCGCATCCTCGCGCAGTTCATCCCAGACCCCGACGGGCGCCCGCCCGTCGTGCTGGAACAGCATCCGGATCTCCCCCGGCCCGGCCCGCGCCAGGCTGCGTCCGAACGCCCCTTCCGCCACCACATCGCCGTTCAGGTCCGCCACGCCCCACAGGGAGGCGTAGCCCTTGATGGTGAGTGGCGAGTGGCGAGGGGCGAATGACGAGTATCTAGACATTGCCAACGTCTCCGAGACCATGCCCGCCCCCTCGCCACTCGTCACTCGTCACTCGTCACTCAACTGCGCCTCGATCCGCGCCAGCGTCGCCCGGGTCGTCTCCCCCTGGGCCTCCAGCCGGGCCAGCCGCTCGGCGACGGAGCGCTGCTCGACCACCGCCGCCTCCAGCGCCCCGATGCGCGCCGCCGCCCCGCCGGCCCAGATCAGTCCGGCGATGGTCTGCACCACCAGCGCCGCCACCAGCGGGGCCGGCCATCGCTTCAGCTCCTCGGGCATCGCCTCCTCCTTCGGCGAGGGCGTGAGACGTGAGTCGTGAGTCGTGATTGGCATCCGGCCACCGCCGCAGCCGCCCGACGCACGATTCACGACTCACGATTCACCAATCACCAATCACCAATCACGAGCCGACCCCCGCCATCCGCCGCCGCTCGTCCGGCGTCAGGAAGCTGGCCGCCTCCAGCCGCGCCCACAGGGCCTCGCGGTCCGCCGCCAGGGCCGGGGTGCCCTCCAGATCGGGCGCCACCCGGCAGCCGGGGAAGCGCGCTCCCAGCCAGCCCGACAGCGCCCCGGTGGTCCGCTGCACCAGCGGCATGACCGTCTGCCGCCACAGGGCGACATTGGCCTCGCGATAGTTGGCGTAGGTGGCGTCGCCGGGAATGCCCAGCAGCTGCGGCGGCACCCCGAAGGCCAGGGCGATCTCGCGCGCCGCCGCGTGCTTGCCGGCGATGAAGTCCATCTCCGCCGGGGTCAGGCTGATCGGTTTCCAGTCCAGCCCGCCCTCCAGCAGCATCGGCCGCCCGGCGTTGGCCGCCCCGACATGGGCCTCGGCCAGCTCGGCCTTGAGCTGCTCGAACTGGGCCTCGGTCAGCCGCTCGCCGCCCCTGGCCCCATAGACCAGCGCCCCCGACGGCCGCGCCGCATTGTCCAGCAGCGCCTTGTTCCAGGCCCCGGAGGCGTTGTGCACATCGATGGCGAAGGCGGCCGCCTCCAGCGGCGGAAAGCCGTAGTGGTCGTCGGTCGGGTGGAACAGCTTCAGATGCAGCACCGGCGACCAGCCGTCGCTGCGCCGGGCGATCGTCACCGATCGTCCGCCCACGGCGTACTCATACCCCGCCGGCCAGCCGTTCGGCCCCGGGATCACCTTCACCCGGTCCGGGCGCAGGCTCCACAGCTCCGCCGGCGGAGCCTCCCCGTCCCCCGTCGCCTCGACATAGGCGTTGCCCGCCGTCTGCAGCCCGACGTACAGGGCCTCCAGCAGCTCGGCCCCGCCCTGCTCCGGATTGGGCCGCGCCAGCAGCGCCGCCAGAGGGTGATCCGCCCGCCGCTCGCCCTCGACGAACACCGCCAGCGGCACGCTCGCCGCCGCCTCGGCCACCAGCCGGACGCAGCGATAGGTCACCGGATTGCGGGCGAAGCCCTCCTCCGCCAGCCGGGCGTAGTCGCGCGGCGTCCAGCGCGGCCGGCCGAGGTGGCTCAGCGCCACCAGCCGCCCGGTCCGGCTCGCCTTGGCCTCCCGGCCCCACAGGCTCCAGCGCATGCCGCCGCTCCTCTGTCGTCCCGCTTCAGACCCGGCGGATGCGCGGCAGGCCGTCGCCGCGCAGCATCAGCTCGGCCACCGCCCACACCAGGGCGTCGCAGCGGTCGGGACTCGCTCCGCCCGCCGAACTGCCCATCGCAAGCATCTCGTCCTCGAGGGCGGCGAACACCGCCGCGTGCTTCACCCGCCCCTGCTCATAGAGCGCCGCCACCGGCTCGGCCCGGGCGCGCTTGCCGGTGGCGGCGCGCACCGCCCGCACCGGCGGCCCGTCCCCGGCCAGCCGCAGCACCGTCTCCACCATCTCGCCGCCCTGGTTGACCTCGGCCACGATGGTGGCCGCGTCGAAGTCCTGCGCCGCCGCCAGCGCCGCCCGGGCCCACTCCATCGGCGAGCAGCCGCGCACCGTGCGGTCGGCCAGCACATAGGCCGTCCCGCCCCGCCGCCCGGCCACCACGATGCCGCAGGCGTCGCCGCCGCGCGTGGCCGGCGGGTCGACCGCCACCACCACCCGCTCCAGCGCCCCGTCCGGCCGTCCCCGGCAGGCCGCCAGGATCTCCGCCGTCCACAGGCTGCCGTCGGGCTCCAGCACCAGCCCGTCCAGCTCCTGCGCCGCCAGCCGCGTGCCGCCGTACAGCGCCTGCAGCCCCTCCAGAAACCCGCTCGACAGATTGTCGGCGTTCTCCGCCGTCGCCGCCCGCGTCACCACACAGCCCGGCTCCTCCAGCAGCCGCCGGACCGCCGGGATCGCCTTCGGGGTGGTGGTGATCGCCAGCCGCGGATCGTCGCCCAGCCGCAGCCCCAGCCGCAGCATGGCCAGCACCGCCTCCGGCTGTCGCCAGGCCGCCAGCTCGTCCGCCCAGGCCGCGTGGAACTGCGGCCCGCGCAGGCTCTCCGGATCCTCCGCCGAAAAGGCGTAGGCCATGGCCCCGCCCGGCCACACCAGCCGCCGCCGGCTGGCCTCATAGGTCGGCCGCTCGGCCCGGGGCGCCACCGCCTTCAGCCCCGAGGGCCCCTCGATCATCACCTCGCGCACGTCGTGCAGCGTCGGCCCCACCAGCGCCAGCCGCGCCTCAGGCGTCGCCCGCGCGCTCAGCCACTCCGCTCCCGCCCGGGTCTTGCCGGCGCCGCGTCCGCCCATGAACAGCCAGGTGCGCCACGGCCCGTCCGGCGGCATCTGCGCCGTCCCCGCATGCCCCGGCCAATCCAGCCGCAGCGCCTCGATCTCCTGCGGCGTCATCGCCCGCAGCCACGCCCTTCGTCTCGCGGGCCGCAGCGAGGCGATCCAGGCGCATAAGGAGGCGGGCGCGGAGGGCCTCGAGCTCGGCCCCGCTCCATCCCCCATGTGCCGATCCATCCATCTGCGCCAGCTCCGCCAGGGCCTGCTCCAGCCGCACCAGGGCGAGGGCGGCCTTGCCGCGCCGCTCAACCTCGGCCACGTCCTCGCCGGCCGCCAGCCGGCGCCAGCTTTCGGCGAGGACCTTCGCCGCCGAAGCCCGATCTCCCGCCATGCCTGAAGGATGCCACGCCAGCGCCAACGGGCAGGCGAGACGCGCTGCCGCGCCGACAACGCCATGACTCCGCATCGGATTCCCGCCGCCCATGGGTCAGCGAACCGCCCCCGGCCTGCGGATCAGGGGTTGGACACCACCAGCCGCAGCCGCGAGCGCCGCGCCTCGTCGCTGGTCACCGGCGGCGGCCGCGGCGGCTCGGGATCGCGCGCCCGCCAGGCGTCCGGCCGCTCCAGCCAGCCGAGCGGGCTCTTCACCCGGTCCGGCAGGGGCGAGCGCGCCACCAGCTCCGGGGCGGCCTCGGTGCGCGCATGGCAGTGGGCCAGCACCTGGCGGTTATGCCCGCGCCCCGGCGGGGCCACGCTGACGACCCGCTTGCGCGGATAGGACTCCTGCAGGAACCGGGCGGTGGCCGCATGGTCCCCGTCGGTGGTCAGCAGATAGGCCACGTCGAACCGGTCCGCGGCCGCATCCGCCGCCACCGCCAGCGCCAGATTGACGTCGCTCTGCTTCTCGGTCGCCTGCATCCAGCTGTGCCCGCAGGCGCGGCAGTGGTCGCCGTGGACGACGAAATGGCCCATCAGGCAGCGCACGCCCGAGGCCCGCAGCGCCAGCTCATAGGTGGCCAGGGCCGTCATCCGGTCCTCGCGCTGCGGCCGGTGCGCCGCCACCCAGGTCACCCCGGCCAGCCGCTCCCCGCGCGGAAGCAAGCCCCGCCCCAGCGCCTTCAGGTCCAGCCACAGCAGCTCGGGCCGGCCCAGATCGAGGATGGCGTGATGCAGGTTGAAGCCGTCGACGTACAACCGGGCCCGGCGACGGAACAGCGGCAGGCTCGCGCCCCCGGCGCGCACCTGCGGCGTCTCCAGCGTTCCCCTGCCCGTGCGCGCCATTCCGGCGGTTCCGTCCCCGTGGCTCCCCGGCAAAGGTTAACCACCGGCGCGCCGCCGAGTCTGTGGCCGAAACGCTACATCCGCTCGGGCGTGGCGATTCCCAGCAGGTCCAGCGCCGTCTCGAGCTGGTCCAGCGCCGCCCGCGACAGGGCCAGCCGCGAAGCCCGCGTCTCCGCATCAGGCGCCGCCATCACCGGACAGGCGGCGTAGAACTTCGAGAAGCTCTGGGCCAGCCGGAAGGCGTGCTCGGCCACCAGATGCGGCCCGCGGCGCTCGTAGGCGTCCTCGACCGCCTGGGCGAAGGCGTCCAGCGTCAGGGCAAGGTCGCGCTCGGCCGGCGCGGCGATACGGATGTCCCCCGCCGCCGCCCCCTCGGCCGCCGCCCGCCGCAGCAGGCTCTTGATGCGCACCGCCTGGTACAGCAGGTACGGCCCGGTCTTGCCCTCGAACGAGGTGAAGCGGTCCAGGTCGAAGACGTAGCTGGTGGTGCGGTTGTTCGACAGGTCGGCGAACTTCAGCGCCGCCACCGCCACCTTGCGGGCGATGTCCTCGAATTCCTCCGGCGGCAGGTCGCCGCCCAGCTCCGCCTCGCGCAGCCGCTCGCGCGCCTTGTCGGTGGCCTGGCTGATCAGGTCGTACAGCTTCAGCACCCCGCCGGCGCGGGTCTTGAACGGCTTGCCGTCGGCCCCGTTCATGGTGCCGTTGGCGATGTGCTCCAGCTGCTCGGGGGTCGCGTAGCCGGCCTTGCACGCGGCCCGGAACACCTGGGCGAAGTGATCCGCCTGCCGCTGGTCGACGCAGTAGAGCGCCAGCTCGAAGTCCTGCTCGCGCCGGCGCTGCAGGATAGTCGCCAGATCGGTGGTGCCGTACATGGCCGAGCCTTCCGACGACACCAGCAGCAGCGGCGGCAGCTCGCGCTTGTCGCCCTCCTCGGCCACCCGGATGATCCAGGCGCCCTGGTCCAGCTCGGCCAGCCCCCGCGCCTTCAACTCCGCCACCATGTCCGGGATCAGCGAGTCGGCGTCCGACTCCCCGTTCCACAGGTCAAAGGTCACGCCCAGGGCCGAGAACTCGCGCTCTAACGCCGTCCGGCTGACCGCCACGAAGTGCGCCCACAGCGCCCGGTAACCCGGCCGCCCGGCCTGCAGCTCCGCCGTCGCCTTGCGCGCCCGGTCGCGGAACTCCGGCTCGGCCTTGGCCCGCGCCGCCGCGGCCGGATACAGCCGCTCCAGATCCTCAAGCGTCACCGGGCTCGCGTCCGGGAACGGCCCTTCGCCCTCGGCCATGAAGGCGGTCGCCAGCCCCTCGTCGGCGCAGGCGACGATCAGCAGGCCCATCTGGAAGCCCCAGTCGCCGAAGTGGGCGTCGCCCCACACCGTATCGCCGCGGAAGCGGAACAGCCGCTTCAGGCTCTCGCCGATGATCGAGCTGCGCAGATGCCCCACGTGCATCGGCTTGGCCACGTTCGGGCCGGCATAGTCGATCACCACCCGCCGCGGCGCGGCCACGGCGTTCGCGCCCCGCATGGGCTCCGTCGCCGTCTGCGTCGCGCGCGCGGCCAGCGCCGCCGGCGAGGCCGTCAGGTTGAGGAAGCCCGGCCCGGCCACCTCGACGCGCGCCAGCGCCGGATCGCCCGCCAGCCGGTCGGCCACCCGGGTCGCCAGCTCGCGCGGATTGGCCTTCAGCGCCTTGGCGGCGGCCAGCGCGGCGTTGGACTGGAAGTCGGCCAGGTCAGGCCGGTCGGACGGCGTCACCTTGACCAGGTCGGCGGGCACGCCTTCGGCGGCGAAGGCGGCGGCCACCGCTTCGCGAAGTCGGGAAGCCAGACCGGTCATTGCGCGCCGGCGACCCCCGCCTGCGGCCGGAAGCGGCTGCCCGAGCGGTTGAACTCGGCCATCTCCGGCGTCACGTCGAAGCCGACCAGAATCTCGAAGTTGGCCCCCGAAGTCGTGGCTTCGGCGCGCGGGATCACCACCCGCTGCTGCTGCTCGACCTGGGTCGTCCGCTGACCGTCGAAGTCGACCGGCAGGTCGAAATACTCCTTCGACAGCACCGCCCGGTTCCGCTCGGTCACGGCGATCCAGTAGCGATAGGTGCGCGCGTCGCCCTCGGCCTGCGGCCCGCGGCCCAGGCTGAAAAGCACATTGAAGTCCACCGTGATCGGCTGGTCGCCCTGGTAGGCGCAACCCGAGGTCACGCCCTCGATCTCGCCGGTGTAACCGACCGCGGCGGTGGTGGCCTGGCCGCCCTCGAGTTCGACGTAACGCGCGGCGTCATAGAGAATCTTCACGAACGGGCACGGGCCGGCGTTCGGCTGGCGACGCAAGGGCGCCGGCCCGCGCGGCCGCTCGCGCTGCTGCTCCTCGCCATCCGCCTGCTGGCGCTCCGAGCGGTCACGGTCCTGACGGTCGCGCGACTGGGCCTGCGCCACATCCGGCGCGGCCACGCCCGCGATGAGCAGCGCGGAGAGAAGGAACGCGACACGGCGCATGAGGGAATCCCGGGCAGACGAAGGAACGCCCCGCGGACGGGGCGAAGGACGCTCGCGCCTGATAGCGGCTAAAGCGAGGCGCGGCAAACGGGAGCGCGTGCGCCGGTAGCGGGCGGGGCCGGATGCGACTAGGGTGAAGCCATGTCCGCCGAACCCCTCCCCCGTCCGGCCCTCAGCATCCGCATGGCGACCCCGCGCGGCTTCTGCGCCGGCGTCGACCGGGCCATCCAGATGGTCGAACGGGCGATCGCGAAGTGGGGCGCCCCGGTCTATGTCCGCCACGAGATCGTCCACAACAAGCACGTGGTCGATCGGCTGCGCAGCCTCGGCGCCGTCTTCGTCAAGGAGCTGGACGAGTGCCCGGACGACCGTCCGGTGGTCTTCTCGGCCCATGGCGTGCCCAAGTCCGTCCCGGCGGCGGCCAAGGCGCGCAACCTCTTCTTCCTCGACGCCACCTGCCCGCTGGTCTCCAAGGTCCATGTCGAGGCCGAGCGCCACCACGCCGCCGGGCGCCACATCCTGCTGATCGGCCACGCCGGCCACCCGGAGGTGGTCGGCACCATGGGCCAGCTGCCCGCGGGCGCCGTCAGCCTGATCGAGACCGTCGAGGACGCCGGGGCCTTCCAGCGTCCCGGCGACACGCCGCTGGCCTACGCCACCCAGACCACCCTGTCGCTGGACGACACCGCCGAGATCATCGCGGCGCTCAAGGCGCGCTTCCCCGAACTGCCCGACCCGCACAAGGAAGACATCTGCTACGCCACCACCAACCGCCAGGAGGCGGTCAAGCGGTTGGCGGAAGGGACGGACCTGGTGCTGGTGGTGGGCTCGCCCAACTCGTCCAACTCGGCCCGCCTCGTCGAGGTGGCGCTCAAGGCCGGGGCTCGCGACGCCCGCCTCATCGACGACGCCTCGCACATCGACTGGACCTGGCTCGAGGGCGTCAGCCGCCTCGGCCTGACCGCCGGCGCTTCGGCCCCGGAGAGCCTTGTCCAGGGCGTGATCGACGCCCTTGCGGCCCGCTTCGAGGTCACGGTCGAGGAAGACGGCGGCGAACGGGAGACGGTGACCTTCAAGCTCCCGCGCGCCCTGACGACCTAGCCGTCCCGCAGGAAGTCCTGGGCGAACTCCGGCGCCTCGTCGTCGCCCGCGGGATCCTCCTCCTCGCCGCCCGGCCGCGCCGGGTCCGGCAGCTCGAAACCGGCCGGCACATTCATGTCCAACAGCCCCGCGGCCTTCATCTCCGCCAGCCCCGGCAGATCGGCCAGGCTGCCCAGTCCGAACTGCTCGAGGAACCGGTCCGCCGTGCCATAGGTCACCGGCCGCCCCGGCGAACGTCGCCGCCCCCGCAGCCGCACGAACCCCATCTCCAGCAGCTGGTCGAGGGTGCCCTTCGACATCGACACGCCGCGGACGCTCTCGATCTCCGCCCGCGTCACCGGCTGGTGATAGGCGATGATCGCCAGGGTCTCGAGCGCCGCCCGCGACAGCCGCCGCGGCTCCTCCCGCTCCTCGGTCATCAGGAAGGCGAGATCCGGCGCGGTGCGGAAGCGCCAGCGGTCAGCGACGCACTCCAGCTCCACGCCCCGCCCCTGATACCGCGCCCGCAGGCCGGCGATGGCCCGGCCGACGTCCACGCCCTCCGGCAGGCGCGCCGCCAGATCCGCCGCCGACAGCGGCCCTGCCGCGGCGAACAGCAGGGCCTCCACCCGCCGCTCGATCTCGGCCTCTTCCGGCTGGAACCCAAGGTCGCTCACGGCGTGAGCTCCAGCGGCTGGCCGGTCGCCCGGCGGCGCAGGTACAGTGGCTCGAACGGGCCCGACTGGCGCACGTCCAGCGCCCCCTCCTTGACCAGCTCAAGTCCCGCCGACAGCGTCGAGGCGAGGCAGCTGGCGCGGCTGGGATCGCCCTCGGCCGTGCCCGGCTGCGGCGCCGCCTGCTCGAGGGTCGTCCAGGTCGCGAGGCGCGGCATGATCTCCCGCAGCCAGTCCCGCGCCGCCTCCAGCGGAAAGGCCTCGACCCGCTGGCCGGGACTGTACTGCCGCCCCGCCACCTTGCGGCGCTGCTCCACATAGGCCGCCATCAGCTCATAGAGGCCGGCGTCGATGCGGTCGGAAGGAATGATCACCGTGGCTTCGGGATCGCCGCGGGTGAACACGTCGCGCTTCAGCTGCGGCCGTTCCATCAGCCGGTCCGCCGCCTGCCGCATGGCCTCCAGCTTGCGCAGCCTGAAGGCCAGCGCCGCCGCCATCTGCTGCGCGTCGGGCTCTTCCGGCCGCCCCTTTTCCGTCCGCGGCAGCAGCAGCCGCGACTTCAGGAAGGCCAGCCAGGAGGCCATCACCAGATAGTCGGCGGCCAGCGCGAAGTTGCGCCGCCGCGCCTCGTGCACAAAGGCGAGGTATTGCTCGGCCAGCCGGGTGATCGACAGCTTCAGCAGATCGACCTTCTGGCTGCGGGCCAGCGCCAGCAGCACGTGCAGCGGCCCCTCATAGCCCTCGAGATCGACGACAAAGGCGTCCCGGGCGTCGATCTCCTCGGCCGCCGTGAAGTCGAGGCTCGGCTGGAACGCCTCCCTCACGCCTGGGCCTCCCCGACGTCGGGCCCCTTCGCGGCGTCCAGCCGCCCGGCCAGCATGGCGTCGAACCGGGCGCGGGCGGCCTCGAGGTCCAGAGGCTCGGGAGACCGCACGATGCGGGCCAGCGCCGCCTGTGCCCGCCGGGCCGCCCCGCCGCGCAGCGGGCCGACGCCCTCGGCCACCTGCCGCATCTCGTCGAGATCGCCGGTCCAGTGGATGACGAGGTCGCACCCGGCCTTCAGCGAGGCCGCCGCCCGCTCGGTCAGGGTGCCGGACAGGGCGTTCATGCACAGGTCGTCCGACAGCAGCAGGCCGCCGAACCCCAGCCCCTCGCGGATCAGCCGGATGGCCTTGCGCGACTGGGTCGCCGGGCGTTTCCGGTCGATGGCGGTGAAGACAATGTGGGCGGTCATGCCGATCGGCATGTCCGACAGGGCGCGGAACGGCGCGAAGTCCCAGGCTTCGAGGGTGTTGAGACCGACCTCGACCGTCGGCAGCTCCTTGTGGCTGTCGGCGAAGGCGCGGCCGTGCCCCGGCATGTGCTTGATCACCGGCAGCACACCGCCGGCCAGCAGCCCCTCGGCGGCGGCGCGGCCCAGCTGCGCCACCGTCGCCGGATCGCGGGCGTAGGCGCGATCCCCGATGATGTCGTGCGCCCCCGGAACCGGCACATCGAGCACCGGCACGCAGTCGATGTCGACGCCGACCGCCTTCAGGTCGTGGGCCATCAGCCGGCCGCCCAGCCGCGCCAGTTCGCGCGCCGCCAGAGGATCGTTGGTCGCCTTCAGATAGGCCTCGCCCGGGGGATACTTCGGCCAGTGCGGCGGCCCCATGCGCTGCACCCGGCCGCCTTCCTGGTCGATCAGGATCGGCGCGTGCCGGCCCACGCTTTCGCGCAGGGCGGCCGTCAGCGCCCGCACCTGGTCCGGGCTGTCGACATTGCGGCGAAACAGGATGAAGCCCCACGGCCGCACCTCGGCGAAGAAGGCGCGCTCGGCCGGCGTCAGCTCCAGCCCGGCGCAGCCATAGATCGCCGCCGACGCGTCCAAGGCCTCAGCGCACCAGGCAGTCGCGGCCGGCGGCCCGCAGCGCGGCGCAGAAGGCTCGCGCCCGCTCCGGCGACAGGCCGGTGAACTGGGTGCGATAGACCGTCTGCCCGTTCGAGCTGGTGACTTCCTGCACCCGCTTGCCGGCGCCCGAGGCGAACTGCGGGAAGCCCGAGGCCACCGCTGCATACTCACGGTCGGCGATGGCGGTCGAGCCGAAGGCCCCGATCTGCACCGAAGCTGACCCGGTCGCCGGCGTCTCGGCCGCCCGATCGGCCCGGACCAGGGCGTCGCCGACGGGGTCCGCCGGACGGGCCGGAGCCGGGGTCGCAGGGGCGCGCGCCGCGGGCGCGGCCGGCGTCGGCGCGGCAGCCGGAGCCGGCAGGGCCTCGCGCGGCAGCGGCTCGGCCGCCGGCGGGGCGAAGGTCACCGGCCCGGGCGCCTGGGCGTCGGCATAGACGCTGACCCCCGCCTCGGGATCGACCGGCTGGGCGTCGACCGGCGCCTCGACCCGCAGCTCCCCGACCGGCTCGCCCACCGCCGGCGGCGCGTCCTCGGAGGCGCGCAGGCCGGAGCGGTAGAACAGCACCACGGCGACGATCAGGGCCAGCAGCACCGCCACGCTGACCATCAGGGTCACCGGCGGCCGGCTCGGCCCCGACGGAGCACGCCGCGCGTCATAGCCGCGGTTGAACGGCAGGTCGTCGTCGGTCGGCGGCGTATAGGCGCCCCGTCCATGGTCGCGTTCGGACCGGCCGCGAGGATCGTCGTGGGACATGTCAGGCTCACCCGGATCGGCGGGACGGCCGAATCGGCCGCGCTCCGCGACAGTCTAGACGCCCCCGTGCCGCTTTCGAATCACAAGTCGAGGGCGACATCGAGGCTGAACAGGTGCCGGTGCTCCTCGATCGCATAGCGGTCGGTCATGCCGGCGATGTAGTCGCACACCAGCCGCGCCCGCCTCGAAGGCTCCACCGACGCCGCCGTCGCCGCCCATTCGGTCGGCAGCACCGAGGGATCGGCGAGGAACAGGGCGAACATCTCGCGCAGCAGCCGCCGCGCCTGGCTGCGCGTGCGGTTGACGCGGTAGTGCCGGTACATGCGCTCGAACAGGAAGGCGCGCAGCCCGGTCAGCTGCTCCAGCATGCCGCGCGAGAAGGCCACCATCGGCCGCCCCGCCAGACGCACGGCCTCGGGTCTGTCGATCCGGTCGGCCGCGAGCCGGGCCCGGGTCTCGGCCAGCACGTCATCGACCATGGCCCCGATCATCCGCCGCACCGCCTCCAGCCGCACCATGCGGTCGTCCAGCCCTGGCCAGTCACGGCGCACCTCGCCCAGGATCGGCCCGATCAGCGGCAGGTCGGCCAGATCGGCGAGGGTGAACAGCCCCGCCTGCACCCCGTCGTCGACATCGTGGTTGTTGTAGGCGATGTCGTCGGCGATCGCCGCGACCTGGGCCTCCATCGAGGCGAAGGTGCCGAGCCGCAGGTCCCAGTCGCCGGCATAGGCGCCCACCGCCGCCCACGCCGGCTCGCCCAGCCGGTCCGTCACCGGGCCGTTGTGCTTGATGACCCCCTCCAGCGTCTCCCAGCTCAGGTTCAGCCCCGGGAAGGCCGGATAGCGGCGCTCCAGCTCGGTGACCACGCGGAAGGTCTGGACATTGTGGTCGAAACCGCCGTGCTCGGTCATCAGCAGATGCAGCTCGTCCTCGCCCGCGTGCCCGAACGGCGGATGACCGAGGTCATGCGCCAGCGCCACGGCCTCGGCCAGGTCCACGTCCAGCTTCAGCGCCGCGGCAAGCGAGCGGGCGATCTGCGCCACCTCCAGCGAGTGGGTCAGCCGGGTGCGATAGTGGTCCCCCTCGTGGGCCACGAACACCTGGGTCTTCTCCTTCAGCCGGCGGAAGGCGGTGGCGTGGATGATGCGGTCGCGGTCGCGCGCGAAGGGGGTGCGCGTCCGGCTCTCCGCCTCGGGGTGGCGGCGGCCCCGGCTGGCGGCCGGGTCGCTGGCCCACGGCGCCAGACGACGGTCGACGGAAAGGCGATCGTGGCTCACGGGGATGCGGGCTTTCGTTCACGCCGGGGCTTTTCGCCCGGCCCTCGCCGGCACATATAGAAGGGCGTGAGCGACGCCCCAACCCACAGTTTCCAGATCACCCCGCGGGCCGCGCCCGACCACGGCCTGAGCCTGGCCGAGAGCGCCGCGCGCCGCCTCGCCCGCCTGTCCGAGGCAGAGGGCCGGCCCCTGCTGCTGCGCGTCGCCGTCGATGGCGGCGGCTGTTCCGGCTTCCAGTACCGTTTCGAGCTCATCGAGGCGCCCGACGCGGACGACGTCATCGTCCGCTGCGACGGCCAGGCCGCCGCCGTGGATCCGGTTTCCCTCCCCCTGCTGCAGGGCTCGGAGATCGCCTTCGTCGACGAGCTGGTCGGGGCCCAGTTCGTGGTCCGCAACCCGAACGCCGCCTCGTCCTGCGGTTGCGGCGTCAGCTTCTCGATCTGACGCCCCCGCGAGCAGCAGGCTTACGCCTCGACGCCGATCCCGATCGGACAGGTCACGCCGGTGCCGCCGATGCCGCAATAGCCGCCCGGGTTCCTGGCCAGATAGCCCTGGTGATAGTCTTCCGCGAAATAGTAGGGCCCCGCCTCAACGATCTCGGTGGTGATGCGCCCGCGCCCGGCCACCGTCAGCGCCGCCTGGTAGGCGTCGCGCGAGGCCTCGGCCTCGGCCCGCTGCGCCGCGTCGAGGACATAGATCGCCGACCGGTACTGGGTGCCGACGTCATTGCCCTGGCGCATGCCCTGGGTCGGGTCATGGTTCTCCCAGAAGGCCTTGAGCAGCGCGCCATAGCTGGTCGCGGTCGGGTCGAACACCACCTGCACCACCTCGGCGTGGCCGGTCCGGCCCGAGCAGACCTCCTCATAGGTCGGGTTCGGCGTGAGGCCGCCGGCATAGCCGACCGAGGTCACCCACACGCCGGGTAGCTTCCAGAACACCCGCTCCACGCCCCAGAAGCAGCCCATGCCCAGGATCGCCGTCTGGAACCCCTCCGGATGCGGCCCCTTCAGCGGCCGGCCGTTGACCACATGGACCTCGTCGGTCTTCAGCGGCGTGTCGCGCCCCGGCAGGGCGGTGTCGGCGGTCGGCAGGGCGTCGGTCATCTTGCTCGGCATGGCGGGTCTCCGGATCGAGCCCGCCATATGGGGGCTCCGGCGCCGTTTGCCGAGAGGGCCGCTTGCCGCGCGCCCCCCGTTGATCTATCTCGCACCCCTTCCCGCCTGCGGTGGGTCCGGACAGGTGGCCGAGTGGTTGAAGGCGCACGCCTGGAACGCGTGTATAGGCGAAAGCCTATCGAGGGTTCGAATCCCTCTCTGTCCGCCACCCCGCTTGAACTAAAACAATCGCTTAGGTGCCGTTTGCCAAGTGTGCCGTGCGGCGCACCCGCCGCGCGTCGAAGTTTCCCCCTTCAAGTGACATCGGCACACCGTGGCGCACTCCCGGCACAGTGTTGCGCCGCTTAAACAACCGTGCGTTCAATGGCAGATCAGGGGGGCGGCAATCATGTGGCTGTTGGTTTATATTCCGGCGCTTGCCGGGATTTGGCGGTATCGCTTTTGGGGATTCTGGAAGTGGGTCGTCGCGATGTTTCTTTTGCAATCGGTTGCCGACTTTCTCTTCGCTGCGGGTGGCACCCTCGACCAGCCCCAAGGGGATGGGCTGATTACCGGGATGGTGCGTCGGGCAACCGACGACGGTGCTGAAGTCGCCTTGCTGGGCGTGGGCTTCTGGATCGTCTTCCTGATCGGCGTGGTCCTCATTGTCAGCCAGATGCGAAAAGCCGCGCGGCAACCGCCAGCGCACGCCGAAGTAGCCAGCAACGTGCCACTGCTGAGACGCACTGCGGAGACTGGCGGTCTGACCCTTGCGATAGCTGCGCTGATGTTCGTTTCGCTCTCGGCGATGATGTCGGAGAAGCCCTTGGCAGCGACGCAAGACGCTTACACGCTCGAACAAGAAGTCGCCGACGCAGCAGTGGAAATCGGCCGAACCGTGCCCCAGCAGATCGACCCTTCGACCAAGCTGGTCGGCGTTCGCTCGGCTGGCCGCGTCCTGATCTACGACTACGAGCTTTCGGAACGTGGCACGCCCGAACAGATGCGCGACTTCTTCGCGAAGAACTCGCTGGCGCGGGTTTGTGCGGATGCGGTGATGCGCCCAGAGATGCGGCGCGGCGTGACGTTCCGCTACTCCTACATGCTGATCGGGCAGGAGGCACCGGTCGAGATCGACGTGTCTGAGCCGGTCTGCGCCGCAACGGTTGGGGACCGCAGTGGCGGCACGCAACAGTAGCGCAGCGGGACCGCAGATCACGCCAATCAGCGGCCTCGTCGATGACGCGGCCGACTACTTCAAGTCCGTGGTAATTCCTGCGGTCGAACTGGCATGCGCTCACCCTGCCTCGAAGTCCGTTGCCCTCTCCGCTTTCATCCTTCTTCACCACACTAAGGACTGGGCAAGGCATGAAGGTCTGATCACGTCGGAGGCCGACCTGTGGGCACATTGTCCCTACGCCAATGTCATCGCGGAGATCGCGAACGGCGGGAAGCACCGGGTTGTCGGAGACAAGCATTTGGTAGCTGATCCAATGGTGGTGGAATTCCGGCTGTGCCGTTTCGGAGAAGGCGGCTACGGGGTCGGACCTTACGGCGTTGAAAATATCCAAGTGAAAGGCCGCAAGCTCGCGTCCGAAAAGCCGACGTGGCGATCTGTGCGAGCAGTCCTTCAGGAAGCTGTCGGCTGGTGGAAAACGACGCTCGATGAAGGCGCGGCTTCCAAGATTCAGGTTTCGCCCGGCGCATCACCCTGAGAGGCTGGGGTGCCAGAACGACGTGAATGACGAAGCGTCTTCAAGTCGCTCAAACCAAATATCGAGCGAGCCGTCTTCCAACCCTGCGAAGCCCACCCATTGGCCTTTACACATTGCCTCCAGCCAAAGGCAAACGCTCCCGATCCAAGAGCGTTGGCGAGGAGTAGTTAGACGAGGAAATCTGGTTTGAGTGTGAACCCAGTCCTTCGATCCGATCTCTGTGACCTTCTGTAAGAGCACGAGTCTGTCTTCATCTTCTTCAACGATGATCTGTCTTGTCATTACTCAATAGCTTCGCTTTGCGCGACGAAAACGTCGAACACGGTGACTTCCAAGTTGAGGGTTGAAGCGGCGCGGATGCTCGTGTCAGCTACTCCGCTACGCTGCCCTATTTGATTGGCGAAAACTCAGTGGACCACACAGTCCTCCGGTCCTCGGAATTCATGTGCTGTTCCTTCAGCACATAGCTCGCGGCCGTCGCGTGGTCGTCGATGATCCGCAACGTGTAGGAGCCGGGAGGCACGATGTCGTTCCACACGCCGCCCCGTTCGCCGGGAAACATGCGATGGAACCGCAACAACCGATTGGTGCCCGGCGGCGTAGGTGGCACGCGCCACATTGCGTGGGCGTGAACGCTTCTGCGATCCCCTTCGAATGCGAAGAGGGCCAGCGATCTCGCTTCGCTCGGCAGCTTATGAAAGCGCCGCCCGAGGAGTTCTTCGTCAACCCGCCGATGAAGGCGGCGTAGATCGCCCTGAGCGGCCTCCAGACGGGTGTCTCGGTTCCACGACAGGGTAAGGACGTGGGTGAAGCGCAATGCCGCACAGAAGCGCGCCTGAGCCTCCTTAAAGGCTACTCGATTTCGCCCAACAAATGATGGCTCTTCGCTAATGTTCGACATCACTCATATCCATCTTCTACGATAGCGCACAGACTACTGGGCCGCCATTTGTTTTTGTATTTAAGCTAAGCGTCGAGCGGCTGGTAAATATTCGATGAGATACATCGAGATCATCCGCGAAGCCATGACAAGTTCTTCGCGAGCCGCAAAGACTATTAGCGACGCGGCAGCACGGAAGGCTGACGCACTTCGCACCTATCAAGGCAAGCTTCGCGTTGCGAAGGCGGCCGAAGCGAACGCCCGCAGCACCGAAGCGTCGGCGGCACGAACAGACCGTCTGGCCGCCAGCCAGCAAAAGCGAGCGGACGCTGCCGCCACCTATCAAGCTTCAATTCGCAGGGCCGACGATGCCATCCGTCGCTCGCGGCAACCCGACCGTTAGAAGCGTCCCCGACACGAAATTCGGCCCCGTGGCACAGAGAAGTTGGCACGGCACCACTTAAACATATGAAACTCCTTGTGATTGATGGCAGTCAGGCTGGGATTGCTTGTGATTCAAGCCGTCCAGAGCCGTTGCGCCCTTCGATGTCACCGATGTAGCGGACCACAATATGCGAGTCAAGTCGTATTTCCCCACTTGACGCATTGTTTGAAGATGGTATGTTCTCTCCATCGTCGCAGCGAGCGGCGGACTTGAAAGATGCGAGATGAAGCGACCGGTCCAGCATGGTGTCGAAGGCACAGATACAGATCGCGTGATGGCCGCGATGAACGGTCTCGCCGACCACGCCGCGACGTTCGCGGCAATTGAGTCGAGCGTCCGCACGATTGCCGAACTGATGCCCGCGCGCGTGTCATTGCGGCAGGGCCTCGCCTTCCTATTCGTCGTTCACGCCAACGCTCGGGGCCGCCGAGTGACGATGACAGACGTTCGCCAATCCTTCAGCGAAACGGAACACGGCTCGGTCAGCGTTGGCCAGTCCATCGCGAAGTCGTTTCAGGTCTTCTTTGAAGCCAGCAAGCAAGAGCCGAACGGCCTGAACTGGGTTCGGCAGGAAGCCGACCGTGACGACCGGCGAAAGAAGTATCTGGTCATCACCGCCGAGGGCGCGGAGGTCGCACTGAAGATGGTTGCGCCTCCGCAGATCGAAGGCGACGAAGCATGAAATCCTTCGCCCTCAAGCCCAAGTCATCGGGCATCCTCTACGTCGAGTTTTACGAAGGAGAGGTTCGGCGACGCATCACCACGGGATCACGAGATACGAAGGTCGCACGTCAACGCGCGCGAGAAATCGTTAGCGGAAACGTCGTCACTCCGACCCCCTCCGCACCGTCGAAATCGAGCGGGATGACGATGGGCCAACTGCTTGATCTGTGCTGTAAAACTGTCTGGGCACCCCGCAATGTTCGATCACAGCGGACGGTGAAATCCAATGCCAAAATCCTTCGCGAGATGATCGGCGACGAGCCGGTTTCCGACATGACGTTCACCCGACTGGAGCTTCTTGTTCAGGAGCTTTTCAACCGTGGCTACGCTGCCGGAACAGTTCATCGGAAGATGTGCGCCGTCAGCAAAGCCCTGAACTATGCCGCGAAGATCACGGGGCCGAACGGTAAACCTGTCTTCCATGGCAAGCCGTCGATGCCGACTGTGGTGACGAAGAATTCTCGAAGCCGCGTCATCACGGCTGCGGAAGAGAAAGCAATTTTCTCTGCCATCGAAAAGCGAGCGAACAGCGAACCGGCTCGGTCATGGACGCGGTTCGCGCACTTGATCAGGTTCTTGCTCGATACGGGATGTCGCTTGGGTGAAGCCCTCAATTTGAGCGACGCGCTGATCGAATCCGATGGCGACGCGACCTTCGTCACCTTCCCGCGATACTCGACGAAGAACGACGAGCCTCGCAAGCTGCCGCTATCGAAAGCTATCGTCGCGAGCTTGCCCTACCTCCGGTCATGCGCCGTAGGTGAGAAGCTGTTTCCGATGAAGTCGCAGACCGTCTGGTATATGTGGAACTCGATCCGCTCTGACCTTGTGGCAGCGGGTCTTCCAGTTGCCGATGTCGTTCTTCACACGATGCGCCACACCTGCCTGACGCGCCTCGCCCGCAGCGGCCTCGTGCCGCTGGAGCGTATCAGCGACTGGGCAGGGCACTCGACTATTCAGGTCACGATGGACCACTATCGGCACATGCTGCCCGCCGACAAGCTCTCGACTCTCGCCGTCATTGAGGACATCGCAGCCGCAAATGCCAACCAATAGTGTTGTCCCACTTTGCGAATTATCACACTATTCTTTTTGTCGATACTATAGTGGCCACGCTTGGCACGCTTAATACTGATAACGTATTGTTATTGTTGTGTTGAGTCCCGCTCTGTCCGCCACCGCCGCCCCCCTCTAGTCTCGGTCTCCTCGTCGCTCCCGCCAGGAGCCCGACACGCCGGGCGCACACCCCTTCAAACTCATCCGATCGCCGCCGCTTCTGAGCCCCTGACAGGGGCTTCGGGGCCATTTGGCGCGCCCCGTTCTCAAGGGTCGAAAGATCCGGATGAGTTTCCCTGCTAACAGGGAAAACATCAGGGAATTTTGGCGGAAAGCGAAGCCCGCCCAGCGCAGGCATCGGCGCGAAATGCCCACGCTGCCTGCATTTGCGGCGCGCGGTCGAGTTCCGCCGGCTGCAGGAAGCAGGGAATTTTTCGCGCCCGATCAGGGAAGCGTCGGCGGATTTCAGGGAAGCAGAGCCGCCCGCTGATCGTCCCAGGCCAGGGGGATCGCACGATGGCGCAGGTCCTCCAGACAGAGCCCCGGCTTCTGTCGGCCCTCCAGGAAGGCGAGCTGCACGTCCGGCGCCAGATAGGCCAGCCGGACGAGGTCGCGCTGATGGGGTGAGGCAGGAGATCGCACGATCATCCCCTCATCTCCGGCGTGGTCGGCCAGGATCGCATGGGCCGCCTTCAGCGCCTTGATCAGCGCCTGGCTCAGCCGCGCCTGCCTCGGCGCCTCGCCCTGGACCCAGGCGCGCCCACCCCGGAACTGAAGCCGGCGCGGCACGTGGAGCCAGAGCCTGGCGCCGTCCAGCGACAGGCGCTCGCCGGGCTCAAGCAGACGCGTCAGCCGCTCGATCACCATCGGAACCGACCGCTCCTCTTCGGCCAGGACGCGGGTCGCCAGCGCGATCTGGACCGCGGCATCGTGCACCTCAACCCGTGTCAGAAGCGTTTGCGGGTCGACGTGGGGGGCAAGGCGATAGAGCACCCCGATGACCCACCGCTCGGTCGCGAGGGCCGGCAGGCGGTGGATGGCGCCGGGGCGAGGGTCGCGGGTGCGGCGGATGATGGTGCTGGAGACATAGTACCGGTGAGGCGCCCCGCTGCGGCCGTAGGCGTGCATCGGGGTCATGGGCACGCCATCGGCGTCGAAGATCTTGCCCTTCAGCGGCAGTAGCGGCGGCGGGGGCGCGATGCGGTCCTTACGCTTGCTCGCTGGCCCGCGGCGGGCCCGGGTCGCCAGCTGCGCCTGGACCCGACCAAAAGTGGTCTGGTCGATGATCGGCGGATGGTCGCTGGGATAGGCCTGATCCTTGTGCGGGACCATGCCGAGGTAGGTCTTGTTGCGCAGCAGATGGTAGAGGGCCCCGTTATCGAAGGGCGTCCCGCCGAACACTGCCCCGGTCGTCGCGGTCCAGCGTTTGGAGACCCGCCCCTCGGCTTTCAGCTCCTGCTTCAGGGCCGGCACCGACTGCAGCTCCAGGAACCGGCGGAAGATGTGCCGGACCAGCTCGGCCTCCGCCTCGTTGAGCTTCAGCTTGCGGCCGGCGGGATCGTATCCGAGGGGCGGGCATCCCCCCATCCACATGCCCTTCTTTTTGGAGGCGGCGATCTTGTCGCGGATCCGCTCGCCGGTGACCTCCCGCTCGAACTGCGCGAACGACAGCAGCACATTCAGTGTCAGCCGTCCCATGGAGGTGGTGGTGTTGAAGGCCTGGGTCACCGACACGAACGAGACGCTGTGCCGATCAAACACCTCCACGATCCGGGCGAAGTCGCTCAGCGCCCGGGTCAGGCGATCGACCTTGTAGACCACCACCACATCGACCTTGCCGGCCGCGACGTCGGCCAGCAGCCTCTGGAGCCCTGGCCGCTCCATGGTGCCGCCCGAGATCCCGCCGTCATCGTAGGCCGTCGCCAGCGCCGACCACCCCTCCCCCGCTTGGCTCTTCACATAGGCCTCGCAGGCCTCGCGCTGGGCATGGAGCGAGTTGAAGTCCTGCTCCAGCCCTTCCTCGGAGGACTTGCGGGTGTAGATGGCGCAGCGGAGCCTAGGCATCGGCCCCGCTGCGCTTCACAAGACCAAAGAACAGCGGCCCGCTCCAGGCGCCGCCCGATATGCCCCGGGCGACAGCCGTCAGGCTGCGGTAGGTGCGGCCGTCCCACTCGAACCCCGCCGGGGTGCGCCGGACCGTGTGCGCCCGGCCCTGCCACTCCCGCGTCAGGATCGTGCCCACGGGGACCTCGAGCGCGCCGCGCCTGGGTGGCTTCTGGTCCTGCAGCTTGCGCATGGCCTGCGGGCAGAGGCCGCCGAAGGCCTCGGCCTGGATCCGCCAGGCCAGCATCAGCCCCAGAAGCTCGCGCGACCGCAGCCTGGGCTCTGGGCCGCCGTAGCGGGCGACCCACGCCTGCCTCAGGCCCTGAAGGTCCAGGCGCTCCAGCGCCCGGACCTCCTCGGTGATCGCCGCCCGCGTCACGTCGTGCCCCGCGCGTTCGCGTCGGCGATGCGGTAGACCCTGCCGGCGTCGGTTTTGTCCGACGTGATCGTCAGGCCGTGCTTGCGCTTGAGCGCCCCCGCCAGGGCCCCACGGACCGAGTGCGGCAGCCAGTCAGTCGCCTCGCTCATCTGCGCGACCGTCGCGCCCTCGGGGCGGCGCATCAGCGCCACGATGGTCCCGAGCTTGCCGGCGGGCGCGCCAGGCGCACCGGCGCTCTTAGGCGGCTTGCTGGCCCCATGATCGCTACGGCTGGCGACCCTGCGCTCGGGGGACTGCATCCCGCTGATCGCGGGACGGGTGGACTTCGATGCAGGCTTACTCTTGGCCATTGGGCCCTCCTCTTGTTTGAGCAGGCCCCGTGGTGGGCCTGCTACCGAGGAAGGCCCGCGAGGGGCGGGCACGAAGCGACCAATGCTTCGACAGCGGATGAAGTCCAGAGCACTATCGGGTCATGAACGCTGATCACCCCTACCCCTACGAAGACGCCGCAGAACTGTTTGCCTTCGTCGCCTATCCCA
This sequence comes from uncultured Brevundimonas sp., assembly GCA_964624025.1. GTDB lineage: Bacteria > Pseudomonadota > Alphaproteobacteria > Caulobacterales > Caulobacteraceae > Brevundimonas. The sequence goes on from CAZUXK010000003.1 coordinate 23,423, forward strand.
AGGACGAAGCACGTCAGGCCCAAGCTGTGGCGACCTTGCGCCGGCGTTATGCAGCTTGGCTCGTGGATGCGACAGGTGAAGCAGCTAAGCCTCATCTGAGGGTGACCGACCTGCTCTCTGATGCAGGAAAGGTGGAGGCGTACAGCCGCAAATTGGAGCCGCTGTTGCGGAAGCGCCTTTTGGCGGGGCACATCGGCCGCGCCTACATCGAAGACGAACTCCAACAGCGTCCGACGAGGCTAACGCACGCCGCTATGGCCGAACGCGAAGGCGTAAACGAGCGCGGCCTTCGGCGCCTGCTCAACGAAGCAGCCCCTGCTTTTCAGTTGTGCACGGCCCTGGCTGAAACCTTCCAGCGCGGTCGCCGACAGGCGCACAGCTCGGGGGGCGAAGAACCGGATATCTTCACCCTCATGCGCGATCCCGGCTTCGTCCCGAGCGTCCTGGGCCTAGCGCACATTCACGAAGCGCTGATCGCCCGGGTCGTCCAGCTGGAAGCGGTGCGGAGGCGAATGCTCCGACTTGAGGAGTCAAGGGCCATTTTCCGCCAGATGACAGCCCATCACACGGGCTAGTGCAGTTGGCACCAGCTCCCTTTCGAAGGGAGCTCCACATTGCCACACATCCAACCGCTGAAGATCGAAATGGCGCCGCTCGCCGAACTGACGGTGAGCCCGCGTCACACTCGCCGAGTGACCCGGCCGCAGCTTCAGCGCGTTAAGCGCAGCATCTCCAAGTTCGGCTTCATTGTTCCGATCCTCATCGACGCTTGCGGTCGCATCATTGCCGGAGCCGTTCGCGTCGAGGCGGCCAAGGCACTCGGCTACAGCGAGGCCCCGTCCATCCGGCTCGAACACCTGACGCCGGAGCAGGTCGAAGCCTTCGCCATCGCCGAGAATCGCTTGGTCGAGACCGGCGAATGGGACGACGACATGCTCGCTGTGGTCTTCAAGGACCTCAGCGCGCTGGACCTTGATTTCGGCCTCGACATCACCGGGTTCACCCTGCCGGAGATCGACCTGAAGATCGCCGGCATCGACCAGGGAGATGACGCGGCCGACGATCCTGACGACCGGGCCGTCCCGCCGGGGCCCTCTGTAGTCCAGCATGGAGAACTCTGGACCCTCGGCCGGCATCGCCTCATCTGCGGCTCCTGTCTTGAGACAGAGGTTTGGACCCGGCTGATGGCGGGCGTGGTCGCCGCGATCATCATCGCTGACCTCCCCTACAACTGCGCCATCACAGGGCACGTCAGCTCGACCGGCAAGTTCCGCGAGTTCGCCATGGCCTCGGGCGAGATGGGCGAGGCCGAGTTCCAGGCCTTCATGCTTCAGGCCTGCCGGCGCTGTCAGGATAACTGTGCCGGGTTGAGAAGCGCCCTGCCCTGCTGAAATCAGGCGACAGCGGCTGACCATGCAGCGTCGGCTTCGGCGCGGAAGCGGCGAAGTGTGGGTCTGCTGATCAAATGGCGTTGGATGTTGAAGGTGTTGTAGATCGCCGCGTGGGTTGTGAGGAATCTCTGGGCTGAGGCTTGGGATTTGAACCGCTGCTGTTGTCGTTCTCGTCGTCGGATCGGCAGGTGGGAGTTCTCAACGCGGTTGTTCTCCCGGAGCCGGCCCGGCCGGTGCAGATGCCTCAGATTCAGTTGATCGAGAGCGGCTCCGTACGACGCCAGGCCGTCGGTCGTGATCGTCTGCGGCTCGACCGGCTGGTTGTGGAGGAGGCGCTTCAAGAGCCTGATCGCCGCCTCTGTGTCCCGCCGGCGCTGGACTACAAGGTCCAGGACCTCACCTTCGTCGTCGACGGCCCGCCACAGATACAACCGCTTGCCGCCGATCCAGCAGACCATCTCGTCCAGATGCCAGCGCGGCGACGGAGCCGGCCGATGACGCCTCAATCTTTTGGCGATCAGAGGTCCGAACTTGATGGTCCAACACCGGATCGTCTCGTAGCTGACATCGATCCCGCGCTGCGCCAACAGCTCCTCGACGTCTCGAAAACTGAGGCTGAATCGAAAGTACAGCCATACGGCGTGGCAGATTACGTCAGCCGGAAATCGGTGACGCTTGAACGAAATCGGCTTCACGAAACACCATCCCAGACAGCGGCTTATGCCGACTTTGCCGGTGACCTTTTGGCGTTTGCCTGACAGCACCCAACGGCGTATTGTCGGTGGGCTGCCCATGTCTGCAGTTGGCGCCGAGCTGCCCCCTCCCCTCCCAGCTTTGCGCCTAAGCTTCATTCCTCGAAACGCAGCCGCCTGTTCGCTGACTGACAGCACCTGATCTCGCGCGACCTGATTAGCCCGGGACGCCGTCGAGCTGACGTGCGATCAGCTCCTTCATGATCTCGTTGGCGCCGCCGTAGATCTTCTGCACGCGGCTATCCACGAACTGACGCGCGACGCCATATTCCTGCATGAAGCCGTAGCCGCCGAAGATTTGCACGCAGTCGTCGGCGACCTCGCACTGGACCTCGCTGCTCCACCATTTGATCATGGAGGCGGTGGCGGGATCGAGGGCATCGCGGTCCAGCCGGCCGATGGCGTCGGCCATGAAGCAGCGCAGGACCTCCGTCTTGGTCTTGGCTTCCGCCAGCTTGTAGCGCACGTTCTGTTGATCGATCAGGCGCTTGCCGAAGGCTTGGCGGGTCTGGGCGTAGGCCACGGTCTCGGCCACCACATAGTCCATGGCCCCGAGCGCCAACAGACCGACCGCCGCCCGCTCCCAGGGCAGCTGCTCCATCATCTGGAAGAAGCCCTGGCCCTCGGTATCCCCGAGAAGAGCGCTCGCGGGCGCGCGCACGTCGTCGAAGAACAGCTCGGCGGTGTCGTTGCCCTTCATGCCGATCTTCTTGAGATTGGCCCCCCGGCGGAATCCCTCCAGCTGGTCCAGCTCCAGGATCACCAGGGAGATGCCGCGGGCCCGCGCGTCCGGGTCGGTCTTGGCCACGAGGCAAACGAGGTCGGCCGAACCGCCGTTGGTGATGAAGGTCTTGGACCCCGAAATCGAATAGCCGTCCTTGGTGCGGACCGCCGTGGTGCGGATGCCCTGAAGGTCCGATCCCGCGGCGGGCTCGGTCATGCCCAGCGCCGCGACGATCTGGCCGGACGCGAGGCCGGGCAGCCAGCGCGCCTTCTGGTCTTCGGTGCCGTAGGCCTCGATGTAGTGGAGGACGCACTGCTGGATGACGATGCCCCAGCCGGTGTCGCCCGAACGGGCGTAGCCGAGGCAGGTCAGGGCCTCGAAGCTGCGCGGAAGGCCCGACCCGCCGTACGCCTCTCCGATCGAGGGCGCGATGAGGCCGAGCTCGCCCGCGCGGGTCCAGAGCGCCCGGTCCACCACGCCTTCCTCGTACCAGCGGGCGGAGTGGGACGTGATCTCACTCGCCACGAACCGCTCCACAAGATCGGCGAAGGTGGCGTGATCGTCCGTCCACCAGTCGGCGCGCTGAAACACCGAGGCAGTGTCGCCGCTCATGCCGGAACCCGGTTTTCGGCCTGCGCGAGCAGCGTCTCCAGCTTGGCCGCCATCATGGCCATGACCGAGCGGCGAAGCGTCATGGCCTCGGCTCGGGCGACCGGATCCTCGGGCAGGGCCGGTCCCACGTGCCGCACCCAGTCCAGGCGGCAGCCGTCGAGCCAGCGGTCCAGGGCCGCGTCCTGGGCCCAGCGGTTCTCGTTGCGGCTGTCGGCGATGGTGGTGCGCAGGAAGTCGACCGGCGTGTCGGGATGGGCGATCGGGCGGCAGAGGTCGTTCTTGACGACCGGGTCGTCGTAGGCCGCCTCGACGTGGCCGATGAAGGCGGCGCTGAACACCTGCTGACAGGTGCGGACCGACTGCAGGGTGATCCGGCGATCGGAGAAGACCGGGACCTCGGGCCGCTGCTCCAGCCCGTCGGCGGTGCAGTCGACATGCAGGGTGTCCGGCGTGGTCGGGACGCGACCACCGTCCAGCACGATGGCGTCCGCCTCGATGCGCTGGACACGCCCGAGGCGGACCACCGACGTCAGGCTGCGCAGCTCCGACAGCTCCACCTGGGAGACGGTGGCGCAGCGGTACATCTCCGGCTTCACCGCGGTGTCGATGCGCGACAGCCGCCCGCAGGCCTCGAGCCGTTCAAACAGGTCGTCGACGTCGGTCGCCGCCTGGATGGCCTCGAACTGCCCGACATAGACGGGGATGACCTGGTCGGCGAAGGCCGGTCCGGGCTGGGTCAGGGTGCGGTCGATCAGCCAGGAATCGCGCGGCATGATCCAGGTGATGCGGTCCGGGGCCACCCCGCGCCGCAGCAGCCACAGACAGGCGTCGATGCCGGTCTTGCCGGCGCCCACGACGGTGAAGCGCTCGTACTCCCCCGCCAGGGCGGCCAGCACGTTCGGCGGCCCGCAGGCCACGCCGGCGGCGACCTCGAACGGCGGGGTCCGCATCGCCGGCACGGTGACGTTCTGATAGGTGGCGTCCACCAGGGCGCGGGTCGGCGTCACGGTGAAGGTCTCGCCGGAGACCCGCGAGCGGCACCGCCCCTCGCCGAGGTGCTCTGTCATCGGCAGGTAGCGCACGCGGCCGGACGGCAGAAGGGTGCGCGCCATCACCTGGTCGAAGTAGCTGCAGATCTCGCCGACCCCCGCCAGCTCGTAGAGGCCGGCGTTGGGGCCATGGGCGTCGATCTGATCGTCGCCCAGCTTGCGCGAGGCCACGCCGTAGCCGACCGAGGGCTGGTGCAGGCGCACGAAGGGATAGGCCAAGGTCCAGTGCCCGCCCGGCTGATCGTAGCGATCGACTATGACGATGGTGGCGTCCGTCTCGGCGACGAGCACGTCGGCGAAGGCCAGGCCCATGGCCCCTGCCCCCACCACCAGATAGTCGGCCTGGATGTTGCTCATGGCCCGCCTCAGCTCAGCTTCAGGCCGGCCGCCTGGGCGGCCTTGCCGACGAACTTCATGACCTGACCGCCGCCGTCCTCATAGGCCACGGCCCCCGACAGGTCGCTGATCCGGTCCCAGGCGGCCGCCACGGCCTCGGGCGTGTTCTCCTCCGGACCAAAATGCACGCCGTCGGTTTCCAGGATGATGGTGCGGGCGTAGCCGCCGGCGGTCGCGTCCAGGATGACCCGCGAGGGCGCGTCCTCGCTGACCAGGAACAGCAGGCCCGGCGTCACGGCCCTGGCCTCCATCAGGTCGATGATCGCTGGCGGCAGGAGATCGCGGGTCATCTGCGTCGCCGCGCCGGGGGCGAGGGTGTTGACCCGGATGTTGGCCTTGGCCCCTTCCAGGTGCAGCACGTTCATCAGCCCGACCATGGCCATCTTGGCCGCGCCGTAGTTCGACTGGCCGAAGTTGCCGTAGAGGCCCGACGAGGAGCTGGTGAAGACGATCCGGCCGTAACCGGCCTCGCGCATGTGCGGCCAGACCGCGAGGGTGCAGACGGCCGTGCCGGCCACGTGGACCCGCATCACCGCCTCCCAGTCGGCCAGCGTCATCTTGGCGAAGGTGCGGTCGCGCAGGATGCCGGCGTTGTTGACCAGGATGTCGACCCGGCCCCAGCGGTCCAGAGTCTGGGCGACCATGTCGCCGACCTGCGCCTCGTCGGCCACGTCGGCGCCGTGCGCCAGGGCCTCGCCGCCCGCCGCCTCGATCAGGGCGACGGTCTCCAGCGCCGACGCCGGGACCGTTCCGCCGCCATAATCGTTGACCACCACCTTGGCGCCGCGCGCGGCCAGACCGAGGGCATGCTCGCGCCCCAGGCCGCCTCCGGCGCCGGTGACGATGGCGACGCGGCCGTCAAAGCGGATGGTCATCAGGCAGGCTCCTTGGCGTGAAGTGTGAAGGCCTCGGCCATGACCTCGGCGTAGGTCCGGCGTGGGCGCCAGCCGAGCTCACGGCGGAGGCGCGAGGCGTCGATGCGGTTGTCGAAGCCGATCAGGTTGAGCCCCTCCAGCGTCGGCAGGGCCAGGTCGGCGGGGCCGACCAGATCGGCCGGACGTTCGTTGGCGCGCGCGGCCGCCAGCACCGGCTCCAGCGGATAGGCCGGCGGCGGCGGACGATCGGCGAGGACGGCGATATCGTCGAAGAAGCGCCGCCAGGTCACCCCCTCGCCGTCGCAGACGTTGTAGGTGCGCCCGACCGCCGCCTCATGGGTTCCCGCGAGCACAATGGCGTCAGCGAGATTGTCGACGTGGGTCAGGCCGGCTTCGTTGCGCTCGGCGTCCCCGAACACGGCTCCGCCGGTGGAGCGGAACAGGTCGATCAGCCGATCCCCCCAGGCCCCGCCGCCGCCGAAGCCATAGACGTTGGCGGGCCGCACCAGGGTCAGGGCGAGATCGGAATGGGCCGCGACCTCGAGCGCCAGCCGCTCCTGGCCCTGCTTGGCCCGGCCGTAGGCGCCCTGCCAGGCGCCGAACCCGTCATCTTCCCGACAGATCCGGGTCTGGATGCGATCCCCATAGATTGCGATGGAGGAGGCCACGACGACCCGCGAGCCCTGAGCGGCGGCCGCCTCGCAGACACGGCGCGTGCCTTCCGCGATCACCGCCCATTGGCGATCGTAGTCTCCCGCATGCCCGACGAGCGCGGCCAGGTGGATGACCAGGTCCGCGCCCCCCACGGCCCGCGCCACGTCGTCCGCCTGGGTGACGTCGCCCTCGATCCGTCGCACTCGCCCGGCCCAGTTCGGCGGCTCCGGATCGCCGGGCAGGGCGAAGCTCGCGACCGACCAGCCGTCCGCCAGCAGCCGGTCCGCCACGCGTCGGCCGATGAAGCCCGAGCCGCCGGTGACCAGCGCCGAGGGCATCAGGCGATCTCGATGAGACCCGCCGCGCCCATGCCGGCGCCGACGCACATGGTGACGACGGCGTACCGGACGCCCCGACGTTTGCCCTCGATCAGGGCGTGTCCGACCGAGCGCGCCCCGGTCATGCCGTAGGGGTGGCCGATCGAGATGGCGCCGCCGTTGACGTTGTAGATCTCCGGGTCGATCCCGAGCGTGTCGCGGCAGTAGAGGCACTGGCTGGCGAAGGCCTCGTTCAGCTCCCACAGGCCGATGTCGGAGACCTTGAGGCCATGCCGCTCCAGAAGGCGCGGGACCGCATAGATCGGCCCGATACCCATCTCGTCGGGTTCGCAGCCGGCGGTGGCGAAGCCGCGGAACCAGCCCAGGGGCTCGATCCCGCGCGACTTCGCCAGGTCTCCGTCCATGAGGACGGCCACGCTGGCCCCGTCCGACTGCTGGCTGGCGTTGCCCGCCGTGACCGTCTTGCCCTCGGCCATGGTCATGCCGCCCTTTAGGACGGGCTTGAGGGCGGCCAGCGAGTCATAGGTCGTCTCGGGCCGGTTGCATTCGTCGCGATCCACCAGGACCTCGACGTCGCGGCTTTCGCCGGTGGCCTTGTCGGTCTGCTTCCACAGGGTCTTGAGCGGGACGATCTCGGCGTCGAAGCGGCCGGCGGCCTGGGCCGCGGCGGTGCGCTGCTGGCTCTGCAGGGCGTAGCGGTCCTGCGCCTCGCGGCTGACGCCATAGCGCTCGGCGACGATCTCGGCGGTCTCGATCATGGTCATCCAGAGCGCCGGGTGGGCGGCGTAGAGCTCCGGCTCCACGGCGCCGTGCATGTTCATGTGGCCCGACAGCTGGACCATGGAGATGGATTCCACGCCGCCCGCGGCGATCACCGGAACGCCCTCGGTACGGATGCGGCCGGCGGCGAAGGCGATCGCCTGCAGCCCCGAGGAGCAGTAGCGGTTCACCGTGACGCCCGAGGTGGTCACCGGGCACCCGGCCTTGATCGCGGCGTTGCGGGCGATGTTGAAGCCGGTCGCCCCCTCGGGCATGCCCGCGCCCAGGATCACGTCCTCGATCTCGGCGGGCTCCACGCCCGCGCGCTGGATGGCGTGCTCCAGCACATGCCCAGCCAGCCGGATGGGGTGCGTCTGGTTGAAGCTGCCCCGGACCGATTTGGCCATGGCGGTGCGCGCGGTGGAGACGATGGCGACGTCGGTCATGGAACCTCCCGTTTTTCTTTTTAGCTAAACAGATGTTCAGCGGCCGCGCAACAGTCGCTGGACTGGCGGCGTGTCGAAACCGCCCCGGTGCGCAGCGCAGGCATGACTAAACAGTTGCTCAGCGACCGGGGGTGCATAGTGTGGACCCTCGCGCCGAAGGGAGGGCAAGCGTCGCCATGTCCGAGTCCAAACTCCAGCCGTCCGGTCGGGGAGCCGCCCTGTGGGCGCTGACGCTCCTGTCGGCCGTCAGCTTCTTCAACTACCTCGACCGCATGGTCATCGCCGTGCTGGTGCAGCCGATCAAGGCGGACCTCGGCCTGTCGGACACCCAGGTGGGGCTGGTCTCCGGCTTCGCCTTCGCCCTGCTCTATGCGCTCGCGGGCCTGCCGATCGCGCGCATCGCCGACCGCAGCTCGCGCGTGCGACTGATCTCGGTCTGCCTGGTGCTGTGGAGCGCCATGACGGCGGTCACCGGCCTCGCGCGCAACTTCCTGGAGCTGTTCCTGGCGCGGATGGCGGTCGGCGTGGGAGAGGCGGGCTGCGTGCCGGCGTCGCACTCCCTGCTCGGCGACCTGTTCTCGCCCCGGACACGGGCCCTCGCCGTCGGCGTTTTCCAGGTCGGCGGACTTCTCGGCATGAGCTTCGGGCTGGCGGGCGCCGGATGGGTGGCGGAGACCTACGGCTGGCGCACGGCGCTCGTCGCCGCAGGCCTCGCCGGCGCCCCCTTGGCCCTCCTTCTCGTGCTGACGGTGAGGGAGCCCCGCCGGGCCGAGGTCGCCGCGTCGGCCCGAGGCGAGACGACGCTCCAGACGCTGAGAGCGCTGGCCCGACGCCCGACGCTGGCCCATCTGATCATCGGCCTGTCGATCGGGGCCTTCGCCACCTATGGCATCGGCCAGTGGGTCGCGGCCTTCTACATCCGCAGCCACGGCCTGGGTCTGGCCGAGGTCGGGCTGATCACCGGTTCGATCGCGGCGGGGGCGGGCATCCTGGGCACCCTGGCCGGCGGAGGGCTCATGGTCTGGTTGCGCCGGCGGGACGCCCGCTGGGAGCTGTGGCAGCCCATGGCGGCCTATCTGCTGGCGGCGCCCCTGTTCGCGGGGGCGTTTCTGGTGACGGACCTCTCCGCCGCCCTGGCGCTGCAGTTCGGGGGCACCCTCCTCGGGGCCATGGGTGGGGGCGTGGCCCTGGCGGCGATCCAGAGCTTCGCCGAGCCCCACCGCCGCGCCACAGCGGTCGCCGTCATGCTGATGCTGTCGTCGCTGATCGGCCTGGGCCTCGGACCGGCGGCCGTCGGCGCGCTCAGCGATGCGCTCACGGCCACACAGGCGGGCGCCAGTCTGAGGATCGCGCTCGCCGCGTCGACGGCCTTCCTCGCCTGGGCGGCGCTGCACTTCCTGCTGGCGGCCCGATCCGCCGGCTCCGACGGCTCGCCGGCCCCGCGGTGAAGGCGTCAGTGACTCAGCGCGGCCGGCCGCCGCGCCGCCCTCCGGACGGAGGCCGCCGTGTGCACCAAGCCCGGTTCCGGCGTCATGAGGGTCTGGAGCCAATGCGCCGTCGTTGTCGTGAGGACCTCGCCGGCTCCGGGCTCCAGGCCCATGGCCCGCCTGGCCAGCAGCCCCATGATCAGGGTCCAGGCCGCCTGAGCGCGCGCGCCGGCGTCCGGCCCGCCCAGCGCGGCCTCCAGGGAGCGCAGGACGGCGGCTTGGGCCGCCGCGCGGACGTCGCGTGATCCGGCTTCGGACAGGATGGCGCGAAACAGCAGATCGAAGGCGCGCGCCTCCGGGCCGCCGTCCGCGCCGAGCAGCTGATCGACCACCCGGCGGCCAAAAGTGGCGGGATCTCCCGCGCACAGCGCGTCCCATGCGCCCGACGCCAGGACGGCCTCGCACAGTCCCGCCTTGGAGCCGAAGTATCGCGGGATCAGCGCCGCATCGACGGCGGCGACGCGGGCGATGTCGCGCAGGCCGACGGCGTCGAAGCCGTGGCTGGCGAACAGGTCACCGGCGGCCTCGATCAGGGCCCGACGCGTGCGCTCGGCGCAGCGCGGGCGGGGCCCCAGCTCACAGACCACGACCTGATCCCGACAGGTGACGCAGGAGTTCCGTCGCGACCGAGCGGGGCTGCTCCAGCTGCGGGAAATGGCCCGCGTCGAGCGTCTCGACCCTCAAACCTCCGGGGAAGTCCTCCGGCTGCATGCTGGCGCGATAGATGTCCGCGCCGATGCAGGCGTCCCGACTTCCGATCAGGCCCAGCGTCGGCGCCTGGACCGTGCTCGCGAGCAGGGCGTGGCTGGGGGCGGCCGCCGGCGACCGGTCCAGCGCCTGGCGGTAGTAGTCCAGCGCGGCCCGACGCGTCGCGCGATCCGACAGCCGTCGGCGAGCGTCCCCGAGCGCCGTCGGCTCTGGCGTCCAGTTCGGCGACCACTTGCGCCAGAGGCGCTCCACGAAGCCGGCGCGGCCGCGCCCCACCCACCAGTCCGACAGGCCCTTCAGCTGGAAGAAGACAATGTAGGACGAGCGGCTCACCTGCGCCTTGTCGTCCTTCATGGCGAGGGCGAAGCGCAGGGGATGGGGGACCGAGATCATGGAGAGGCTGAGCGTCTGGTCCGGCCGCCCCGCCGCCGCCGCGAAGGCGATGGTGGCGCCCCAGTCGTGCCCCACCAGATGCGCCCTGTCCGCGCCCAGAGCCGCGATGAGCCCCGAGACGTCGCCGGCCAGATCGGCCAGGCGGTAGCCGCCGTCGGCCGGGCGCGAGCTCGCCTCATAGCCCCGCAGCGTCACCGCCGCGCACCGGAAGCCGGCCTCGGCGAGCACCGGCATGACAAGGCACCAGGTGCCCGGCCCGTCGGGAAACCCATGGAGCAGGAGCACCAGCGGCCCCTCGCCCATCTCATGGATGGTGAAGGCGAGCGGGCCGACGGAGACGGCGTGCGCCCGCGCCCCGGGGATCAGGTCGCCCGGGGCGGCGTCAGACACGGGCGTCGCTCCAGGGGTCGATGAGGATCTTGGCGTGGGCTTCCGGATCGGCGAGCGCCGCGAAGGCGTCGGCGACGCCCTCCAGGCCGACGGTGCCGGTGATCATCGGCTTCCAGTTGATCTCGCCGGCCTCCAGCAAACGCAGGGCCTCGGTGAACTCCTCGGCGGTGTAGTAGATCACGAACTGGAGGCTCAGCTCCTTGGTGATGGCGATCATCGGGATGAAGCTCTCGTCGCCGGGCGCGATGCCCGTGACCACGACCCGGCTCCCGGCCGGGGCCTCCAGCACGATCTTGCCGAGCAGCCCCGGCGCGCCGGTGTTCTCGAACACCACCACCCTGCGCCCCGGCGCGATCTCGGCGGCGCGGGCGAAGGGGCTGCCGGCGCGCGCGTCGATCACCTCGGTCGCGCCCTGGGTCAGAGCCAGGTCCCGGCGACGCGGGGACAGGTCCGAGGCCAGGATGACGTCCACGCCGCGCACCTTCAGGATGGCGGTGACGGCCAGGCCGATCGGCCCGCAGCCCACTACGACGGCGACGTCGCCGGGCTTGAGCTCGGCCTTGTTGACCGCGTGCACGGCAATGCCCAGCGGCTCGGTCAGGGCGGCGGCCGCGTCGGGCAGGTCGTCGGCGACCTTCACCAGGAGGGCGGCGCTCAGCACCATGTATTGGGCGTAGGCGCCCGGCGTGTCCGGCGTGGAACCCAGGAGCGCGGGCCCCGTGGCCTTGAGCACGAAGGGCATGGAGCAGACGCGGTCGCCGACCTTGAGCCCGCCCGGATCGCCCTCGCCGAAGGCGACGACCTCGGCGACGAACTCATGGCCCAGGACCAGACCCTCGGTCAGGCCCCGCCGCATCTCCTCGACCGGCGCGCCGAGCTTCTCGGCCTTGTCGATCAGGTCGGGGAAGTGGCGGAAGATGTGCAGATCCGATCCGCAGATGCCGCAGGCCCGCACCTTGACCAGCACCTCGCCGGGGCCGGGCGTGGGGATGGTCACGTCCTCCACGAAGAAGCGGCTGTTGCGCATCACGGCCGAACGCATGTGCGGATCCTCTTGCGGTGGAAGACGGAAGGGGACGAGGGCTATTCGCCGACGACGATCAGTTTGGAGATGTCCAGGCCGAGCGCCTCGCAGTAGCCGCGGTAGATCTCCAGCGCGAAGCGGGCGTCCATCACCGAGGTCACCTTACCCTCGTCGTCCAGGTTGATGTTGGCGCCGTGAACGGCGAACCAGACGATGGTCTCGCCCTCCTGGTCGGCGGGGGTGCAGAGGGTGTGGACCGAGCCGGCCGGCTCGAACAGGTAGGAACCCGGGGCGTTCACCGCCTCGGGCGCCTCGGCGTAGAACCAGCGGCCCTTCAGCGTGACGGCGTAGACCAGGCCGGTATGGAAGTGACGGGCCACCTTGTAGTTGGGGGGCAGTCGCGTCTTGGAGATCCAGAGCCCCTGCTCGAGATTGACGTGCAGCAGCTGGATGGCCGAGCCGTCGCCGGCCTCCACCCACGGCAGATCCGCGTCGCCGACGTGCAGGGTGTCGACATCGGCGTTGACCGGGATCAGAGGGCGCTTGGAGATCTTCTCGACAAAGGCCAGGAGCGCGGGCGGGACGGCCGGCGAAGCGGCTTCGGCTGCGACGGGATCCAGGGTCTCGCTCATGCTCAGGCTCCTTCCTTCCGGCCGCGCGCTGGCGACGTCAGATCGGCGATGGGGATCACGGTCGCCCGTGCGGCGCCGGTGGAGAATACGGAGACCTGGTGGTCTCGCCGACGCGCCGCGCTGCCTGCCCGTGGGCGACGGCCTCGTCCTCAGCTCCCTACGAACGCCCGCCTTGGCGACGGTGTATACTTACATTCACCTTGGCATGTATGTTGATCGAGTCAAGGGGCAACTGAACAGATGCTCAGCGAAGGCGGATGCAGGGAGGGGCACGCTTGCGGCGGACGCAGAGGGAGCGCAGCGAGACGACCCAAGCCCGCCTGCTGGAGGCGACTGTGGAAGTTCTGGCGGAGGTCGGGTGGGCGCGACTGACGACGGCGGCGATCTGCGAGCGGGCGGGCCTCACCCGCGGTGCGCAGTTGCATCATTTCCCCACCAAAGCTGCCCTGGTCAATGCGGCGGTGCGGCGGCTGACGGAGCGGGTTCTGTCGGGCTTCGACGAAGGCCTGGACGCCATTTGGCCCGAGGGGGATCCGCTGGCCCAGTTCCTGGAGGGCGTGTGGCGAACGCTGGACGGCCCCCTGTTCGAAGTGGGGCTGGAGCTTTTGGTTGCGGCCCGCAGCGACCCCGACCTGCGGCGGGCGCTGGAGCCGGCGACGGCCGAGCTGCGCGCCGCGACCGAAGTCCGCGTGCGCCGCGTGGCCGCCGCGCTCCACCCGGCCCATCCGGGCGCGCTGGAGCCGGTCCTCCACCTTTCGGTCCACCTGGTCCACGCCTTCGCACTGGACCGGGTCGTGTCGCCCCGCCCGGAGCGGAGCCGCGCGTTGTTCGAGGCGTGGAGCGAGGTTGTGCGCCGACTGGTCGCCCATGAAGGCTGACATCCGCGACCGGGTCTCTGGCCCCATGACGCGGCAGGTCCCGTAGAAACACCTGCCAACGGTCGGACAGGGCCTCGGCCGCGCGAAGGAACTAGCGATGGTCGCCGCCCAAGCCATGGCAGATCACCAGCCACGGCCGATCGGGCACGCCGAGCGCCGTTAGTCGATGGGGCCCGCCGGCCGCCTCAGCTCAGCAGTACTGCATCGTCAACCATTCCGCCGCGAGCGCCGGACGCTCCTCGCCTTCGATCTCGACGCTGACCTCGGTGCGCAGCAGGTAGCGTCCCCCGCCCTTGTCCTCCACGCCCAGCAGGGTGTAACGCGCGCGGATGCGACGGCCGGTCCGAACCGGAGCAAGGAAGCGGATTTTCTCGAAGCCGTAGTTCACGCCCATCTTGATCCCCTCCAGCACCACGACCTGGTCCGGGATGAGGCTGGCGAGCAGCGACAGGGTCAGAAAGCCGTGGGCGATGGTGCCCCCGAACGGGGTCGCGGCGGCGGCGGCCGGGTCCACATGGATGAACTGGCGGTCCCCGGTCACCTCGGCGAAGGCGTCGACCATGGCTTGGTCCACGGCGAGCCAGTCCGAGGTGCCGAGATCGTGGTTGGTGAGGGTGAGCGCCTCAGCGGGCTTCAGGATCTGCATTCGACCTCTCGTTTTCGCCTAGGACCCGAAGAAAAAAGCGGCGCGGACCAGCCGCGCCGCAGGTTTTCAGGAGAGGTCTCAGTAGTTGACGGACAGGAGCAGGCCGATCCGTCGCGGGTAGACCGCCTGGAAGCCGGTCGAGGACGCCAGAAGCGGCCCCTCCTCGCCGAGCACATTGTCGGCGAAGACATCCAGCCTGTACCGGTCGTTCGACACGCCGGCTCGGAGCGTCATCATCCCCAGGGTTCCGGATTCCAGTCCGCTCGCGAGATCGGTCTGCCTAGCCCGGTAGCTGTAGCTCCCGAACAGGTTGAGATCCAGGCTGTTGGACAGGGTTCGAGTGTAGGTGGTGGCGAACGACAGGTTGGACTCAGGCACACCCGGAAGCCGCTCGCCCTCCGCCGCCGACGGCAGCACCGCCGACAGGGCCGGGTCGACCTCGCTGAACTCGGCTGAGTTGATGTTGCCGACCAGCTGGAAGGACAGGCCTGCGACGGGCGGCCGCCACGTCAGGCCCAAATCCAAACCATAGATCTCGGCGTCGCCGCCGTTCACCGTGGCCACGAGGCCGGCAGAGGTTGTGAAGGGCACCTGGATGTCGGACCAGTCGGTGTAGTAGACTGCCGCGTCGATGCTGAAGGATCGATCGGCCGTCCGCATCTTGGTCCCGATCTCATAGCTCCACAGCTCGTCGGGCTCGATGATTGTCGAGGTGGTCACTCCGTCCAGACCGGCGAAGGCGACCTGGCCCTGCGTCTGGATCGAACCGGAGCGGAACCCCTTGGCGGCGTTGAAGTAGATCGTGGCGTCGTCGTTGGGCTTGTAGGTCAGGTTGAAGCGCGGGCTGAGCGAATCGAAGCTGCCCTCGCCCGAGGACGGCAGGGCGATCCCGGGCGGTGCGAAGGTCGGGTAGAGGGTGGTGACGCCCGAGGCGCTGCGCTCGTCCTCGAAGTAGCGCAGGCCGATCAGCGGGATCAGCTTGCCGTCCATCAGCTCGTAGGACGCCTCGCCGTAGATCGCGAAGGACTCGGTCTTGAGCGGGGCCGGCGACTGGGTGATCAGCGGCAGGAACAGCGTGGTCCCGCCGAACGGAAACGGGATGGTGTAGTCGAATGACGAGACGATCTCGGCATCGGTATACAGACCGCCAACGATCCAGTTCAGCGGACCTCCACCGTTGGAGATCAGCCGCACCTCCTGGCTGAAGCTTTCGCTTTGGAAGTTCGCCACGGCGCGCAGCGCCGAGACAGCGGTGTTGAGCGTGGTGTCGAACTCCAGCTGATGCTCGAAGTAGGAGGTGCCGGTCTGCAGGGTGACGCCGCCCAGATCCCAGTCGATGGCGGCCGTGTAGACGTCGGCGGTGACCTGGTTGTAGGGCCGGGTCCCGAAGCTGACCGGCAGCAGCGGCGGATCGACGTTGATCAGCCCGTTGTTGTAGTCCTGATGATTGTCGATGTGCCAGGCACCCAGGGTTACGTCGACGGCGTCGGTCGGCCGAAGCAGCAGCTTGGCCCGGACGTTGTAGTTCTCGACCCCGTTCAGGTCGCTTTCGCCCGGGCGGTCGGACGCTTCCGCGAAGCCACTGAGCTCCTCGTAGCCGCCGCTGATGCGCAGCGCCGCCCGATCCTCGGCGATCGGGATGTTCACCACGGCGTCCGCGGCCCAGTTCGTGCCGCCGCCGTCGGTCGACGAGATCTCGCCCAGCATACGAGCGGAGAAGTCGCGGGTGTCGGGCGTCGGTGTGATCAGCCGCACGAGGCCGCCCATGGCGCCGTTGCCGTAGAGGGTGCCCTGAGGTCCGCGCAGAATCTCGGTGCGTTCCAGATCGAACAGCCGCGACGGAGGCGAGATCTGCAGATTGGGAATCGAGAAGACGACGTCGTCGATGTAGTAGCCGGTGGTCGAATCGCCAACGGTGCCGGAGCTGATGCCGCGGATCTGGATGGTGTCGAATCCGGGCGCGGCCTTGGAGACGACCGAGGCGCCGGGCACGAAGTCCACCAGCTGGGTCAGCTCGCGCGTGCCCTGGGCTTCCAGCTGTTCGCCGCTGATCGCCTGGACCGAGAGCGGTACGTCGATCAGGTTCTGGGCTCGCTTCTGCGCCGTGACGATGATCTCTTCGACCACCGTCGCCTCCTGCAGATCTGGCGCGCTCTGGGCCCAAGCCCCGCCGGCGACGCCCAAGCTCAGCGCCAAGGACGACACACCGGCCCGCGCCATCATCTTCACTCTCGACATAGGTCCTCCCTGGTTCCCTCGCAGGCCGCCCGGCGGCTGGTCGGAAGATCCGCCCAAGTCTGATCCTGCAAGGGTCACGCTAAACAGATGTTCAGCCTGAGCGCAAGTCAGGCTGAACGCCCGCTCATCACTTCATCGACCGGTGTAGTCGCCAGGCCGCTTCTCCCGGAAGGCGGTGAGGGCCTCGACGAAGTCCTCTGTCCGCGTGCCGAGCAGCCACTGGTCGGCGTCGGCGTGCATGACGGCGGCGTCGAGCGCCCCTGAAAGCGCGTTGACGCTGCGCTTGATCATCTGGACGGCGATCGGCGGCAGGGCGGCGTAAGACAGCGCCATCGTCCGCGCCGCCCCATCCAGCTGATCGCGGGAGACCACCTGATCGACGAACCCCCAACGCTCCAGGGTTGCGGCGTCGATCAGGTCGCCCGACATCACCAGCCGCTTGGCCCGGGCCGGCCCCGCAAGCCGCACCGCCAGCGGCAGGGCATTCCACATCAGATTGATGCCGAGCTTGACCTCCCCATAGCCAATCCGCGCGCCGTCTGCGGCGATGCGGAAATCGCAGGCGGTGGCGATGCAGGTGGCGCCTCCGGTGGCGATGCCCTGGATGGCGCAGATGGTCGGCTGGTCGATCTCCTGGAGCGCGCGCAGCAGCCGCGCGCCCTGCTGAGCGGTGCGGCGCAGCTGCACCGTCGGCGGCGGTGCCTCTCCGCCCCCGACCGAGCCGATGTCGGCCCCGACTGAGAAGTGGTCCCCCTCCGCGCGGAGGATTACCGCCCGGACCTCGGCCATCTCCCGCAACTCCCCCGCCAGGGATTCCAGCTGACGCAGGGTCTGCGGCGTCAGGGCGTTGCGCCGCTCGCGCCGGTCGAGCGTCAGGATCGCCAGCGGACCCTCGACGCTCAGGGTGAAATCGCCTTGGCTCATGACGGGGCTCCCTCGTGCTTGAGCCGACGCTTGAGCGCCTGCTTGTCAATCTTGGAACTGGGCAGCAACGGCAGCGCCGCCTCGAAACTGAAGGTTTTGGGCACCTTATAGTTGGCCAGCCGGTCTCTCAGGAATCGTCGCAGATCCTCGACCTCGACCACGGCGTCTGGCTTGGTCGCGACGAAGGCGTGGCCCACCTCCTGGAAGACCGGGTGCGGCACCGGCAGCACGGCGGCGGCGGCCACGGCCGGGTGTTCGGAGAGCGCCTGTTCGATCTCCACCGGATAGATGTTGTAGCCGCCCGACTTGTACATCTCCTTCAGTCGACCGACGAAGGCGAACCCTCCGTCCGGCCGGCGCACCCCAAGGTCGCCGGTCCGCAGCCAGCCGTCCGGGGTGAAGGCCTCGCGCGTCGCCTCGGGGCGGCGAAAGTAACCGGTCATCACCAGGGGTCCCTGAACCTGGATCTCGCCGGGCTCCCCGGCTCCGGCCTCCGCCCCCTCGGCGTCGGCGATCCGCAGCCGACAGTAGGCGAGGGGCAAGCCGAAACTCTCCGCCATGACCGCGGCCGAAGCGCCGGGCGGAGTCGCGGTGACGATGCCCACCGTCTCGGTCTGGCCGTAGACGTTGGCCATGCGCACCCCCGTGTCCAGCACCGGCCGGATATGAGCCTCAGGGGCCGAACCCCCGCCGAACACGACCAGCCGATAGGAGCCGAGCACCGCCAAGCTGGCCTCGGGCGCTTGGGCGAACATGGCGAAGGTGGTTGGGCTCGCGACCAGGTAGGTCGGCCGTTCGCGGACCGTCAGAGCCGCGATCTCGCCCATGTCCACGCGGTGATGAAAGATGATGCGGCCGCCATAGGCGAACACGTTCATGCAGACGTTGTTCAGCGCCCCGACGTGGTTGATCGGCGCGACGCACAGGGTGCTCTCCAGTCCGTCGCCCATCCAGTCGACGTTGATCAGGGCGGCGGCCACGATGGCCCGGTGCGACAGCATGGCTCCCTTGGGTTGACCCGTGGTGCCCGAGGTGTAGACGATCACCGCCACGTCCTCGGGATCGACGGCCGCTCGGCGGGCCGCCAGCGCATCGTCGGCGACGTCCGCCCCCGAGGCGGCGAAGGCGTGGAGGTCGGCGAGGTCCACGAAGCGCTGGACCCGGGGGCCGGCGGCCGTCAGATCGCTCATGTAGTCGCGGTCCTCGTAGCGGCCGCGCACGAAGACGAGTCGCGGTTCGGCGTCCTCAAGCAGATAGACGTACTCGGGCCGCTGGTAGCGGGGGTTGAGCCCCATCCACACGGCGCCGATGGAGGTCGCCGCCAGGTAGTTCAGCCAGAAGTCGACCGACGGGGGAGTGAGCGTCGCCACCCGGTCGCCCACCTCCACGCCCGCCCGGATGAGGGCCTTAGCCAGAGCGTCGACCCGCGCCCGCAGGTCCGCATAGGTGAGCCGCAGGTCCCCATCGACTGCCGCGACCGCGCCCGGTCGCTCGTCCGCATGTCGCGCAAGCAGGTCGTGAATCCGCAGGCCGTCAAAGGCCGCGCCGCTCCATCCCGGGCTTCCGTTTGCCAGCATCCGTCCGCGCTCCTCCACGTCTTTTTGGGGAGAGCATAGGAGCGACGAAGCTGACTGAGCAAATGTTTAGTTCGGATCGGGTCTAGTTCCGCGGAAGACCAGATCGACGTACGCCCGATGGCGCCGCCGCCAGAGTTCCCGCTCAAAGCCGGACTTGCCGAGCACCCGCTCGACGTAGGGCTCGAGCAGCAGGGTGCCCAGTTCCAGGTACATGATGAGCAGGGGCAGCCAGAGCCGATCCACGTCCGGGCGCAGCTTGTTGTCCGCGTCCATGCGGTCGACGCTGGTTCGAACCACCTGGTAGAACCGCTCAAACAGCCCGCCACCCCAATCGCTGCCCTCCAGCATGGCGCGCCGCATATAGGCCTTGGACGTCTCCCAGTCCTCGATGTGGCGGTCGATCCAGTCCTCGATCCAGGAGGTGACGCTGTCGAGCGACTCCTGAGCCTCCATCCGCGCCCGAGGGGCCTCAGCGAACAGCACCTCCTCGAACTGGCTGAGGAAGTAGCGGTCCACTGCCTCGCGAAGCCCCACCTTGGAGCCGAAATGGTGGTTGATAAGACCCACCGAGACATCCGCCGCCGCCGCGATGTCGCGCACGGTCACACCGTCGAAGCCGCGCTCGGCGAACAGCTTCATGGCTACCTGGACCAGGCGCTGCTGTCCGGGGGAAAAGGCGATCACCTCGGCGGTCTTGGCCATCGGAGCTCCACTGAATAAACCCTCAGCCTAGAGATGTGCGGCGCTGGAATCCACAAGGCCCGCCCCCATTGGTCGAGTAAACTCAAGTTGTCCACCCACTGCCGGCCGAGGTCTTCTGCGGCATGGGTGCCCCGGCCGGAGGATTGTCAGCTTAACGCCTCGTAGGACAACGGTCCCTCCCCTGCCCTGTTTACGCCGTTGCCGCCGCCCAAGCGGCGTCGGCTCCGGCGCGGAAGCGGCGCAGGGTCGGGCGGCTGATCAGATGTCGCCGGGTGTAGAAGGTGTTGTAGGCGCCGGCACGGGTGGTGAGGAAACGCTGGGCTGAGGCCGGGCTCTTGAAGAGCTGCATCTTCCGCTCCCGTCTTGGGATCGGGAGATGCGCGTTCTTTGCCCTGTTGTTCTCTCGAAGCCGGCCCGGACGATGGATGTTCTCCAGGCCAAGCTCCCGAACGGCGGACCCGCAGGACGCAAGTCCGTCGGTGACGATGACTTCCGGCTCCACCGGCGGGATGCGCAGCAGACGCTTCAGCAGCACCAGCGCGGCGTCGTGATCGCGACGCCCCTGCACCACCCCATCGAGCACTTCGCCTTCATCATCGACCGCCCGCCACAGGTCCATGCGGCGGGCGCCGATGCTGCAGACCACCTCGTCCAGATGCCAGCGGCGGCGCCGGCCGCCTGCGCTTCAGGTTCCGGGCGATCTGCGGGCCGAACCTGATGGTCCAGCACCGGATCGTCTCGTAGCTGACGTCGATGCCGCGCCGGGCGAACATCTCCTCCACGTCGCGAAAGCTGAGGGTGAAGCGGAAACAGAGCCAGACCGCCTGGCGGATAACGTCCGCAGGGAACCGGCGCCGCTTGAACGAGAGCGGCCGCACGCTCCTCGCCTCCCCGAAAACGGGCCACAGAAAGCTCGAAGCGGAGACCTGTTAGCTTTAAACTGACAGCACCGCCATCTGCCCCGGCTCACTGGCCCCTCGTGGCCGTTGATCGCTTCAAACCGATCGTCCCGAGGCGGCTATCGGGGGTGGGCGATGGCCTCGACGGCCAGGCGTGCGCTCTCCACGACGCCCCGGCTCAGGGCTTCGCGATCCAGACCGAGATGATCGACCGCGCCGACGTAGTCGCTCGCCCCGTCAACCAGTGAGGCCACCAGAACACTGGCCAGGGCCGAGTCTCTCGCATCCATGCCCGGATAGAGTCCGGCGATGATGTCGCCGAGGGCGCGGAGGTAACGCGCCCTGAACGCCGACACCACGGCGGCGGCTGTGGCGTCATGGTGCGCGCGGGCCTCGATCATGCTGAGCAGGCCGCCCTCGGCCTCCTTGAGCGAGACCTCGAGGACGAAGCGCACAGCCACCCCCAGCCGGTCCTCATCCGGCGCCCCGTCCAGAACCTCCGCAAGCCGCGCCTCATGACCGGCGAGGAGCCGATTGACGAAGGCCCCGAGCAAGGCAGCCTTCGTGGGAAAGTGATACTGAAGCGCCGCCAGCGAGATGCCGAGCCTTCGCGCGACGGCCCGCATCGAAACCCCATCGAGGCCCGCCTCGCGGCAAATCTGCTCGAGACAGTCGAGCGCCAGATCCGGCGTTTCGCTCTGGCCTGCCACCCTCGACCCCCGCGCCCGCGCCCGCCAGCCTCGGGCATCGCTACAGGCGGGCATGACGCCTGTCAATTGACAGGCATCCGCGCCAGCTCTACAAGCCTGTCAACTGACAGGCTGGGCCAACATGCTGGATGTTCTCGTTGTCGGGGCAGGCCTCGCCGGCCTGTCTGCCGCCAGGGCGCTGAAGCGCGCCGGCGCCTCGGTCCGGGTGCTGGAGAGCCGCGACCGGATCGGCGGCCGGGTGCACTCGCAGGGGCTGGACGTTGGCGTCACCCTCGATCTCGGGGCCCAGTTCATCGGCGACGCCCACGCCCATGTGCTCCACCTCGTCGGGGAAGCCGGGTTGCGGCGCGCGGCCGTGCACCGGTCCGGCGATGGGCTGCACGCGCGTCCCGGACAGCCGGCGCAGCGGGCGCCCGCCGACGCCTGGCCGCTCGGCTGGCGGGATCGTCTCGACGTCCTGCAGGCCGCCTGGCGACTGGATCGGGCGATGAGGCGTCTCGACGGGGCCGCGGCGCCGGCTCTTGATCGCCTCACGGCCGGCGCGTTCCTGCGCCGCCAGACCCTTTTCGAGCCGGCGGCCGCCCTGCTCGGCGGCTACATCGAGGGCGAGCTGTGCGTCCCGCTCGATGACATCTCCGCCCGTGAAGTCCTCGATCAGGGGCGCGCCGTGGGCGGGCTCGCCGGCGAGCGCGCGTCGGCCGGCTGGTTTCTGCCCGACGGCGCCGCCGGCCTGGCGGACTGGCTCGCCGGGGGCCTCGCCGATGCGCTGACCCTGAACGCCCGGGTCACCGCCGTCGTCCCCGGACAGGACCATGTGACCGTCGCCGTCGGCCAGGAGAGCCTCCGCGCCCGCCACGCGATCATCGCCATTCCGCCACAGCTCTACGGGGCAGCCGGCCTGCTGCCTCACCTGCCGGGGACCTGGAGAGAGGCCCTGGCGGACTGGCGGCCGGGCGCCGTCATCAAGACCCTCCTCGTGTTCGAGCGTCCCTGGTGGCGGTCCCGCGGTCTTTCCGGCGCGGTGATCGCCCCCGCAGAGGTCTTCTCCGCCGCCGTCGACGCCTCACCCGCTGACGACGGGCCGGGCGTGCTGGTGGTGTTCTCGACCGGGAGAGGCGCCCGCACCCTGGGCGCCACGGCAGACGAGGCCGTGCGGATCAACGCGGCGATGGCCTGGGTCCAGCGACGCTTCGGCGGTGAAACCCCGCCCCTCGTGACGGGCCGATCGATCGACTGGTCCGCGGATGCCCACAGCCTCGGCGGCTACGCCAGCCGGCGCGGGCCGGGCGGCTGGACCGCCGCGCCCGACCTCTTCCGCCCCGTCCACCGGTTGCACTTCGCCGGCACGGAGACGGCCGGAGCGTGGCGATCCTTCATGGAAGGCGCGATCCGGTCGGGTCTGCGCGCGGCGCGAGAGGTGCTTGAGGGGCCAGGGCCCGCGCCGGACGGAACGCCGGTACGCTGATGCCGGGGCGGGTCCGCCCCCCTGCGCCGAAGAGCGATACGCCTGTGATTGCCCCCCCCCGCCTGCCCGCCTTCCCTTCCGGGCGCGGCGGCGGCATGGTGCGCCGGCATGTTCAGTGACGACGAGGTGGAGCGTTACGCCCGGCATCTGGTGCTGCGCGAGCTCGGCGGGCCCGGCCAGCAGCGGCTGAAGGCGGCGCGCGTGGCCCTCGTCGGGGCAGGCGGCGTCGGCGCCCCGGCCGCACTTTACCTGGCGGCGGCCGGCGTCGGGACCCTGCGGCTGATCGACGACGATGCGGTCGCCCTGTCCAACCTGCAGCGCCAGATCCTGTTCGCCACCGCCGACGTGGGCCGGCCCAAGGTCGAGGTCGCCGCCGCGCGGCTGACCGCCCTCAATCCGCACGTCGCGGTCGAGGCGCGCCCCGTGCGGCTGGACGCCGGCACGGTCGACGATCTGCTGGCCGACGTCGATCTGGTGCTGGACGGCAGCGACAGCTTCGACACCCGCGCCCTCGTCGGCGACGCCTGCGTGGCGCGCGGCCTGCCGCTGGTGGCGGCGGCGCTCGGCCGCTGGGACGGCCAGGTCGTGCTGCTGCGCGGCCAGCCCTGCTGGCGCTGCTATGTGCCGGCGCCGCCGCCCGACGCGGAGACCTGCGCCCGCATGGGCGTGGTCGGGGCCCTGGCCGGGGTGATCGGCTCGGCCGCCGCCCTGCTGGCCGTCCGGGTTCTGGCGGAGGTCGGCGAGGCGCCGGCCGGCGAGATGATGCTGTTCGACGGCCTCGGCTGGCGCGCCCGCACCAGCCGCATCGCCGCCGATCCGCACTGTCCCGCTTGCGGGACCGGCGGGCTCAGCCGAGGCTGAGCATCAGCCCGGCCTGCGGCGGCGTGCGCCCGTCCAGCAAGTCGCGCCAGGCCGCGCGGGCGGCGTCCGGCCCCTGCAGATGGCGCACCTCCAGCCGCGCGCCCGCGTCCGCGGCGATCCGGGCGCTGGCCTCCATGGCCCGTCGCATCGCCACCCCGGGCCCCCAGTCGGCCTCGCGCTTGGCGAACTGCGCCGGGGCGAAGAAGAAGGCCGGCGCCGCCCCCTTCAGCTCGCCGTGGCGCCGCCCGGCGTCCCAGTGGGTGGCCCCTACCAGCACATTGGCCACGACCGACGCCCCCAGCCGGTCGTCGACCGCCTGCAGCACGGCGCCAGAGCCGGACATGTCGACCAGCACGCTCGGCTCCCCCGCCGGCAGGCCGGCGATGTCCTCATAGGCGACCACCTCGTCGTACAGGCCCAGCGAGCGGGTGAAGTCGAGGTTGCCGGCCGAGGTCAGGCCGATCACGCGGCGACGCACCTCCGGCTCCCGGGTCAGCATCCACGCCAGCCCGAAGGCGGTCTTGGACGAGGCGCTGGCGATCAGCACCTGCGCGGCCCCGAAGGCGGCGTTGTCCTCCAGATAGTCCGCCAGCACCCAGGAGGTGGCGAACAGCGGGAACAGCAGGGCCCGCGCGTCGCCCAGCGCCGCCATCGCCGCCGGCTCGCCCGCCAGCCGGTTGTAGCGATTGTACAGGGCCGGCAGGTCGCGGCGGTGCGCCGCCATGTCCATGAAGCCCGACCCGCTGATCTTCCCCGGCTGCAGGGTGACGTGCGAGGCCATGGGGAAGAAGCCATACAGCCGCTCGCCGACGGCGATCTCCGGGCAGGCCGAGGCGGTCACCGTGGCGAAGCCCCAGACCGGGACCAGGCCCCAGGTCTCATCGACCGGAAAGAAACCCCAGTAACCGAGGCTCTCCCCGGTCACGGCATAGCTGACGTTGTTGGCGGTCAGGGCGAAGCGATCGATCGACGCCACCACCTCTCCCGGCTGCGGCGGCGTCAGGGGCGCGGTCACGACCCGCGTCTGCTTCAGGTCACGGCGCTGCACCTGCAGCTGGACGATGGACGTCATGAGCGGCTCTCCCCGGCGACGCCCCTCCTCACTAAGCGGCCCCGTCGCGGCAGGGAAGGCGGCGGCGGTGATCGCACCCGCACCCCTTGCCGGATGCCCCGCAAAGGCTATAGTCGCCCCATATAATCATACTAATTTGAGGAATGAGATGACCGGACTGACACGCCGCGGCGCCTTTGGCGGGCTGGGCGCAGGGCTCGGCGCCGGCGCCCTCGCCGCCGCCCTGCCCGTCGCCGCCCGGGCCCAGTCGCGCGACCAGATCGCGCCCTTCGGCCGGGAATTCGCCCACATGCGCTGGCGCGCCGGGATCGAGAACCAGCGCCGCGCCGACCTCGGCGACGGGACCTTCCTCAATCCGGTGCTGGCCGGCGACCACCCGGACCCGACCATCCTGCGCGATGGCGACGACTACTACATGACCCATTCGTCGTTCGAGTCGGTGCCCGGACTGGTCATCTGGCACTCGCGCGACCTGGTGAACTGGACCCCGGTCACCGCCGCCCTGACCACCAACATCGGCTCGGTCTGGGCCCCCGAGCTGTGCAGGCACGACGGGCGCTACTTCCTCTACATCCCGGCCCGCACCCCGACCTACCGCTCCAACTATGTGATCTGGGCCGACCGCATCGAGGGCCCGTGGAGCGAGCCGATCGACCTCAACCTGCCGAACCACATCGACCCGGGCCACATCATCGGCGAGGACGGCAAGCGCTACCTGTTCCTGTCCGGCGGCGACATGGTCCAGCTCAGCGACGACGGCCTGTCGACGGTCGGCGAGGTGCACCACGTCTACGACCCATGGCGCTACCCGACCGACTGGGTGGTCGAAAGCTTCTCGCCGGAGGGCCCCAGCGTCATCCGCCGCGGCGACTGGTTCTACATGATCACGGCGGTCGGCGGCACGGCCGGCCCGCCGACCGGCCACATGGTCATCGCCGCCCGCTCACGCTCGGTGTTCGGCCCGTGGGAGGATGCTCCGGGCAATCCGCTCGTGCGGACCACCGACGCCGCCGAGAAGTGGTGGTCACGCGGTCACGCCAGCCTCGTCGAGGGGCCCGACGGCCGCTGGTGGAGCGTCTATCACGGCTACGAGAACGCCTACTGGACCCTCGGCCGGCAGACCCTGCTCGACAGCGTCGAATGGACCGAGGACGGCTGGTTCCGCATGACCGGAGGCGACCTGTCGCGGCCCCTGCCCATGCCGGCCCCGTCACGCCCGGACACGCCGCACGGCCGCGCCCTGTCCGACGACTTCAGCACCGACAGGTTCGGCGTCCAGTGGAGCTTCTACAACCCCGGTCCCGACAGTCGCGCGCGTCTGTCCCGCGCCAACGGGACCCTGACCATGCAGGCGCTCGGCACGGCCCCGAAGGACTGCTCGCCGCTCACCTTCACCGTCGGCGACCAGGCCTACCAGGTGGAGTGCGAGATCGAGATCGACCCCGGCGTCACGGCGGGCCTCATCCTGTTCTACGACAGCGCCCTCTACTGCGGCCTCGGCTTCGACGAGCGGCGCTTCGTCACCCACCAGTACGGCATCGAGCGCGGCCGGCCGGGCCATTCCCACGGCCGACGCATGTTCGTGCGCCTGACCAATGACCGGCACATCGTCACCCTGCACACCAGCGGCGACGGCCGGACCTGGACGAAGTTCGACCGCCAGATGGAAGTGTCGGGCTACCACCACAATGTCCGCGGCGGCTTCATGATGCTGCGGCCGGGCATCTACGCGGCGGGCGGCGGCGCCGCCCGGTTCCGCAACGTCAGATACCAGGCGCTGTAGCCTCGGCGGCGGCCGGGCGCCCTTCGCGGGCGACCCGGTCGACGCCGCTCTGGATCACCGCGCGCATCGCCGCCGCCGCCCCGGCGGCGTCGCCGTCAGCAATGCAGTCGACGATGCGTGCGTGCGCCGCCACGGTCTCTGCGTGCAGCTCGGGCCGGTCGACCGGCGGACTGACGGTGAAGGCCTCCATCAGCGCCGCCTGGATCACCGCCGCCATGGAGCGGATCATCGGATTGCGCGACGCGGCCCCGACCGCGAGGTGCAGTTCCAGGTCCGCCCGCGCGAAGGCGTCCGGGGAGGCGGTTTCCGTCTGCATATGCTCGAGCGCCGTCCTCATGGCGGCCAGGTCCTCGGGCGTGCGCCGCTCGGCCGCCAGGGCCGCCGCCGTCGGCTCCAGCGCCAGCCGCACCTCGGCCAGATTGCGACGGAACTCGGCGTCGACCCCCGCCTCAACCCGCCAGGCCAGCACATCGGGATCGAAATAGTTCCACTGCGCCCGGTCAGCGACCCGGGTGCCCACCCGCGTCTTGGCCACCAGCAGCCCCTTGGCCGACAGGGTCTTGATCGCCTCGCGCAGCGCCGTGCGCGACACCCCGAACCGTTCGAGCAGCGCCATCTCCGGCGGCAGGTTGGCCCCGACCGGGACCTCGCCGGCGAGGATCTGCAGGCCGAGACTGCGGACAATCTTGTCGTGGTTCGCCATGCCCCAGTGATGAACGCGGACAGGCGGCGCGGCAAGGCGTCAACAGTCTCGTCACGCGCCTCGAAAAGAGCGGGCAGGACATCAGTCGACGTCCTGCCCCAGGTGTCCGACGGCATTGAACCTCGGGAGGAGGCCCGTCGAAAGCGATCAGAACCGCATGTTCAGCCCGGCGAAGAACTGCCGCCCCGTCGAGGCGTAGTTCGTCACCACCGGGTCACCGGCATAGGCGAAGCGGTCGGAGGTTTGGTTGGTCAGATTCAGCGCCTCCAGCGTGAGGCCGATGTTGTCATTGACCTGGTACCGGAACGAGGCGTCGACGTTGAGGGTCGCCTCGCTGCCGAGGAAGTCATTGACCAGCGGCGCGTCGCAGAAACCGGGTTCACAGACGCCTGAGGCGATCGGATACTGGGTGAAGTACTCCGAGCGATAGGCGGTCGACACCCGCGCGTTCCAGCGATCGGTCTCGTAGAACAGGGTGACGTTGAAGGCGTCCGGCGACGCGCCCGTGAACGGTCCCGGCGCCGTCACCAGCGGCGAGGGGCTGAGGATGTAGTTCAGCTCGGAATCGATGTGGGTGTAGTTGGCCTGCATCCCGAACTTGTCGAACGGCGCCGGCAGGAAGGTGAAGTTCTGCTGGTAGCTGAGCTCCACCCCGCGGATGTAGCCGCCCGGCGCGTCGCGGAACTGGCGGATGCTGAACGGCAGGTCGGCGTCGATATAAGCAAGCGCATTGGCGTTGGTCTGCGAGGCCCGCAGCTGCGCGATGGCGTCCGCCGACAGGATCGAGGTCAGCGGCCCCTCGGCGATCAGGGTCTGCGGGAACGAGCTGATGTCCTTGTCGAACAGGGCGATCGAGAACAGGGCGTCCTCGGCGAAGTACCACTCGAACGACAGGTCGAGGTTGGTGGCCCGGAAGGGGCTCAGTTGGGTGTTGCCGAGGGTGATGGAGCCGCCGTTGACCGCGCCCACCCCGGTCGGGACCGAGAAGGCGGTGACGCTCGGAGCCAGGTTGCCCAGGAGCGGCCGCGCCATGACCTTGGCGGCGCCGAAGCGCACGATCATGTCGTCGCGGATTTCCCACGCCAGGTTCAGGGACGGCAGGGTGTCCGTGTACGCGTTGGAGTCGGAGACGGGGCGCGAGGTGTTGGTCAGGCCATCGGCCTGGACCTCGGTCTTGGCGTAACGCACGCCGGCGTTGCCGCGCAGGGGGCGACCCAGCAGGTCGAGGCGGAAGTCCGCCTGCAGGAAGGCGCTCGTATTGTCCTCCACCACGCCATACTGGTTGGCGGCGTTGGACAGGCGCGACAGGCGCCAGTCCCCCCACTGGTTGACGCAGTTGCAGTCGAATCCGAACAGCGACTGGAAGGCCTCGAGGTCCGGCACGAAGAAGCTGGTGGTCGTGCCGTCCGGCACGTTCAGCCCCTGACCCCAGTTCACCACCCGGCCCATGTCGGCGATGTTGACGCGGGCCTCCAGCAGCGACGGGTTGAGCGTCTCGTTGGTCAGGCGGCGCGCCTCGCTCGTCACGAACTCATAGGTCCGCACGCTGATCCCGCCGCGCAGGGTGAAGGCGTCGTTGGCGTCCCAGGCGAAATCGACGCGGCCGCCCTCGTAGGTGTTCTCCACCTCGCGCTGGAAGTGGCGCAGGGCCGAGTAGTTCTTGACGAAGTCCCACGCCTGCGGATTCGCCGCGTCGAAGCCGAAGTCGAGCAGCGGCATGTCCCCGCCGCCGCGGGCGTCATAGACGAGGTAGCCGTTCCCGGCCGTGCCCTGGCCGGAGTCGAGACGAATGAAGTCGACCAGCAGCCCCTGGCTTTCGTTGCGCGAGCTGGAGAAGCCATACAGCGCCTTCATGCGGAACCGGTCGCTGAACTCGTGATCGAGGTTGAACGACAGCTGCTGGAATTCGGTGGTGTAGGTCTGGGCGTCCGTCGCCGACCGCAGGTCGACATTACCGAGCACCAGATAGTCGGCGTTGGCGCCCGTCGGGCTCAGAGCCGCATCGATGACCCGGACCGAAGGCCGGCCAATAAAGGCCGTCCGCCGGAACAGGCCGTTCGGGTCCGCGCCGAAGCCCGGCGATCCCGACCAGTTGTAATAGTCGAACGGGTCGAGGTTGAACGGGTTGAAGCTGTTGTTCGTGCCGGGAACCAGATTGCCGCCGTTCAGCTGCTGGCCGCAGTCGATGGCGTCGCGGATGTCGGTCGCCGCCTGCGCCACGCACGAATTGTAGAGCCCGCGCCGCGTATTGACCGGCGTGCTGGCGTTGGCCGTATTCAGGCCGGCGTTGGTGTTGTTGCGGTTCAGCCCGACGGTCTGGACCTGCAGGTTGACCGAGCTGTTGTCGAACTTCGAGTAGACGCCGTCGACGCTCAGGGTCGTACGGTCCTGCGGCCGCCATTGCAGCCCCAGGGTCGCGCCCAGCCGCTCCTGCTCCAGTTCCTGCTGGTTCAGGGTGGCCAGCGACGGAATGCGCACCGTCGGTCCGGCGGCGGTCACCACGCCGTTGGTCACGGTCGAGCCGCGGGGATTGTGAAGCAGGGCGTAGGCGGCGGGGTTGGAGCCGCGCAGGGTGTCGCAGACCGCCGTATTGGTGATGTTGGCGGTGACGATGGCGTTGCAGGCCGTGCCCGCCGGCGCTGCGAAGCCCTGGCGGTTCTGGCCGTTGGTGATGGTCGAGGTGGCGAAGGTCGCCCCGCGATACAGATAGTCCGACTGGCCGGGCTGGCGCAGGTAGCTGTCGGTGATCTGGTTGCGCTCGGAGTAGGCGATGGAGCCCAGCACCCCGAAGTCGCCGAGGCCGGTGGTCCAGCGGTCCGAGTACAGCGCCGCGATGCGCGGGCTGTTCTGGCCGCCGTTCTCGTAGTGGGCGTTGGCCAGAGACAGGGCCATGCGCCGGCCCGGGAAGTCGAAGGGGCGGCCGGTCTGCAGATCGACCGTGGCGCCGAGGGCGCCTTCATCGGTCTCGGCCGAAGCGGTCTTGCGCACCCGGATCGAGTTGAACAGCTCGGAAGCGAAAACGTTGAAGTCGAAGCCGCGGCCGCGGTTCGGGCTGGTGCCCGAGTCGTTGGAGCCGGCGGTCGACAGGGCTTCCAGCCCGTTCAGGCGCACCCGGGTGAAGTCGCTGCCGAGGCCTCGGACCACGATGGTGCGGCCCTCGCCATTGTCGCGGTCGATCGACACGCCCGGCAGGCGCTGGATCGACTCGGCGAGGTTGGCGTCGGGGAAGTCGGCGATGTCCTCCGCGTTGATCGCGTCGATCATCTCGTTGGCGTTCCGCTTGGTCAGCAGGGCGCTGCGCAGCGCCCCCCGGATGCCGGTGACGACGACTTCCTCGACCTCGGCGACCGGCTCCTGCGGCGCGGCCTGGGCCTGGACGGTCCCGGCCGTGGCAAGCGCCAGGGCGAGGCCGGAAGCGGCGGACAGGGCATAGGCGCGCGTGCGCCGTGTGGCGTGAGACATGAGATTCCTCCTCCCATTTGGTGAGCGGCGCCTTTTCCCGGACGGGCAGACCCCTGCTTCGACCACCGGTTCTTCCGGCTGCGATTAGTATTATCATACTATTTGTTTCGGCAAAAGCCCTTCGCCGTCTTTCCGCCGCAGGACGACGGGGACGGCCGATGCTAGGAGTCCGGCGTCTGCGAAAAGGCCCGCCATGCGCGCTTCCCTGAGGTCCGTCTCGACGATCGGCCTGATCGGCTTCGGCGCCTTCGGCCGGCTTGTCGCCACGCATCTCCAGCCGTGGTTCGCCCTGCGGGTCCATGACGCCGGCGCTGCGCCTGAGGCGGATCCGGCTGGCCGCGGCCTTACCCCGGCATCCCTGCCAGAAGCCGCCGCCTGCGACGTCGTCATCCTCGCCGTCCCGGTGTCCGCCATCCCGGAGGTCGTGCGCGCCATCGCCCCGCACCTGCGCCCGGGCGCTCTCGTCGTCGACGTCGGCTCGGTCAAGCTGGAGCCGGCCGCGGCGATGGCGGCGGGCCTGCCCGACCACGTCGAGATCCTCGCCACCCACCCGCTGTTCGGACCGCAGAGCGCCCGTAACGGCGTCCGCGGTCTCGGCATCGCCCTGTGTCACGTCCGCAGCCCCGGCGCCGGGCGTGTCGCCGCCTTCCTGCGTCGCGCGCTCGGGCTGAAGGTGCACCTGACCACCGCCGACGCGCACGACCGCGAGGCCGCCATGGTGCAGGGGCTGACCCATCTGATCGCCCGCATCCTGGTCGAGATGGAGCCCCTGCCGCGCACCCTCACCACGGCCAGCTTCAGCCTTCTCATGCAGGCGGTGGAGATGGTGCGGCACGACGCCCCCGAAGTCTTCCTCGCCATCGAGCGCGCCAACCCTCACGCCAAAGCCGTGCGGGACCGCTTCTTCGACCTCGCCGCGCAGCTGCGGCGCGAGCTGGACGGCGGCCCCGGCCACTGATCCGCAGCCCCCGCGCGACCGGGCGGCGCGACCGCGCGCCGCTTGCTTTTGGGAGCCATTCTCATTATCACGCCGCGACTGCGAATAAGTCGCCATAACAAAGACCATCCATGCCCCGTCTCGCCGCCCTCGCCACCACCATGCTCACCGCGCTCGCCGCCAGCGGGGCCGCCCTCGCCCAGGCGCCGGTCGCGCCGGTCTCGGCCGAGGCGGGGCCGCGCGTGGCCGAGATCGTGGTCATCGGCGAGCGTGGCAATCTGCTGACCATCCCGGGCTCCGGCGCGACGATCGAGACGGCGGACCTCGAACGCTCCCGTGCGTTCACGATCAACGACGCCCTGCGCCAGGCGCCGGGCGTGTTCGCCCGCGACGAAGAGGGCTTCGGCATGCGGCCCAACATCGGCGTCCGCGGGCTCAATCCGACCCGCTCGACCAAGGTGCTGCTGCTCGAGGACGGCCTGCCGCTCGCCTATGCCCCCTACGGCGACAACGCCAGCTACTTCCACCCGTCGCTGGGCCGCTACGCCCGGGTCGAGGTGCTGAAGGGCGCCTCCCAGGTGCGCTTCGGGCCCCAGACCATTGGCGGGGTGATCAACTACATCACCCCGGAGGCCCCGGAGACCTTTGGCGGCAGCCTGCGTCTGGCCGGCGGCTCGCAGGGCTATCGCGAGATCGACGGCCTCGTCGGCGGCCCGGCCCTCGGCGGCCGCGGCCTGCTGCACGTCCAGAACCGCCGCAGCGACAGCAGCCGCGAGAACCAGGACCTGCAGTACACGGACATCTTCGCCAAGATGTCCTGGGACATCGCCCCCGACCAGGTGCTAACCGCCCGCGTCAGCCGGCACGAGGAAGACTCGCAGGTCACCTATTCGGGCCTGACCCTGGCCGAGTTCACCGCCGACCCCTACGCCAACCCCTTCGCCAATGACTCCTTCCGGACGGAGCGCTGGGGCGCCGCCGTCAGCCACGCCTGGTTCCTCGACGAGGCGACGACCCTGCGCACCAGCGTGTACGGCTCGACCTTCAACCGCGACTGGTGGCGTCAGTCGTCCAATTCGGGCCAGCGCCCCAACGACGCCTCCGACCCCGCCTGCGGCGGCCTGGCCAACCTCAACACCACCTGCGGCAACGAAGGCCGCCTGCGCGACTACTGGACCGCGGGCCTCGAGACCCGGCTGAGCCGCGACACCGCCGCCTTCGGCGCCGACATCCGGCTTGAGGCGGGGCTGCGCTACCACACCGAGGACCAGCAGCGCCGCCAGTGGAACGGCGACACCCCGACCGCCCGCACCCCGGGCACGGGCCGCAACGCCGGCGTGGTCGAGGACAACGAGCGTCTGACCGACGCCTGGAGCGCCTTCGCCAGCGCCCGCATCGAGTCCGGCCCGTGGATCGTCGAGCCCGGCCTGCGCCTCGAGCGCATCGAGTACGAGCGCCTGAACCGCCTCAACGGCGCGCGCGGGACGACCGACCTCGATGTCGTGGTGCCCGGCCTCGGCGTCATGTACCGGCTGGGCGACCGCTCGGTCGTCTACGCCGGCGTGCACAAGGGCTTCGCCCCGCCCCGCGTCGAGGACATCATCAGCAACACCACCGGCGGCGCGGTCGACCTCGACGCCGAGGAGAGCGTCAACTGGGAGCTGGGCCTGCGCGGCGACGTCGCCCCCGGCCTCTACCTCGACGCCGGGCTGTTCCGGATGAACTTCGACAACCAGATCATCCCGCAGAGCGTGGCCGGCGGCGTCGGCGCCACCCTGACCTCGGCCGGCGAGACCCTGCACCAGGGCTTCGAGCTGCTCGCGCGCGGCTCGGCCCGCGAGGCCGGCTGGCTGCAGAACGGCGACGACCTCTACGCCCGCCTGAGCCTGACCCACGTCGCCGACGCGAAGTTCGAGGGCCGGCGCTTCTCGACCGTCGCCGGCTCCACCGCCGTCAGCGTCACCGGCAACCGCCTGCCCTATGCGCCGGAATGGCTGTGGGCCGCCGCCGTCGGCTACGAGTACCGCGGCTGGCTGCAGGGCGAGATCGAGGCCCAGTACACCGACGCCATGTTCACCGACGACCTGAACACGGTGGCGGTCATCGCCAACGGCCAGCGCGGCCGCATCGACGACGTGCTGCTGTGGAACGCCACGGTCAACGCCGACCTCCCGGGCACGCCCCTGACCCTCTTCGTCACCGGCCGCAACCTGACCGACGAGCTCTACATCGTCGACCGCTCGCGCGGCATCCTGCCGGGCGCCCGTCGCGGCTTCCAGGCCGGGATCAGCTTCGCCTTCTGAGGCGCCGCCTCCGGATGACGCCCCGACCGCCGGGCGCCCACGGGGGCGTCCGGCGGTTCGCGTCTGGAGCCGGGGAGTGCGGCGCGACACCGGGCCGCGCCGGCCCCGCTTGCCCCCACGCCCGCGCCCCGTATCTGCAATTTCAGAAATTTCTGAAAGTTCAGATGGCGATGCAGCTTCCCCCGCTCCACCAGGAGTTCGTGCTCCACTTCGGCGAGATGGGCTCGCGCTGGGGCATCAACCGCACGGTCGGCCAGATCTACGCCCTGCTGTTCCTCAGCGCCGAGCCGCTCAACGCCGACCAGATCGTGGAGCGGCTCGGCTTCTCGCGCTCCAACGTCTCCATGGGCCTGAAGGAGCTGCAGAGCTGGAACCTCGTCCGCCTGCGGCACATGCCGGATGACCGGCGCGACTACTTCACCACGCCCCAGGACCTCTGGGAGATCGTCCGCACCCTCGTCGAGGAGCGCAAGAAGCGCGAGATCGACCCGACCCTGACCAAGCTGCGCGAGCTGCAGATGCAGCAGCCCGCCACCGACGAGGACCGCCACGCCCACGCCCGCATCGCCGAGCTCGGCGCCCTGATCGAGCTGCTGTCCGGCTGGTACAGCGACATGAACCGTCTGGAGACCGAGCGGCTGGTCCAGTTGCTGGCGCTGGGCAGCAAGATCCAGCGCCTCGTCGAGGGGGCCGAGCGCATCGTGCCGTTCGCGGGGGGCGCCCGCAAAGGCCGGACCGCCCCGGCCACGGAGGCCTGAGCCATGGAAACCCTGCTGCTGTCGCGCATCCAGTTCGCGGCCAACATCTCCTTCCACATCCTGTTCCCGACCATCACCATCGCGCTGGGCTGGGTGCTGCTGTTCTTCAAGCTGCGCTTCAACGCCA
>CAZUXK010000004.1:0-55141 GCA_964624025.1 uncultured Brevundimonas sp.
AGCACCCGGCCGGTCGAGGGACTGACCGGGAGGAAGGCCGAATAGGTGGCGCGCCGGTCGGGGCCGAGGGTCGGCAGCATGATGGCCTGCACGTCGTCGAAGCGCGCCAGCAGGGTCATCAGGGTCGCGTCGAACATGCCCGACCGGTAGCAGTCGGTGGACGACAGGAACTCGTAGTCGAAGCCGAAGCTGTCGAGGAAGGCGCGCAGCCGGGCGTTGTTGTGCCGGCCGAAGCTGTCGTGGGTGCCGAACGGGTCGCGCACCACGGTCAGGGGCTTGCCCAGATCCTCGGTCAGCATTTCCGGGTTGGGGATGCCGTCCGGCACCTTGCGCAGGCCGTCCATGTCGTCCGAGAAGGCCACCAGCCGCGTCGGCCAGTGGTCGCCGGTCAGGGCGCGGAAGGCGGTGCGCACCATGGTCGTGCGCGCCACCTCGCCGAAGGTGCCCATGTGCGGCAGGCCCGAGGGGCCATAGCCGGTCTCCAGCACCACCGGGCGGGCCAGCGCCGGCCAGGTCTCCAGCGCCTCGTCAGTCCGGCCGGCCTCGATCAGCGCGCGCGCCACCTGCCGCTCACCCTCGGGGAGCCGCTTGGCCAGCACATGGGTCAACAGGTTGCGCGCCTGTTCAAAGGGCCAGGCGCGCGCGGCGAAGGCGCGGTCGACGAGATCGGTCAGCATGGCGGAGGCTTTGCGGCGGCGAACGTCGCGGGTCAATGGGCGGGGCCGCGGAGCCGCTCGGTTGAAGCGGGTGGCGCCCGCGCCTTGCTGGTGTGGCGACTGTCGAAGTTTCATCACAACGAACACAGCGAAAGGCAAGGAGGACACAGCGGCGTGGCGGCGCTGCGCCGCAGGCGCCTTTTCCGTCTCTCGCGATCGGCGCCACGCTGCTTCGCGCATCGCTGCACAGGTCCCATTGTGCCCGCTGTGACCTCGCTGTGGTCGCTGTGATCCCTTGATGGGGCCACCCGACCACAAGGCGCGGGCGCGGCCAGCTTCCCTCTAAGCTGCGCGGAACTGCAGCTCGGCCAGGCGGGCGTAGAGACCGCCCTTCGCCACCAGCTCGGCGTGGGCGCCCTCTTCCACCACCCGGCCCTCGTCCATGACGACGATGCGGTCAGCGCGCAGCACCGTGGCGAGACGGTGGGCGATGACGAGGGTGGTGCGCTCGCCCATGGCCTGGTCCAGCGCCGCCTGCACCAGCTGCTCGTTCTCGGCGTCGAGCGCGCTGGTGGCCTCGTCGAGCAGCAGGATCGGGGCATGGCGGATCAGGGCGCGGGCGATGGCGAGACGCTGGCGCTGGCCGCCGGACAGGCTCTTGGCCCGCTCGCCCAGCGGCGTGTCGAAGCCCTCCGGCAGGGCGTCGAGGAAGGCCGCGGCCTGGGCCTTGCCGGCGACCTCGCGGATTTCCTCCAGCGTGGCGTCGTCGCGGCCGAAGCGGATGTTCTCGGTGGCCGAGCCGGAGAACAGCGGCGTCTCCTGACTGACCCAGGCGAAGCGGCTGCGCACCTCGGCCGGATCGGCCTGACGAACATCGACGCCATCGACGGCGACGGCCCCGCCATCGGGATCGTAGAAGCGCAGTAACAGGCGGAAGACGGTCGACTTGCCCGCCCCCGAAGGCCCGACCAGGGCCACGGTCTCGCCGGGCCGGACGGTCAAATCGAGCCCCTTGAGCGCCGGCAGGTCGGGCCGGCCGGGATAGGCGAAACGCACTCCGGCCAGGGCGATCTCCCCCCGCGGCGGCGACGGCAGGGCGATCGGCTTGTCGGGCGCGGCGATGGTGGGGGCGCTGCGCATCAGCTCGTCGATGCGCTCCATCGCCCCGGCCGCCTTCTGCACCTCGCCCCAGCTCTCGCCGAGCGCGCCCACGGCCCCGGCGGCGAACACCGACAGCAGCACGAACTGCAGCAGGGCGCCCGGCGTCAGCACCCCCGCCACCACGTCCCGGGCGCCGAGCCACAGCACGAAGGACACCCCGCCGAACATGACCATGATGATCAGGCCGGTCATCACCGCCCGCGCCTTCATGCGGTCGAGGCTGGCGGCGAAGGCCTGCTCCACCGAGGCGCCGAAGCGGGCGATGACGCTGGGCTCGCGGCCGAAGGCCTGGACGGTCTCGATGGCGTCGACGCTCTCGCCCGCGAGACCGACCGCGCCGGCGAAACGGTCCTGGCTGGCCACCGTCAGACGGCGCACGACCCGGCCGAACAGGAACAGCGGCAGGATGGTCGCCGGGGCCAGCACCGAGATGAACAGGGTCAGCTTCGGATTGACGAAGAACAGCAGGATCACCGCCCCGATCATGGTGATCAGGTTCCGCAGGGCGAAGGAGACGGAAGTGGTCAGCAGGGTCTCGACCAGCTGGATGTCCGTGGTCAGCCGCGACAGCACCTCGCCGGTTCGGATGCGGGCGTAGAAGCTGGGATCCAGCGTCATCACCCGCCCGAACAAGGCCCGGCGGACGTCGGCGATCACCCGCTCGCCGGTCTTGGTGACGTAGAAGTAGCGGATCGCCGTGGCCAGGGCGAGGAACAGGGCGTTGGCCCCCAGCAGGGCGAACCACAGGTTCAGCCGGGCGCCGCCGTCGTCGAAGCCCTGGTCGATGGCACCGCGCGCCGTGGCCGTCAGGCCCAACGAGGCCGCGCTGGAGGCCAGCAGCCAGAACAGGGCGATGGCCAGATCGACCTTGTGCTTCAGGGCGAAGGGCAGCAGGCGCGCCAGCGGCCGGATGTCCCGCCGCCGGGCCCGCTTCTCGCCGTCCTCGGTCAGCCGCCCGGTCAGGGTCTCGCCCTCCCCGGGGCGGTCCCGCAGGTCCGGCGCCCTCAGGGGATCGGGGCGGACAGGGTCGGCTTGGCTCGATGCGGCGCTCATGGCGGGCCTCTTGCCTGATCGGGACCTGCGGTGTAAACGCCCGCGCTCCTCCCGTCGTCCCATCGGCGGGTTTTCTCATTCAGCGCATTGACGGTCGGAATCGTCGCCGCGCGCCAAGGGCCCGATCGACATGAAGCCGGACATCCACCCGAACTACCACTTCATCACCGTCACCCTGCCGGACGGTTCGAGCTACCAGACCCGCTCGACCTACGGGAAGGAAGGCGACAACCTGAGCCTCGACATCGACCCGTCGACGCACCCGGCCTGGACCGGCGGCAACCAGCAGCTGATGGACCGCGGCGGCCGCGTGTCGCGCTTCAACAACAAGTTCGGCGGCTTCATCAAGAAGTAAGCGCGAAAGCGCGACTTCGCCGCCACAGACGGGCGCCGGTCCCCGGGACCGGCGCTTTTTGTTTGGCCGGAACGTCGTTAAGCTTCGATACGTTAGGCGAAGCGGCCCGCGCCGCACCCGTTGACGAACGACACAGGCAGGCCGGACATGAATCGACGCGACCTCGCACTCGGCGCCGCCGCAGCGGCCCTGGCGAGCGTCCTGTCCGGCCGCGCCCTCGCCCAGTCGGCCCAGCCCTACACGTCGGCGCCCCCCTCGCCCGAGGCGGCGGCCTACCTCGCCCAGGTTGCCCGCCTGCCGGCGGGAATCCGTGATGACGTCCGCGCCGTCTACGACCTGGGCGGCTGGCGTCCCCTGTGGACGCCCGCCCGGGTCCGGGCGCTCGGCGCCGTATCCGAGCGAGCCGAGCGTCACGGTCTGTCGGGCAGCGACTTCTTCGACTTCGCCGGGCTGGCCGCCGACCCCGCCACCGCCGACGTGCGGACCACCGCCGCCGCGATCAGCTACGCCAGGGTTCTGGCCGAGGGCCGCGTTCGCCCGGAAACGGTCGAGGACCTGTGGGAGATGCGCAAGAACCGCGTCGACCTGCCCGGCGGCCTGACCGACGCCCTCGCTCGCGACCGCCTGCTGGACTGGTTCGAGAGCCTGGCGCCGACCGACATCGGCTACGCCAACCTTTCGGCGGGCTATGTCCGCTACCGGCGCATGATCGCCGCCGGCGGCGGCTGGCCCGCCTTCCCGTCCGGCCCGACGCTAGAGCCTTTCGCCACCGACGCGCGGGTGCCGGCCCTGATCGCGCGGCTGGCCGCCGAGGGCGATCTGGCCCGTGACCGCGCCGCCGCCCTCGCCGGCACGACGACCTACACCGCCGAACTGGTCGAGGCCGTTCGCGGCTTCCAGGTGCGTCACGGCCTCGCCGCCGACGGCCGCATTGGCCAGGGCACCCAGCGCTCCCTGTCGGCCTCTGCCGAGGACCGGGCGCGCCAGATCGCCCTGAACCTCGAGCGCCGCCGCTGGCTGGCCCGCGACGTCGCGCCCGAGCGGATCGAGGTGAACACCGCCGCCGCCATCATGGTCTACTGGAAGGACGGTCGGCCGGTGCACTCCAACCGGGTCGTCGTCGGCACCCCCGCCAACCAGACGCCCAGCCTTGAGAAGCCGTTCGCTTCGGTGGTGGCCAACCCGCCCTGGTATGTGCCGGCGTCGATCGCCCGCACCGAGATCCTGCCGCGCGGTCCGGCCTATCTGTCCGCCAACAACATGTTCATCTCGAACGGGACAGTGATCCAGCGCGCCGGTCCGACGGCGGCGCTCGGCTTCGTCAAGTTCGAGCTGCGGGACAGCTACGCCATCTTCCTGCACGACACCCCGGCCAAGGCGGCCTTCGCCAATGCCTACCGCCACCGCAGCCATGGCTGCGTGCGGGTTCAGGACGCGGTGGAGTTCGCCCGCCTGCTGCT
This sequence comes from uncultured Brevundimonas sp., assembly GCA_964624025.1. Classification (GTDB taxonomy): domain Bacteria; phylum Pseudomonadota; class Alphaproteobacteria; order Caulobacterales; family Caulobacteraceae; genus Brevundimonas. Next base: position 4,686 of record CAZUXK010000004.1, read on the forward strand.
GTCGCCCGATCCCGAAAGGCTGGCGACCTTCGACCGGGCACAGGTCACGCGCGAGACCCGCCGCGTCACCACGGGCCGCGAAATCAGCGTCCGCCTGCTCTACTGGACCGCCTTCGTGGACGGCCAGGGCCGGGTCGCCTTCCGCGAGGACGTCTACGATCGGGACAATCGTCTCGCCCAGGCGCTGGGCATCGCCGTCAACCTGCCGCGTCCGGTGGATGACGGCCGGGCCGACGTCAACGACGTCGGACCCTGAGCCTGCCTCATCGGTGAGGGTCGGCCATGGCCGTCCGGCCGAGGGCGAGGGTCAGCCGCGGAACGCGGCCTCGAGCCGGCCGAGCTGGGCCAGCACCGGATTGGGCGTATCGGCCTCGGGGGCCTCAAGGTACATGCGGCGGTCGAGGTGGGCGATCCGGTCGTGCAGTCGCTCGGCGCGCACGCAGTACTCGACCAGGGCGATCGGCAGCTCCAGCGACCCGGGCTCGGCCTCGGGCGTGCGCTCTTCCAGCCGGTAACGAGGATCACAGGCGGCATCCGGCGACATGTCGCCCTCGCGCACGGCCCGCTGAACCAACAACCACGAGGCGATGCGCATCAGCCGCGTAGTCAGCTTCATGCTCTGGGCGGCATAGGCCAGCGCCCCGGCGCGGGACAGCAGCTTGGCTTCCCGGCGCCCCTCTCCGTCCAGATAGTCGGCCGTCTCCTCGACCAGCTCCATCCCTTCGCGGAAGGTACGCTCGAACAACTCCGAGGCGGCGAAGTCGGCCACCAGAGCGATGCGCGGCGAGGTCGGAGACGCGACGTCGTGGGTCATCGAGGGGATCATAGGCATGGCCGGGGCCGAACTCCAGAGGCGGGACAGGCGCCCGCGAGGTTAGGTCAGGGCTGCAACGCCCGTGCCACCCGGTTTGTGCCGTCCCGATCAGCCGCCGAGATTGAAAAAGGCGTCTGCCGCCGACCGCTTGGCCGACTTGGTCTCGATCGCCTTGCGGGTCCGGGCGATCTCGGCCTCCAGTGTGACGATGCGGGCCTGCAGATCCGCAACCGCATAGGGGTCGAGATCCTCGCGGATCAGCGCCGTCACCGCCTCGCGCGCCGGGCGCGGCTCCAGGTCCTCGAACGACATGGCGACCTCCTCATCACGCCGTGGCGCCGTCTCGGGCCACGGCCTATTTCAACGCCGGGAGGCGGCGTTTGACAACCGCCATGGCATCCGGGGACGGACAGATGCGCGTGATCGAAATCGAGGGCGGGCGCGGCCCGGCCGCGGCGCTCAGGCTGGCGGCGCGGCCAACGCCCACCCCCGCCCCGGGGGAGGTCCTGGTCCGGGTAAAGGCCGCAGGCGTCAACCGCCCCGATCTGCTGCAGCGCGAGGGCCTCTACCCTCCGCCCCCCGGCGCGCCGGACATTCTCGGCCTCGAGGTGGCTGGCGAAATCGAGGCGCTTGGCGACGGGGTGAGCGACTGGCGGGCCGGCGATCGCGTCTGCGCCCTGCTCGGCGGCGGCGGCTACGCCGAGTACGCCGTGGTCGATGCCCGGCATCTGCTGCCGGTCCCGGACGACATGGACCTCGTCACCGCCGCCGCCCTGCCCGAGACCCTTCTTACCGTCTGGGCCAATGTGTTCGAGGCCGGGCGACTGGCGGCCGGAGAGACCCTGCTGGTGCATGGCGCGACCAGCGGCATCGGCGTCACCGCCATCCAGATGGCGAAGGCCGCCGGCGCGCGGGTGATCGCCACGTCCCGCGGTGCGGCCAAGACAGCAGCGGCCCTGGCGATCGGGGCGGACGCCAGTCTCGACGCGACCGCGCCCGGCTTCGACGCCGACCTCGACGCGGCCGGGCCGGCCGACGTCATCCTCGACATGGTCGGCGGGGCCTATGCCGAGCGGAACCAGCGGGCCCTCGCCGCAGGGGGCCGTTGGGTGGTGATCGCCACCCAGGGCGGCCGCGCCGCGAGTATCGACCTGATGCAGCTGATGCTGAAGCGGCAGGTGCTGACCGGCTCGACCCTGCGGTCCCGGCCGGCTGACAAAAAGGCCAGACTGACCGGCGCGGTCCGGGCGCAGGCCTGGCCCTGGGTCGTGTCCGGTCAGGTCCGGCCGCCGATCGAGGCGACCTTTCCGCTCGAACAGGCGCAGGAAGCCCACCTCCGGCTGGAAGCGGGCGCCCATGTCGGCAAGATCGTACTGACGCTCTGAGACCTACCAGCGGCCCCGCAGCGGCCGCAGCGACGAGATGCGGTCGTTGAAGCCCGGGTAGTTCGACAGATTGCGCACATCCCCGTCAAACACCTCGCACTGACCCGAGAAGTTGGCGTCGGTGCAGGCCTCCCAGCGGCCGTTGACCCGCATGGAGCTAATGGCGTCATTGAGACCGAGCCGCGCCAGGTCAGGGATTTCGCCGCGCAGCGTCTCGGACCCTCCGGCATAGTTGGCGTCACGGAACACGGTGATGGTGTTGCGTCCGCTGGGCACGCCGCCGCCGCCGCCCCAGCCGCCGCCGCCGCCCCGGGCCGACCGGACCGAGCTGATGCGATCATTGAGACCGAACTCGGTGAAGTTGCGCACGTCGCGGTCGATGCGCTCGCAGCGGCCGCCGAAACGGGCGTCCTCACAGATCTCCCAACTGCCGTTGACCCGGGCCGAGGAGGCGCGGTCATTGAAGCTGGACAGGAAGGCGGTCTCGCCGGTCACCACGAACGACTGTCCGCGGAAGTCGGAGTCGGCGAAGAAGGTGATCGAGGGGCTGCCGCCACCGCCGCCACCGCCGCCGCCCCCACCGCCCCCGCCGCCGGGACGGTCCTCGTAGCTGCCGCGGTGGCCGGCGCAGACCAGCAGGCCGTTGTCATTGCCGATGTCGCTGCTGGAGCAGCGCGCCAGCTCGATCGAGGTCTCGCGCATGCGGCCTCGCGTGTCACGGCAGTCCGCATAGAGTCGGCCCTGGTTCACATAGGCCCCGCTGCAGCTGGCCTGGTAGCTGCCCCGCGGCGCGCCCCGGTTCTGGGCGTCGGCGGTGGAGGCCGCAGCCAGGCCGGCGCCCAGCGCGCACAGGGCGGCGATCATCATCGTCAGGTTCAGTTTCACGGTGCAACTCCCTCCAGGCCCGGCAACGCCGGGGTTTCCCCCAACAAGCATGCCATGGATGAACCGTGGCTGTCAGACATCCTCAGATGACGTTTTCTTTGCGCCCGAGTTCGCCTATACAGAGGCCTCCGCGCCCGGCCGAAAGGTCGGGCGCCGCCGTTTCCGGCGTCCGCTGACGCCGCCCACTTCGGAACCGACGATCATGACCGACATCCTGATGCCCAAGGCCACCGCGGTCTGGCTGGTCGACAACACCTCGCTGACCTTCGAGCAGATCGCCGACTTCTGCGGCCTGCACCCGCTGGAAGTGCGCGGCATCGCCGACGGCGACGTGGCCCGCGACATCCGCGGCGCGGACCCGCTGGTCAACGGCCAGCTGACCCGGGATGAGCTGGACCGGGCCCAGGCCGACTCGACCTATCGCATGAAGGCGGTGGTCAGCCGCCACGCCGAGATGCTCAAGCCGGTCAAGCCGGCCCCGCGCTACACCCCGGTCTCGCGCCGTCAGGACCGCCCGGACGCCATCATGTGGTTTGTGAAGAACCACCCGGAAGTCACGGATGCGCAAATCGCCAAGCTGCTCGGCACCACCAAGGCGACGATCGAGACCGTGCGCAACCGCACGCACTGGAACGCCGCCAACATCAAGCCGGTCGACCCGGTGACCCTAGGCCTCGTCGGCCAGCTGCAGCTCGACGAGACCGTCCGCAAGGCGGCCGAGAAGCGCGCCCGCGACGAAGCCCGCGAGGGCGGCCCCAGCCTGCGCCCCGTGGGCGAGGTCGAGCCGGAGCCCGCGCCCGAGCCGGAGATCGAGGAAGACGACTACGACATGCGCAGCGGCCCCGAGCCGACCGCCGAGTCCGTGTTCGGCCGCAGCGACGACTGAACCTGACAGACCGAAGACGCAAAACGGCCCCGAGAGACGCCTCCCGGGGCCGTTTCCATTACAGCTCGCAGCCTGTGCGGAGACTGCGCGCCGCCGCCTCAGGGGGCCCGGGTCTCCAGCTCCTTGATCTCTTCCTTAAGTCGAAGCTTTCGACGCTTCATGTCCCGAAGCTTGAGCGAGTCCAAGGACGGGCTCTGCAGCGCCTGGTGGATCGCATCCTCCAGATTGCGGTGACGATTCCCCAGTTCGCGGATCCGAGCTTCAATGGTCATGGCTTGCGCCTCCATGTCTAAGGGACAAGAAGAGTGAGCGCCCGTATTGCCGAGCTGTGGAATCACATCCGCGTGACGTCACAGACCGACCGGACAGCAGGAGCCTGACCCCGAAAATGGCCGAAGATATGAACGGAGCCGTGAGCCGGCCGCGGCTGGTGGTGGGAATCTCCGGCGCATCCGGCGTGTCTTACGGGGTCCGGGCGCTGGAGGCCCTGCGCGAGCTGGGGATCGAGACCCACCTCGTGGCCACGCGCGCGGCCATGCTGACCCTGGCGCAGGAAACCGATCTGTCCCCGGACGACCTGTCCGCCCGCGCCGACGTGACGCACCGGCTCGCCGACGTCGGGGCCACCATCGCCTCCGGTTCGTTCCGCACCCTCGGCATGCTGGTGGCTCCCTGTTCGGTGCGGACCATGAGCGAGATCGCCACCGGCGTGACCTCAACCCTGCTGACCCGGGCGGCGGACGTCACCCTCAAGGAGCGGCGACCGCTGGTGCTGATGGTGCGCGAGACGCCGTTCCATCTCGGCCACCTGCGCACGATGACCCAGTTGACCGAGATGGGGGCGATCATCGCCCCGCCCCTGCCCGCCCTCTACGCGCGCCCCGCGAACGTGGCCGAGATCATCGACCAGTCCGTAGGCCGCGCGCTGGACCTGTTCGGACTGGACTGGCGCGGCACCCGGCGCTGGGGCGGGCTAGACGCCGGAGCCTGAGCGCATGAGCGACCTGTGGGAATGGGCCGTCCGGGCCTATGCCGCCGAGGGCGTGCAGGCGGCCTGCCTCGACCTGCAGGACTCGGCCGATCAGGACGTGCCCCTGCTGCTATGGGCCGCCTGGTGCGCCCGCACCGGCAGGCCGCTGGACAGCGAGACCCTGGAGGCTGCCGTCGACCTGACCCGGGCCTGGCGCGAGCAGGCCATAGCCCCCCTGCGCGCCTTGCGCCAGCGGCTGAAGCTGCGCCACCCCGACCTCGAGGACACCGCGCGTGAGGCCGTGCGCACCGAGGTGAAGGCCGCGGAACTGGCAGCGGAACGCGCGCTGCTGCAAGGGCTGGCCGACCAGTCGCCCCCTGCCGGAGACGCTCCGGGAGACCTGATGACGGCCCTTGCCGCCACCTCCCGCGCCTGGTCGCCCCGGGTCCCGCGGGCGCTGCTTCAGACCCTCGCCGAGCGCCTTCCGGCCTGATCCCGGCTGCGGTATAAGCCGCCCTTCACGGGATCCGCCATGAACGACGACGCCACGCCGATCGACGAGGAAACCGTCCTCCTCAGCGCCCGTGTGAAGGCGCTGCGGCAGGAGCACGCCGACATCGACGCCTCGATCGAGGCGCTGGCGAGCATGTCGATCCCCGACCAGTTGCTGATCGCCCGGATGAAGCGACGCAAGCTGTCGCTCCGCGACGAGATCGTGAAGATCGAGGCCCGCATCCTGCCGGACATCATCGCCTGAAAGCCGGTCGTCCGTAGGGGTAGGGGGTAAGGCCCCCTACGGCCTGCCCCTACGATCTGCCCCTCTTCCGGACCCACATGGCGGCGTCGGCCTCGGCCAGCCAGGCCTCGGGATCCGTGTGGTCCGTGAAGGCGCGGACACCGATCGCGCCGCCCAGCGGTACGCTGGCGCCGTCCTGCTCGAACGGCCGGCGCGCCATGGCCTCGCCCAGCCGACGCGCCTTGTCGCGCCCCTCTTCCGGCCCGGCGTTGAGCAGCAGGAGGGCGAATTCATCACCACCCAGCCGCCCGACGGCGTCGGACTCGCGCACATTGGCCAGCAACAATTCGGCGACCTGCACCAGGGCGGCGTCGCCGGCCATGTGGCCGAAGGTGTCGTTGATCGTCTTGAAGCCGTCGAGGTCGATGTAGAGAAGCACCGCCGGCGCGTCATAGCGGGTGCAATAGGCCATGGTCCGCCGCATGGCCTCGATGAAGCCCCGGCGGTTCAACAGCGGCGTCAACACATCGTGGTCCGCTGCGGCCTCGGCCGCCTCGGCGCGCGCGGTCAGGGCGGCCACCTCGGCGCGCAGCCGGGCGATCTCCGCCATCAGGTCCTGTTCCGGCGCGTCGAGCACGGGCCCACTCCTCGCGCCGACTCACTCCGGCCGGGCGCAGCGCCAAGGTTAGCGGGCTCTGTTGCGGGCGCAACGCGGGTGCTGTAAGCGCGCGCTTTCCCTGGCGAGGAGCCCGGCGCATGGCGTCTTCGACCCCCGCATCCCGCCCGCCCGTGGCGATCATCATGGGCAGCCGGTCGGACTGGCCGACGATGAAGCTCGCGGCGGACATGCTGGAGCGGCTGGGCGTGGCCTATGAGGCCCGCGTGGTCTCCGCCCACCGCACGCCGGAGCGCATGTACAGCTTCGCCCGCGGGGCGGCTGACGCGGGGTTCAGGGTGATCATCGCCGGCGCCGGCGGCGCCGCCCACCTGCCAGGCATGGTGGCCTCCCTGACGACCCTGCCGGTGCTCGGCGTGCCGGTGAAGTCGAAGGCGCTCAAGGGGCTCGATTCGCTGCTGTCGATCGCCCAGATGCCCGGCGGGGTGCCGGTCGGGACCCTCGCCATCGGCGAAGCCGGGGCAACCAACGCCGGCCTGCTGGCGGCGCAGATCCTCGCTCTGTCGGACCCGGCGCTGGCTGGACGAGTCGCCGCCCTACGGCAGGCCCAGACCGAGTCCGTGGCCGAGACGGTCGAGGACTGAGTGACCGTCCCGCCGCGCCGCCAGCCGCCCCTCTCGCCCGGCGCCGTGATCGGCGTCCTGGGCGGCGGCCAGCTGGGCCGCATGCTGGGCGAGGCCGCCAGTCGGCTGGGGTTCGACCTGGTGGTGCTCGACCCCGAACCGGCCAGCCCGGCCGCCCGCGTCGCCGCGCGCCAGATCACCGCCGCCTATGACGACGCCGACGCCCTCGACGAACTGGGCCGGGTCAGCGATGTCGTGACCTTCGAGTTCGAGAACGTCCCCGCCGCCTCGGCAGCGCGACTGGCCGCCGGCGGCGCGCTGGTGGCGCCAGGTCCGCGCGCGCTCGCCGTCGCCCAGGACCGGGTCGAGGAAAAGACCTTCCTCAACGCCGCCGGCGCGGCGACGGTCGACTTCCGCCCGGTCGACACCCCGGACGACCTGCGCCGCGCCCTGGTCGAACTGGGCGCGCCCGCCCTGCTCAAGACCCGGCGCGAGGGCTATGACGGCAAGGGCCAGGCTTGGGTGCGCAATCCGGACGACGTCGAGGCCGCCTGGGCCGCCGTCGGCCGGCGCCCGTCGATCCTCGAGGCGCAGGCCGACTTCCGGCGAGAACTGTCGATCATCGCCGCCCGGGGCTGGGACGGGAGCGTCGCCATCTATCCACTCGGCGAGAATCGCCACGCGGACGGCATCCTGCGCACCACCCGCGCCCCGGCCGCGGCCGACGCCGCGACGGCCGCGGTGGCGCAGGACATCGCCGCCCGGGTGCTGGACGGCCTCGACTATGTCGGCGTCATCGGCATCGAGCTGTTCGACCTCGGCGACCGCCTGCTGGTCAACGAGATCGCCCCGCGGGTGCACAATACCGGCCACTGGACCCAGGACGGGTGCGCCTGCGACCAGTTCGAGCAGCACATCCGCGCCATCGTCGGCTGGCCGCTGGGCCCGACCACGCCCCACGCCGCCGTGGAGATGACCAATTTGCTTGGCCCCGAGGTCGAGGCCTGGCCGGACCTGGCGGCCGCGCCCGACGCCCGCCTGCACCTCTACGGAAAGGCCGAGGCCCGCCCCGGCCGCAAGATGGGCCACGTCAACCGGCTGAGGCCGCTTTCGGCGGACGCGGGGCGGGACTGACCGCAAGACTGCCCGCCGGCGGCGGGATCAGCAGCGCCTCCGAGGGAGCGCGGTCGAGCAACCAGTCAGCCCACCGGGAAGGCGGCAGGGGCAGCACGCCGCGGTCATGGTACGGAGCGACGTCCGGGCCGGGCTCAGCGGTCAGCAGCGAGACGGCCTCATCGCGCCCCTCCCCCGTTCGCCAGACCGCCGCCAGGGCGAGCAGCGGCGCCCCCGGGTCGCGGAAGATCCAACGCGTTTTCGGATAACGATCGCCGGTGAACTCGTAGAAGCCGCTGACCGGGACGAGACAACGGCCTTGCCGCGGGCCGTTGCCGAGCGTGCGCCCCTCGCTGCGGAAATTGACGACGGGACCGGCCTTCGGTCGCGGCGGCGGAAAGCCGAAGCGCATCGACATCAGCCGCACCCGGCTTTCCGCGTCCACCCGTACCGCGGGCGCGAGGTCGGTCGGACGCACCTCCTCGACGGGCGCCAGGTTCGGCAAGCCGGCCGAAAGGTCGATCACCAAACCGACGCGCTCGAACAGGTCGACCAGCTCGCGAACCGTGTAGCGCGCCTCGAACGAGGCGCACATCAGGCGGCGTCGCCGTACCGGAGCCGGCTCAGGGCGTCGAGGAAACGCCGGCCGGCGGCGTCGAAGTCCTTGCCGGCCTTCCACTTTTCGAAGGCCATGACGTTGTCGATGCGGGCGGCGACGAAGGCCTCCGCGGCTTCGGGTCCGTCAAACCACCGGAGGGTCATGGCGGGCACAAGAATGCCCGACAGGATTGCCCGCTTGGAATAATGATTCCAGTCCGTCGCGGTGTCGCCGGACCAGCGCCACAGGTGATCGGCGCTCTCCCAGGCCAGCCTCAGCCCCAGATCGGCGTTGCCCGGGAGCGCGAGAAAGCCGGCGCAGCGGCGGGTCGCGGCCAGGTCCTGCGCCCCTGCCTCCAGTCGTGCGGTCACGGCCCGGGCGATGCGCTCGCGAATCTTCAGGGCGCCCGCATCGACGTCGCCCAGCGTCTCCAGAGCCCGGGCGTCATGGCGTCGCGACAGCAGGGCGGCGAGGTCGCGCGCACCGTTGGGCAGCAGAAGCTCCTGATCCCCGAGCGACAGGCCCTCGGCGGCGCAGGCGGCCCGCACCAGCCGCGCGTTCCAGCCCAGCTCGGGGGCCAGCCGCACGGCGGCGTCGAGCACGGCCTGTTCCATCGTCGAGGCCCAGTCGGACTCCTCTCCGGCCGGGGTGTTGGGCAGGTGCGGCGCGTCGGTCATGGCGGCAGCATACGCCCGTCGCGCCGCGCTTTCGAGCGTCGCCGCCGCGCGCGCGACGATCTGGACAGCCCCCCCGGCATGGTGTATCCGCCCGCACTCACCCGAGAGGCGACGTCTGTCGGGACTGATTTCGTTTTGTCTGCCCGTCTTCCCTGATCGGACGCGGCGGGCGGCCAAAGGAGAGAGACCCCTGGTTCAGATTTTTGTCCGCGACAACAATGTCGACCAAGCCCTCAAGGCGCTGAAGAAGAAGATGCAGCGCGAAGGCAGCTTCCGGGAAATGAAGCGCCACGTGCACTACGAGAAGCCCTCGGAGAAGCGCGCCCGTCAGAAGGCCGAGGCGGTGCGTCGCGCCCGCAAGCTGGCCCGCAAGCGCGCCCAGCGCGAAGGCCTGCTGCCCGCGCCGAAGCCGCGCGCCCGCTAAGGCGGCCGACAGGCTGAACGATCAGGGGCCGTCCGGGCGACCGGGCGGCCCTTTCGTTTGTGTGACAGGCAGGCGCTTGTCTGACAGGCAGGGCCGGCCGGGCCCGTCGACAGGCGTCCTGCCGACGGGCCGCAGAGGGCGTCACCGCCCCCCGCGCACCGCCGTGGCGAAGGTCTTCCAGCTGAGCTTGACGTCGGACAGGGCGCCGGCGCGGAAGGCGCGGCCCGCGATCCACACCATGAACACGGCCATGGCGAACATCCCGGCCGTGGTCGCGGCGATCTCGACGGGCCCGACGCCGCCGGACGGGATCCGGGCGCTCATCAGGAAGGGCGTGAACAGCGGGATCCACGACAGGATCTGCACATACAGGGCGTCCGGCGTGCGCAGGGCGAACTGCATGGTGAAGACCGGCACGACCAGCAGCATCATGATCGGGCCCATCAGGGTCTGGGCGTCGCGCGGCGTCTCGCAGAAGGCGCCGATGGCCGCGAACAGCACGGCGTACATCAGATAGCCGCCGGCGATGTAGATCAGGAAGTACACGATCAGGCCGTCGCGGCTGAGAATGCTCCAGATGTCTCGCGCCACGTCCGGCACTCCGGCCGCCAGACCGGCCGCGCCAAGCCCGCCCCAGACGACCATGACGGTCAGGGTCAGCAGGGCCACGCCCAGCACCTTGCCGGTCAGGATCTCGCCCGGCGAGGCCGAGGACAGCAGTACCTCGAGGATCTTGTTCGACTTCTCCTCCATCACGCTGTTCAGCAGGATCGAGGCGCCGGTCAGCACGAGGGCCCACAGCAGGAAGCCGAAAGCGAAGCCGATCAGGGCCGGCAGCCGGTCCCGGAACGAGACCTCACCGCCGCTCTCCGACCGCGGGCTCAGCAGGGCCACGTCCGGCCGGAAGGCGTCGATCTCCCGTACGGAATCCACGCCGACGCCCAGCGCGGCGTAGCGCTCGGCCCTGGCGATCTCGCGCAGGGCCGAGGAGACCGCATCCTGCACCGTGTCGTCAGACGCCTTGGCCGACCATACGCGGGCCGACGGGCCCTCCGCTTCGCGCGCCAGCAGCACAACAGCGTCGAGCCTGCGCTCCTCGGCATTGAGCAGGTCGCGCACCACCGCCTCGCGCGCCTCGCCGGGCGCGGCGGCCAGGACGGCCGCCGGGGTCTCCGCGAGCCTCAGGTCGGCCTTCGGCGGGCGATAGCCGGACGCCGCCGTCGGCGCGAGGCGGCGGGCCTCGGCCAGGGCCGCCTCGGGCCCCTCGCGCTCACCCAGCGCCTGCACCTGGCGCGACGCCTCGATACCCGCCTCGGGGATCACCAGCGCCGAGATCATGTCGACCTGTCGCTCGCGGTCGCGGGCGGTCAGCCGGGCCTCGACCTCGGCCTTGAGCGGGGCCCCGCTCGCCACCTCGACCACCGCGACCGAGCGCGTCGGCTCGCTGTTCATGGCCAGCATGGGGATGACGCCGCCGAGGCCGGCGAAGAGCGGCAGGGACAGCAACGACAGCCAGAAGCCGACCGTGCGGACGTAGGCCATGTACTCGCGGCGGGCGATCAGGAAGGTGCGGTTCATGCCGAGGGCTCCGCGCGCGGGGCGACCGCGTCGGGGTCGTCGCCGGTGAGATGGATGAAGGCGTCGTGCAGGGTCGGCGCCTTGAGCTCGAAGCGACGCACATCCAGCCCCTGGACGAAGGCCGCACGCAGCGCCACCTGGCCAGCCGCGCCGGACGCCAGGGTGGCGCGCAGCACCTTGACCGGCCCGTGCACATGCATGGTCTCGACGTGGCTGACCCCCGGCAAGGCCGTGACGGCCCCGGCGGGGATGTCGCCCTCCAGTTCGAGGAACTGGCGGGTCGTGGCCTTGGCCTCGGCCACCGTGCCCTCGAAGGCCTTCCTGCCCCGCGCCAGCAGCACGACCTTGTCGCACAGCCGTTCGGCGTGCTGCATCACATGGGTCGAGAACAGCACCGTGGCGCCGCGTTCAGCGAGGCCGCGGATCATCTCCTCCAGCCCCTGCTGGTTCATGGGGTCGAGGCCCGAGAAGGGCTCGTCGAGGATGACAAAGTCGGGCCGGTGCGCCACCGCCGCGATCAGCTGCACCTTCTGGGCCATGCCCTTGGACAGCTCCTTCATCTTCTTGTGCCGGGCCGCGCCTAGGCCCTGCGCCTCGAGCATCTCGCGGGCGCGCTTGCGCCCCTCCCCTTCCGGCACGCCCTTCAGCGAGGCGAAGAAGGCGATGGCATCGACGGGCGTCATCTTCTTGTAGAGGCCGCGCTCCTCCGGGAGGAAGCCGATGCGGTCCCGCACCTTGCGGCCGTCGTCGGCGCCCAGCACCTCGATTCGTCCGGAGGTCGCCGGCTGCAGCCCCAGGATCATGCGCAGGGTCGAAGTTTTGCCGGCCCCGTTCGGCCCCAGGAAGCCGCAGATGCGCCCGGTCTCGGCGACGAAGGACAGGTCCTTAACCGCATGGAAGTCACCGTATCGCTTGTTGACGGTGTCGAGCCTGAGCGCCGCGTCCATGCCACCTCCCCTGTGTCGCGGAAGGGGTAACGGACCCGGCGCGCCTTGGCCAGCGTCAGACGGCGGTCTCGACCTGCAGGATTCGTCCGACCACCCGCTCCGGGTTCAGGGGCCGTCCCCGCCGCCGCACCTCGAAATGCAGGTGGGGTCCGGTCGAATGGCCGGTCGAGCCGACCGCGCCGATCGCCTCGCCGCCGTCCACGCGATCACCGGGGCGGACATCGACGCGGCTGAGGTGGGCGTAGAGACTGGTCAGCCCCTCCCCGTGCTGGATCTCGACGAAGCGGCCATAGCCCGAGGGGTCATAGCCGGTCCTCAGGACCTTGCCCGGCGCGCTGGCCAGCACCGGCGCGCCGCTGGGGGCGGCGTAGTCCGCGCCCTGGTGCAGGCGCGCCCCGGCCTCGCCCGGCAGCCGTCTGGGACCGAAGCCGGAGTTGACCGGATGCCCGGCGATCGGGGCGGTGAAGATCAGGCTGGCGGTCAGGGGACCCGCCGGCTCGGCCACGGCCACAACAGGCGCTGCGGCCGGCGCTGCAAGCTCCGGCTCCGCCACGCGACGCGCGGGACCAGCCCCCGCTGCCAGAACGCCGACGGCGAGGAGCGCGAGGATCTGGCCGGAGTGCGTGAGCACCCCGCGAACAACCGGGTGGGCGACAGGCATGCAGCGGCGGCTCCGTTCGACGACCCGAAAGCCGAAAGATCGTGAAGGGCCGCATCCGACAGTGTCGGGCCCGCAGGTCAGCAGCCTGCCCGCCGTTTTACCCGCCCATGGGGCGAGAATGGGACCGGGGCGCGGCGCCCATGGGTCGCGCCCCGGTCCGGCCTTACAGGGCCAGCTTCAGCGTCACGCCGCCGAGCTGGCTGTCGCTGCCGTCGCCGAAGCGGCCGCGGTAGCCCACCTCGACCGCCAGACGGTCGGTCAGGCGGCCGGTGACGCCGGCCTCAATCATGGCCTGGCTGCCGTAGGGATCCTCGATCTCGCGGGCGAGAACCCGGGCCGGGTTGGCCACGATGCCGGTGCGCACGGCGTCGCCGCCATCATCGAGCGCCTCGCGCCAGCCGCCTTCGGCAAAGGCGCCGATGCCCGGCGCCAGTTCGCCCTCGACCCGCAGGGCCACCTCGGCCGAGATGGTCTCAAAGGTCCGCTCTTCCCAGCGGTAGGCCGCGGCGGGCCCGTCCTCGGCGAAGGCGTCGGTGCGGCTGGAGACCCAGTCGAGGCCGACCCGTGGCGAGATGGCCATGCCGCCGCGCTCGAACCAGGTCCCGGCCACCACGCGGGCCGAGTAGCTCAGGCCGCTGACCTCGGACTCGTGGACGATCGGGGCCAGGGCTGTGACCCGCCGGATCTCGTCATAGGCGTCCCGCGCGGCGCCGAAGCCGGCCGCGACGAACATGCCGTTGTCCGAACGCCAGGCGGCGGCGGCGTCGAGGCTGTAGCTCTCGACGTCGAAGGTCAGGCGCATGGCCTCGACCTCGGCCTTGTCGAAGGCCCCGCTCAGGCCGAACGACCAGCCGCCGCTCAGGCCGGCTGCCAGGGCCATGCGCACGCCGTGCCCCTCGCTGTCCGCCGCCCCGACCGGGCCGCGGGCGTCGATGTCGGCGGTCTCGTAGCTGTAGCCGCCCGAGATGACCGCCCCGGCGGGGGCGGATTCCCGACCGGTCAGGCCGCCCAGCGCCTCGCCGGCGCGCCGCTCGCGGTGGCGGAAGCCGGTCTCGGTCAGGAGCGTCGTCGCCGCGCCCGCGTCGCCGTAGTACAGGTAGTCATTAGCCAGGGCCGCCAGCAGTTGGTGGCCTCGCGCCGTCGGATGCACGCCGTCGTAGTAGAAGAAGGTTCCCGGCGTGCTGCAGACGCTGACCCCGTTGAAGCACGGCGCCGTCACATCCGTCAGCCCGAACAGGCCGGGATTGTTGGTAATGGTCGGCCCGACCTTGGCCACGTCCATCAGGATGATGTTGGTCCCCGACCGGGCCGCCGCCACGGTGGCCAGGTTCGTCTGCAGGGCCGTATTCAGCTGGCTCTGGGCGAAGTCCGCCAACGGCGCAGCCGGGGTGCCGCGGAACTGCGGCGTCGGGCTGAGCAACGGAAGGTTGGCAACGAGCACCGTACCGGCCCCGCCGGCGGCGATCGTATCGGTGATCGCGGCGATGTCGGCGGCGGCCGTCGCCGCGACAGTGCCCATCACCGTCGTGGGACTCGGCGACACCGAGGCGGCGGCGAGGTTCTGGAAGATGTTGTTGGCCCCGCCCCAGACGGTGACGAGGTCCGACGGCCCGAAACGCCCCCCCGCAGCGGTGTAGTTGGACAGCTGCAGACGCATGCCGGGCGGCAGGGCCTGGGTCCCGGTCTGGGCCCCGCCATAGGCGTAGTTGATGCTGCCGCTCACCGCGCCGCCGACCCGGGCCGCATTGAAGCCGAGCAGCTCGGTCCACACCGGACCGTTGCTGAATCGGCCCTGAAAGAACGGCGCCGGCGGCTGGCCAGTGATGGCGAACAGGTTGCCGTTGTCGCTGAGGCTGTCGCCGAACACGACGAGGCGGTTGTAGGACTGGGCCGAGGCGGCGCCGGCAGCGGCCACGGCGGCGATCGTGAGAGCGCCGAGCGCGGCGCCCATAAGCAGACGTTGCATGATGTTTCCTCCCTGGACCGTCAGAACGCGGTCCTTGTCCGGCACTCTGCGCCTCTCTTCGCAAGACGCAAGATGCCGCTAGGGAAGGCTCGACCGCGGCTCAGTGCAGCATGCGGAAGCGCAGGGTGCCCGGCACCTCGCGCAGCGGCCGCAAGGCCTCGGGGTCGTAGTCCCGGTCCACGTCGATGATCACGTAGCCGGTGCGCTCGTCGGTCTTCAGGTGCTGCCCGAGGATGTTCAGCCCCGCCCCGGCGATGGCGCGGTTCAGCTCGGCCAGCACGCCGGGCTGGTTGCGGTGGATGTGCAGCAGCCGGTGCGCGCCCGTCACCTCGGCCAGCTGCACGTTGGGCAGGTTGACGCTGAAGGTGGTGTCGCCGCGGTTGAGGAAGCCGAGCAGGCGCTCGGCGGCGAACTCGGCGATGGCCTCCTGCGCCTCCTCGGTGGAGCCGCCGATGTGCGGCGTCAGGATCACGTTGGCCAAGCCCCGCAGGGGGCTGTCGAACGGGTCGGCGTTGGTGCGCGGCTCTTCCGGGAAGACGTCCACCGCGGCGCCGCCGATCCGGCCGGAGCCCAGCGCCTGGGCCAGCGCCCCGACGTCGACCACGTGCCCGCGCGACAGGTTGAGCAGCAGTGCGCCCGGCTTCATGCGGGCGAACTGCGCCGCGCCCATCAGGTTCAGGTTCTCGCCCCGCCCGTCGACGTGCAGGCTGACCACGTCGGACTCGGCCAGCAGCTGGTCCAGCGACCGCACCCGCCGGGCGTTGCCCAGCGCCAGACGCTCCGCGAGGTCGAAGAACACCACCCGCATGCCCAGCGCCTCGGCCAGCACGGACAGCTGGCTGCCGATGGCGCCGTAGCCGACGATGCCGAGCGTCTTGCCGCGCAGCTCGCGCGAGCCGGTCGCCGACTTGTTCCAGCGCCCCTGGTGCATGCCGGCCGACTTGTCGGCGACATCACGCATCAGGGCGATCATCAGCCCGACCGCCAGCTCCACCACCGACCTGGTGTTCGAGTACGGGGCGTTGAACACGGCGACCCCGTGGTCCGAGGCGGCCCCGAGGTCGATCTGGTTGGTGCCGATGCAGAAGGCGCCAACGGCCATCAGACGGTCGGCCGCCTCCAGCACCCGCCGGCTGACATTGGTCTTGGAGCGCAGACCGAGCACATGCACGCCGCGCAGCCGGGCGATCAGATCGTCCTCATCGAGCGCGCCTGTCTCGGTCTCGACGGCATAGCCCTCGTCGCGCAGCCGTTCCACAGCGGCCGGATGGATGTTCTCGAGCAGCAGGAAGCGGATGCGGCTCCGGGGGTAGGACCAGCGCCCGCGCACGCCCTCGGCGTAAAGCACCTCGTCCAGCGACGAGGCCTCGGCGTCGGCGGCGGCGACCACCGGCTCCCGCCGCACCACCTCCGTGAAGGCGTAGAAGCGATCGGCCGCGCCGCGCAGCTTGACCTCGGCGTCATTCCAGCCGTCGCCAACCATCACCACCGGCCCCGGCAGGCCAAGGCTGCGGATCACGGTCGGCTTGCCGTCGTCGTGCGACAGGGGATTGGCGTCATCTACGCCGATGACCTGCCCGTCCGCGTCGTAGCGCAGGGTGTTGCAGAACACGCGCCCGGCGGGGACGCCCAGCCGCTCCGCCACCGGCAGGATCACCTCGTCGAACCCGCCCGACAGGATCACGACCTGGTCAGCGTGGCGCTGGAAGAAGTCGGCGTTGCGACGCATTGAGGTGGTCAGGGCGTCCGCCGCGCGCTCGGCCAGGGCCAGAACATGCTCGCGACGGGGCGACAGGATTTCCAGACGCTTCCGCAGGGCCTCGCCGAAGCTCACCTCCCCGGCCATGGCCTGATCGGTCAGCCGCGCGACCTCGGCCAGCCGTTGCTCGCGGTCCGCCCGCCCGTCGAGGGCGATCTCACCGAGCGCCTCAAGCGTCTCGAAGCGCACCAGGGTGGAGTCGAAGTCGAAGATGAAGGTCGGGCCGCCCATGCCCCTGCTATAGCGGCCTTCGCAGCTGCAGCAACGCCGCAGGCCGGATTTCGCGCAAGATTCTGCCTCTGCCCTACAGGCGCAGCGACGGGCGACGACGGCCCTTTGCCGGTCGGCCGTCCAGCGCAACCACAGCCACGGCGGCGGCGACCGTCACCAGCGCCGCCAGCACGCCGCCCTCGCGCGCATGATCGCGGGCGAAGCGACCCGCCCGGTCGGCGCCGCGCCGGGCCGAGCGTAAGCCGGCCTGCACCTCCTCCCGCTGCAGACGGCGACGCGCCTCGCGGGTCAGCCGATCCAGATTGCGGCCCGCTTCGCGCCGCGCCCGGTCCGCGCGCTGGCCGACTTCCGCAGCGCCCTCGCCAAGCCCGTCGAGCGCCGCCTCGAAGCCCCGTCGCCAGCCGGAGGTCCAGCCGCGGGGGTCGAGCCGGGCCCGCCAGCGCTCGTAGCGGGTCGGTCCGCGGCGCTGCCCGAGCAGCAGGGCGACGACCCCCAGCAAGACGAGCGCGCCCAGACCGCCGGCGGTCACGCCGGGATGCTTGCGGGCCTCGGCCAGAACACTGAACTGTCGCACCATAGGATATCGCACCTCGTCCGCCGCACCGTCGCCGGTGAGGTCCTCCAGCCCGTCGTCCGCCCAGGGGTCGTCCCCGCGGTCGGGCCTCACCACAGGAGCGAACGCCGCGAAGAGTGGTTCCGCCAGGCCCGGTAAGGCCGAATAGGCCGCGGCGATCAGCCGGCCGCTGCCGCCGACGGTGATCTCGCGCACCGGATGGGCGGCGCAGTGCAGGATGGCGTCCGCCACCACATGGGCGGCGTAGACCGGCTGCGGGTAGCGCGACGCATAGCCGCCGAGACGGCGGGCGCGCTGGTCCCACGCCGTGTCGACAGCGGCCGGCTTGACCAGGGTCACGGCGACGGGCGCGCCGGCGCGGGCCAATTCCAGCCGCAGGCCTTCCGTGAACCCCTTCACGGCGTGTTTGGAGGCCGCATAGACCCCCCGCCCCGGGGCAGGCGCATGGGCGAGGCTGGAGCCGACATTGATGATCGCGCCGCCGCGCCCGGCGAGGCGGGTCGCCGCTGCCAGGCTGCCGTTCACCACCCCCCAGTAGTTGGTCTCGAACAGCGCCCGCTGCTCGCCCAAGGGCATGTCGCGCAGCGCCCCCGGAGCCGCCGCGCCGGCATTGTTGACCCAGGTGTCGAGGGCGCCGAACAGGCGCTCGCACTTATCCGCCGCGGCCTCCAGCGCGTCGGCGTCGGCCACGTCGGCGACGGCCCAGGCGCAGCGGCCGCCGTCGCGCTGCAGCGTCTCGCACAGCCGACGCAAATCCTCCTCGTGCCGGGCGATCAGGAACACGCAGGCGCCTGCCGCCGCGGCGCGACGCGCGGTGGCCAGGCCGATCCCGGAGGTGGCCCCGGTGATGACCACGACCTGCTGCGACAGGGGCTTGAGGCGAAGGCGACGGGACATGCGGATCCAGACTCGGCGACACAGGACGGCGGGGGCCGGGACGCCCCCGGCGGGCGCCCTTATCATGGCGGCTTCCGCCGCCTATGTAGAGCCTCTCCCGAACATCGATGAAAGCCCGCCCGTGACCAACCGTGCGTCCTCGCCCGCCGACGACTTCGCCGCCGCCTTCCAGATCGAGGGCTGGCCGGTGCGCGGCCGCCTCGTGCGCATGGGCGCGGCCATCGACCGCATCCTGAACGCCCACGCCTATCCCGAGCCGGTGGCGGCCCTGCTGGGCGAGGCCTGCGCCCTCGCCGCCCTGATCGGCTCCAGCCTGAAGTTCGAGGGCCGGCTGCTGGTCCAGGCCCAGGGCGACGGCCCCGTGCGCTATGTCATCGCCGACTACGGCACCGACGGCTCCCTGCGCGGCTACTGCCGCTACGACGCCGACGAGGTCGCGGCGGCGAGTCAGGGCTTCGCCCGGCCAGGGGCGAAGAGCCTGCTGGGCCAGGGCGTGTTCATCATGACGCTGGACCGCGGCCCCGACTTCGAACGCACCCAGGGCATCACCCCGATCGAGGGCGAGAGCCTGAGCCTGTGCGCCGAGCACTTCTTCGTCCAGTCCGAGCAGGTGCCGACGCGGGTACGACTGGCGGTGGGCGCGGTCCAGACCGCGGCCGGCGAATCCTGGCGCGCCGGCGGGGCGATGATCCAGGTCATCGCCGGCGACGACGCCCGCGGCGCCACTGACGACGTCTGGGAGCGCACCCAGGCCCTGTTCGAGACGCTGGGCGACGACGAGCTGATCGACCCCCTGCTGTCGGCCGACCGGCTGCTGTTCCGCCTGTTCCACGAGGACGGGGTGCGGCTCGAGGCGGCCGCCCCGCTTCAGGCGCAGTGCCGCTGCTCGATGGACCGCATCGCCACCGTCCTCGACAGCTTCGGTCCGGAGGAGCGCGCGGAGATGGTCGAGGCCGACGGCAAGATCCGCGTCACCTGCGAATACTGTTCGACCGTCTACGAGATCACGCCGGACAGCGTGAGCTGACCTACCAGGCCAGCGCCAGCCCGTCCTTGCGCGTCTCCGAGGCTGCCCCGTAGGTGGCCGGCCCGCGGGCGTTCACCTGGCGCACCACATTCTGGTAGCCGCCGAAGCCGCCGTTCGGCGGGCCCAGCGTCCAGCCCATGGCGCGCAGCTGCTCGCGCGTGGCCTCGGGCACGCCGGACTCCAGGTGCAGCACCCCGGCCCCCTCGGCCGGCTCGCCCGTCGGCTCCGACGAGCCCTCGTGCTGCCAGCGCGGGGCGTCGCCCGCCTCCTGCGGGTCGAGATCGTAGTCGACCATGTTGATGACGATCTGCGCCTGCCCTTGCGGCTGCATGCCGCCGCCCATGACGCCGAAGGCCATCCACGGCTGGCCGTCGCGCACGGCGAAGCCCGGGATGATGGTGTGGAACGGGCGCTTGCCGGGGGCATAGACGTTCGGATGTCCGTCCGTCAGGGCGAACATCTCGGCGCGGTTCTGGAACATGAAGCCGAGCGTGCCGCCATTGCCATCGTCGGGCACCAGCCCCCCGCCCATGCCGCGGTAGTTGGACTGGATCCAGCTGACCATCATGCCGTCGGCGTCGGCGACGCTGAAATAGGTGGTGTCGCCCTGGCTCGGCGCATCGCCAGGCAAAACGCGGTCCATGGGCCGATCCATGCGGATCAGGGCGGCGCGCTCGGCGGCATAGGCCTTGGAGATCAGGCGCTCGACCGGGGTGCGGCTGAAGGCCGGGTCGGCGAACCAGCGCGCCCGGTCCTCGAAGGCCAGGCGCTTGGCCTCGGCCTGGACATGGATCGAGGCCGCACTCTGGAAGCCGAGCGCGCGCAGGTCGAACTGCTCGCAGACATTGAGGATCTGCAGCGTCGACAGCCCCTGGGTGTTGGGGCCCAGCTGGTAGACCTCGACCCCGCGGTAGGTCGACATCAGCGGCTCGACCCATTCGGTGCGGTGCGCCGCCAGATCGGCCCGGGTCATCCAGCCGCCGATGCGCCGGAAATAGCCCTCGATCGCACTGGCGATCGGCCCGTCATGGAAGGCGTCGCGTCCGCCCTCGGCGATCAGCCGGTAGGTCCGGGCCAGGTCCGGATTGGCGAACACCTCGCCCACCCGCGGCGTCCGGCCATCGGGCGCGAACACCCGCCGACGGTTGTCGTTCTCCTCGATGATGCCGGTCGAGCGGTCGAACACCGCCATGTTGCGCTCGAGATACCAGGCGATCAGCTGCGGCATGGCCTCGCCGCGCTCGCACAGCGCGATCACCGGGGCCAGCACCTCGGCCCAGGGCAGCTTGCCGTAGCGCTGGTGCGCCGCCCACCAGGCGTCGACCGCGCCGGGCACATTGACGGTGACAGCGCCGTAGCGCGGCAGCAGCCCATTGGCCCCGGCCTTGGCCCGCGCCGCCTCAAGCGACAGGCCGCGGGGGCTGGCGCCCGAGCCGTTCAGCCCCACCACCTTGCCCTGCGCCGGATCCCACAGCAGGGCGAAGGCGTCGCCGCCGATGCCGTTGCCGGTCGGCTCAAGAAAGCCCAGCGCCGCATTGACGGCGATGGCCGCGTCGATGGCCGACCCGCCGCGCCGCAGGATGTCCAGCCCGATCACGCTGGCGGTCGGGTGCGCCGTGGCCACGGCCCCGCGCGCACCCCAGACCGTGGAGCGCCCGGCGAAGGGCGCGCCCATGATGCGGTCGCCCATGCCCACACCTCGATAGGGATAGGCCCGGACGCCGTCCGGGGCAGACGCGGCGACAGGAGGGGACTGCGGCGAGGCCTGGGCGGCGACGGCTCCGGCGGCCAGCGCCCCGGCCGGCAGGGTAGACAGGAACGTACGGCGACGCATGATGAACTCCTCCCGATCAGAAGGAGACCCTAGACCGCGCCTCCGGGGTCGGGCCAGCACGCGCCGACGCCGCGAAGGTCGCAGGGGCCACACGCCGGGGACTCAGCCCTCCAGATCGAGCGCGTAGCCGGCGGAGCGGACGGTGCGGATGGGGTCGACCGTGTCGGGCAGGTTCAGGGCCTTGCGCAGTCGGCCGACGTGCACGTCCACGGTGCGCGCCTCGACATAGACGTCCGACCCCCAGACCGCGTCCAGCAGTTGCTCGCGGCTGAACACCCGGCCCGGATGCTGCATGAAGTAGTCGAGCAGGCGGAACTCGGTCGGGCCCAGATGGACCTCCTTGCCGGCCCGCTTCACCCGATGCGCCACCCGGTCGATGACGATGTCGCCGTGGCCGACGCGGTCATCGGCCAGCCCCGGCCGGATGCGCCGCAGCACCGCCCGGATGCGGGCGATCAGCTCGGTCATGGAGAAGGGCTTGGTCAGGTAGTCGTCGGCCCCGGTGTCGAGGCCGCGGACCCGGTCGGTCTCCTCGCCACGCGCCGTCAGCATGATGATCGGCACATTGCGGGTCTCGGGCCGGCCGCGGATGCGGCGGCAGACCTCGATGCCCGACACCTTCGGCAGCATCCAGTCGAGCAGGATCAGGTCGGGCAGACGCTCGTCGACCTGGACCAGGCCCTCCTCGCCGTCCCCGGCAATGACCACCTGGTAGCCTTCCTTCTCGAGGTTGTACTGGAGGAGCGTGGCGAGCGCGTCCTCATCCTCCATCACGAGCACATAGGGCTGCACGTCAGGCGCTCCGGTCGTCGGTCGGGGTCAGATCGTCGTTATGGGCCGGCCCGGCGCGCGGGCGCTCGCCAGCCATCTCGCCGCCGGTGATCTCGTAGTAGATCGTCTCGGCGATGTTGGTGGCGTGGTCGCCAATCCGCTCGAGATTCTTGGCGATGAAGAGCAGGTGGGCGCAACCGGTGATCGTGCGCGGGTCGCCCATCATGTAGGTCAGCAGCTCGCGGAACAGGGCGTTGTAGTGCTCGTCGACCTCGTCGTCCGAGTTCCACACGCCCACGGCTCCGTCGAGCTCGGACGCGGCATAGGCGTCCAGCACGTCACGCAGCCGCAGGCTGACCAGCCGCCCCATTCGCTCGATCGAGCGGGTCAGGGGCTGCAGCGGCTCGCCCTCGGCCAAGGTCAGGCCCCGCTTGGCGATGTTCTTGGCCAGGTCGCCGGTCCGCTCCAGATCCGTGGCCAGCTTCATCGCCGACAGGGTCTTGCGCAGGTCCGAGGCCACCGGGTGGCGCAGGGCGATCAGGCGGATCGCCTTCTTCTCGATCTCGTGCTGCAGGGTGTCGAGCTTGGCGTCGCGCTCGACCACCGCCCGGCCAAGCGCCACGTCACGACGCGCGACAGACTCCACCGCGTCCGCCACCTGGGCCTCTGCGAGCCCGCCCATGCGCGCGACCTCGGCCGTGAGCTGATTCAGCTCGTCGCCATAGGCCTTGACCGTGTGCTGATTCATTGCGCGCCCTAGCCGAACCGGCCGGTGATGTAGTCAAGGGTGCGCCGTTCACGGGGATTCGTGAAGATTTCCTCGGTCGGGCCATGCTCGACCAGCTTGCCCATATGGAAGAAGGCGGTGCGCTGGCTGACCCGCGCGGCCTGGGCCATCGAGTGGGTGACGATGACGATGCAGTACTGGGCCCGCAGCTCGTCGATCAATTCCTCGATCTTGGCTGTGGCGATGGGGTCGAGCGCCGAGCAGGGCTCGTCCATCAGGATCACTTCGGGCTGCACCGCAATGGCGCGAGCGATGACCAGGCGCTGCTGCTGACCGCCGGACAGGCCGGTGCCCGGGGAATGCAGGCGGTCGGCGACCTCGTCCCACAGGCCGGCCCGACGCAGCGAGCTCTCGACGATCTCGTCCATCTCGCTCTTCGAGCTGTTCAGTCCGTGAATGCGCGGGCCGTAGGCGACGTTCTCGTAGATCGACTTGGGGAAGGGATTCGGCTTCTGGAACACCATGCCGACCCGGGCGCGCAGCAGCACCGGGTCAATCGCCTTGGTGTTGACGTCCTCGCCGTCGATCAGGATGCCGCCGGTGACCTTCGCCGCCGGGATGGTGTCGTTCATCCGGTTGATGCAGCGCAGGAAGGTCGACTTGCCGCAGCCCGACGGCCCGATGAAGGCGGTGACGCTCTTGTCCGGGATCTCCAGCGACACGTCGAACAGCGCCTGCTTCTCGCCGTAGAAGACCGAAACGTCACGGGCCGAGACCTTGATGGGGCCCGAAGGCCCCTTGTCGGCGGGTGCCGCGCCGGCGCCTGCGACGGAGGTCCCGGCGGAGGATCCGGTCGCGGCGGCGCCAGGGTCGAGCAGGCTCTCCCCGCCCCCGTGGCTCTCGGCGGCCGGCAGGACCTGACCACCCATGCGCGGGGTGGCCGTCGGATCCGGATTGCCGCTGTCGCGGCCCTCGGCGGCGCGGAG
Organism: uncultured Brevundimonas sp.; assembly: GCA_964624025.1. Classification (GTDB taxonomy): domain Bacteria; phylum Pseudomonadota; class Alphaproteobacteria; order Caulobacterales; family Caulobacteraceae; genus Brevundimonas. The sequence continues at coordinate 28,371 of CAZUXK010000004.1, forward strand.
GATGTTGAACTTCATGATCTTACCACCGCCGCTCGAAGCGGCGCCTCAGGATGATGGCGACGGCGTTCATGGCGATCATGAAGGTCAGCAGGACCATGATCGCGGCGGCCGTCCGCTCGTGGAAGGCGCGCTCGGACGCGTTCTCCCAGATGTAGACCAGCACTGACAGGGCGCTGGAGGGGTCGGTCAGGGCGTCGGGAACGCCGGGCACGAAGCTGACCATGCCGATCAGCAGCAGCGGGGCGGTCTCGCCGAGGGCGTGCGCCATGGCGATGATGGCGCCTGTCATCACGCCCGGCGCGGCCAGCGGCAGCACGTGGTGGAACACCGCCTGGGTGCGGCTGGCGCCCACCGCCAGCGCGGCCTCCCGGATCGACGGCGGCACCGACTTCAACGCGGAGCGGGTGGCGATGATGATGGTCGGCAGGGACATCAGCGCCAGCACCAGACCGCCCACCAGCGGCGAGGAGCGCGGCAGGTGCATCCAGTTGATGAACAGGGCCAGCCCCAGCAGGCCGTAGACGATCGACGGCACCGCCGCGAGGTTGTTGATGTTGACCTCGATGAGGTCGGTGAAGCGGTTCTTCGGCGCGAACTCTTCGAGGTAGACCGCCGCGCCGACGCCGATCGGCAGCGCCAGGATCGCGGTCACGAACAGCATCAGGGCCGAGCCGACCACGGCTCCGAGGACGCCCGCCAGCTCCGGCTGGGTCGAATCCGACCGGGTGAACAGGCCGGTGTTGAAGCGCGCCTCGATCTGGCCGTTGGCCTTGAACTGGTCGAGCCAGTCCAGCTGGCGGTCGCTCAGCACCCGCTGGTCCTCGGGGGTGTCGCGGCTGATCTCGCCCTTGAGATAGAGGTCGGCGCTGTCGTCCAGCGGCGCCTGGATCTGCAGCGTCTGGCCGATCCGCGCCGGGTCGGCCTCAACGGCGGCCGCAGCGACGAAATTGAGCTCCGACGAGAACAGGTCCCGCACCTCGCGCAGGGCGACAGGATCATCGGCCACGCCGAGCCGCTCGGCCTGCTGGTCGGCGGCCAACTGCAGATAGTTGGCGCCGGCCGGATAGGCGCGATCGACCCGCGCCGGGTCGAGATAGACCGGCGTGGTCAGGGCATGGGTGTAGAAGGCCGTGTGCCCCTGCTCGACGATGCGGCCGACGAGCAGCAGCAGGAAAGCCACGGCGATGCCGATGGCCAGCTGGCCGTAGAGCTTGAACCGGCGCTCGCGGGCATAGCGGCGCTTCAGCTGCGCCGCCGCGGCGCGCTGGCGCGTCTGCTGCCCGGTCCGTTCGGGGGCGTCAGTCATATTGTTCCCGGTACGCTTGCACGATCCGCTGGGCGACGATGTTCAGGCAAAGGGTCAGGACGAACAGGGTCAGGCCGAGGCCGAAGGCGGCCAGGGTCTTGGGACTGTCAAACTCCTGGTCCCCGGTCAGCAGGGTGACGATCTGCACCGTCACTGTGGTCACCGTGTCCAGCGGGTTGAGGGTCAGGTTGGCGGCCAGGCCGGCGGCCATGGTCACGATCATGGTCTCGCCGATGGCGCGCGAGACAGCCAGCAGCAGCGCCCCGGCGATGCCCGGCAGGGCGGCCGGCAGCAGCACACGGCCGACGGTCTCGGACTTCGTCGCGCCCATGGCGTAGGAGCCGTCGCGCAGGCTCTGCGGCACAGCGTTGATGATGTCGTCGGACAGGGACGAGACGAACGGGATCAGCATGATCCCCATCACCGCTCCGGCGACGAGGGCCATCTGGTTCTGCACCAGCAGCAGATACTGGCCGACGCCGTCCAGCGGCCCGCCCACAAGCATCGCCCCGATGCCATTGAAGAAGCCGCGCAGCGCCGGTCCCACGGTCAGGGCCGCGAAGAAGCCGTAGACGACAGTCGGCACGCCGGCGAGAACCTCGAGCACCGGCTTGATCACCGCCCGGCTGGCGCCGCTGGCGTACTCCGACAGGTAGATGGCCGAGAACAGGCCGATCGGCGCAGCCACCAGCATGGCGATGGCCATGATCAGGAAGGTGCCGACGAACAGGGGCACGGCGCCGAACGCCCCCGACGAACCGATCTGGTCGGCGCGGATGGCGATCTGCGGGCTCCACTGGATCCCGAACAGGAACTCGAACACCGGCACGGTCTGGAAGAAGCGCAGGCTCTCGAACAGCAGCGAGGCGACGATGCCGACCGTGGTCAGGACCGCGACGGCCGAGCAGACAAACAGCGCCCCGCCGATCCAGGCCTCGACGCGGTTGCGCGCGCGCAGACCGGGGCGCACCTGCAGCACGCCGAGCAGGCCCCCGAGCAGGGCCAGAACCACCGCAGCAACGGCCACCGAGGCGTCCAGCAGACCCTGAACCCGCGCCGAGCGGGCGGCCTCGGACTGAAGCAGGCCTGACAGCTCGCCGCTCCAGATCTGCAGCGGCAAGCCGCCGGCGCCGACCAGCCGCACGTCCGACAGGAAGGCCTGGCGGCGGAACGGCTCCAGCGCCTGCACCGGTTCCGGCAAGCCGGCGCTCATGACCTGCAGCCAGACGGCGTCGGCGAAGGCCGTCGCCAGCGCCAGCACCAGAAGCGCGGGCGCGAGCGTGAGGATCAGGGCCTGCACCGCGTGATAGACCGGGCCGGAGTGCCAGGCCGCGTCACCGCGCACACGCGCCTTCGCCCGGGCGGCAAGGAAGGCCCCGAGCGCAGCGGCGGCGAGAACAGCGAAGACGATCAATGCCATGGGAGCGAGGGCTTAGCCTGGGCGTCCAAGAATCACAGAGCGCGCCGGGGGCCCCGCCGGCGGTCGGGAAACTGCCCGCGATTGACTGTCGCATTAAGACGGCGAGATGACAGTTTTGTTACGCCGCCCGGGTCGCCGCCTCGGAGGACGGGGCTGCCTTGCTGACGCCCGCCATCGGGAAGTAGGCCGTGAAGGCGGCCCCCTCCCCCGGCAAGCTCTCGACGGTCAGGCCGCCGCGGTGCCGGTTGATGATGTGCTTGACGATAGCCAGCCCCAGCCCCGTGCCGGGGCGCTCGCCGCTCTTCTGCCCCTCGACCCTGTAGAAGCGCTCGGTGAGGCGCGGCAGGTGCTCGCGCGCCATGCCGGGACCTCGGTCGCGCACGGTCACGGCGACGTAGCGGGCGTCTTCCTGTCGATCCGGCGTCAGCAGGGAGAGTCGAACCGCCCCCGGGAATCGGGGCGTAGCGACGGCCTCGGCCCCCTGGTCTGCCGCCAGCGCGACCGAGACATGCCCCCCCTGCGGCGAGTACTTGAGGGCGTTGTCGATCAGGTTTTGCAGCACCTGGACGATTTCTTCCCGGTCGCCCACGATCCTTGCCAAGGCGGCATGCGGTTCGATCCTGATCGTGACATCCCGTTGTCGCGCCAACAGGGCCACGGCATCCAGCACATCGGTGAGGGCCAGGTCGAGATCGACCCGGCCGGCTGGCGGAATGTGCTCGTTCAGCTCGATCCGGCTGAGCGACAGGAGATCGCTGACCAGGCGCGCCATCCGCGCCGCCTGCACCGCCATGATGTCGAGGAACCTGTCGCGCGCCGCCTCGTCGTCGCGGGCGTGGCCCTTCAGGGTCTCGATGAACCCGGCCAGCGACGCCAGGGGCGTCTTGAGCTCGTGGCTGGCGTTGGCGAGGAAATCCACGCGCATCAACTCCATGCGGCGCTGGTCTGTCTCGTCGTGCAGGGTCAGCAGGGCCAGCCGTTCGACGCCGTCGGGCGGCAGCGGGCGCACCTGCGCCCGCCAGTGCCGCGGCTGCGCCCCGCCCGACTCATAGGTGGTTTCGACATTGACGCCGCCGAACAGCGCCTCGTCGACCGCCTCCAGCACCCGGGGGTCGCGCAGCACCGAGACGAGCAGCGCGCCCTCGCGCTGGATCTTGAGCAGATCGCGGGCCGCCAGATTGGCGAGGCGCACTCGCCGGCCAGCGATGTCGTCGGCTTCCCCGCCGGATATCACCAGCAGGGGATCGGCGAGGGAATCGACCGCGGCGTTGAGAAGGGGCTCGTCACGCCGGATGTCGCGCGCCGACTCTACGGGCAGGACGACCGCCGCCTCCGCCGGCGGACGCCGCGGACCACGGGCGTTGATCGCCCAGGTCAGCGCCGCCACCACCGCGGCGGCCAGCAGCAGCTCCCGGGCCGCGAACGGGTTCAGAACGGCCATGATCAGCAGCGTCGCGCAGGCCACGCCGGCGCTGGCGCCCGCCGTCCACAGACGGGAGCTGAAGTCGGGCGCGACAGGCGAGGGCGAACTCTCGTAGGGCATGGCGTTCCGGCGTCGCGCGCCGGATAGTCGGGCTGCGTGAGGACCCGAGGATGCGAGCGGCGATTTCTGCCGCCTGTCAATGCCCGCGACGCATGACGGATTGAAGGCGCCGGCGGGGATACGCACGGAATCTTCATCGATCACAGGTCATCCTGACGCATCCGAAACAGATCTGGTTCCCGTGACCCCTGCCCTCGCCAGTCTCGCGCTCGTCCACCACCCCGGCTTCGCCGCTGCAGGGGCGGGGCTGGCCGTGCTGGGCGCCCTGGGCGGTTTCCGGCTGCTGCGCAGCGCGATCTTCGAAACGGGGCGGACGAGGCTTCTGCTGGGGGCGCTGGCGGGCCTCGTCAGCGCGCTCGGCGCCTGGACAGCGCAGTATGTGTCCGTCATTGGCAGCGGCCACGGCCTGCACCAAACCCACGCGGCCAATGCCCTGGGCGTCACGCTGGCTATCGCCCTGCTGGGTTTCGGAACCGCCGCGCAACTGGTCAGCCATGGTCAGTCAAGGCCCAGCCGGCTGCTCGCCGGCGGTGTGGTCGGGGGCGCCCTCCTGGGCATGCACCTGATCGGACACCCGCAGACCGAGGCGCCCGTCGCCCTCGTGGAAGCCGCAGCAGCCGCCGGCTGGAGCTTCGGTCTTTGCCTGGTCGCCTTCGCCCTGCAGGGCTCGGCTCGACTGCGAAAACGCGCCCTGGGGGCGACAATTCTCGCGGTCGCCATGACCGGACTGCACTACGTCGCCCTTCCCATGGCCGGGACCTTGCCGGGTTCACCTCCCCTCGCGGAGGAGGCGAATAGCCTGCGGCTGGCGCTGGTCGGCCTCGGAATCTCTATCCTGACGGTCGCGATTGTCGCTGTTGTGAGCGTGGACCTCTGGAGCCGCTTCGGCGCTGTCCGGCAGTTGCGGCACGCCATCGACGCCATGCCTGACGGCCTCGCCTTCTATGACGCCGAAGACCGGCTGCAGTTGTGGAATGTACGTTACGCAGAGCTGGTGGCGGACACAGGGATTACCCTGAAGGTCGGCTTGAGTTACGCCCGGTTTCAGCAGCTCGCTGCGCGCGAAACCTGCGAACGCCAGGGTATGGGCGCGGCATGGCTGCGAAAGCGTGTGGAGGCCCGCCGCAAGCTCGGGGCGACCATGGAGCAAAGACTTCCCGACGGTCGCTGGCTACGAATCCAGGATCGCCGGACAGCAGACGGCGGGATGGTAACGGTGATGAGCGACATCACGGATCTGAAGAAGGCCTCCGAAACCCTCGCCTCCGCCCGCGACGCCGCTGAAGCCGCGAACCGGGCCAAGAGCCAGTTCCTGGCCAACATGAGCCACGAAATCCGCACCCCTCTGAACGGGGTAATCGGCGTGGCCGAGGCGCTGGCGGACACGCCGCTCAACGCGCGTCAGATGGAAATGCTGGAGCTGATCCAGTCGTCCGGCTCGACCCTGCGCACCCTGCTGTCGGACATCCTCGACCTCGCGCGCGTCGAATCCGGCCGCATGTCCCTGCGCGAGGAGCCCATGGCCCTGGCCCGCGCTGTCCGCGAGGCGGCCGACCTCTATGAGGCGACCGCCCGGGACAAGGGCCTGCAGTTCTACGTCGACATCGCGCCCGATGCGGACATCTGGGTCCTCGCCGATGTCGTCCGCCTGAAGCAGATCCTGACCAATCTGGTGTCGAACGCGGTCAAGTTCACCGAGGCCGGCTTCGTCAGCCTCCGCGTCAGCCGCAGCCCCGAGGGGGACCCCTCCCCCACCCTGAGGTTCTCGGTCGAGGATACCGGGCTCGGCTTCGACGCCGCAACCCGCAGCCGCCTGTTCGCCCGCTTCGAGCAGGCGGACGGCAGCATCACCCGACGCTATGGCGGCACCGGCCTCGGCCTCGCCATCTGCCGCCAGCTGGCGGACATGATGGGCGGCTCGCTGGACTGCGAGAGCGAGCCCGGCGGCGGATCGGCCTTCTTCCTGACCGTCCCGCTCAAGCCGGCGGAGCCGCTGGCGGAGGCCGCGCCCGAGCCGGAGGCCCCAGAGGCGCCGTCGCTGCAGCATCTGTCGATCCTCGTGGCCGACGACCATCCGGTGAACCGCCGCGTGGTCGAGCTGATCCTCGAGAGCCTCGATGTCAGCATCACCACCGCCGAGGACGGGCTCCAGGCTCTGGCGGCCTTCGGCACGAAGACGTTCGACCTGATCCTGATGGACATGCAGATGCCGGAGATGGACGGCCTCGCCGCCACAACCGCCATCCGCGCGCTCGAGCGGCGCGAGGGCCGACCGCGCACCCCGATCGTGATGCTGACCGCCAACGCCCTGCCGGAGCACGTCGAGGCGGCGCAGACGGCGGGCGCCGACCGTCACCTCGCCAAGCCATTCAGCGCGCCGGACCTGATTGGGCTGGTCACCGATCTGGTGACGACCTCCGCGGCCGATCGCGCGGCCGCCTGAGCCCGGTCAGAGTCGGCTGTAGGCCGGCAGGGTCAGGAAGTTCTCGCAGCGCTCGGCGAAGCACAGTTCCGTGAACAGGGCCACCGCCTCGGCCAGCCGCGGCAGGTCTGCCGGCATGCGCGTGACCTCGTCGTCGATCAGCGCGCGCACCAGCGCCTCGTCCACCGGTCGGCCATCGTCCAGCGGCGCGGCGTGACGCAGCCACTGCCAGACCTGGGTACGGCTGATCTCGGCCGTCGCGGCGTCCTCCATCAGATTGTACAGCGGCACGGCCCCGCGACCGCGCAGCCAGGCTTCGACATACTGGACCCCGACGCGGATGTTCTCCCGCAGGCCCGCCTCGGTACGGGGACCGCGATGAATCTCCAGCAGCCGGTCGCGGCCAATCTCCTGCCGCGACCGCGGTCGGTCGAGCTGGTTCGGCCCGGGCATCAGCCGGTCGAACACCTCCATGGCCACCGGCACCAGGTCCGGATGCGCCACCCAGGTCCCGTCATGGCCGTTTCCGGCTTCCCGCTCCTTGTCGGCCCGCACCCGTGCGAAGGCGGCGGCGTTGGCCTCGGGATCGCCCTTGACAGGGATCTGCGCCGCCATGCCGCCCATGGCGAAGGCGCCACGACGGTGGCAGGTGTCGATCAGCTTGCGCGAGTAGGCGTCGAGGAAGGCCTCGCCCATGGTCATGCGCGCCCGGTCCGGCGTCAGGTAATCCGGGTTCGAGCCCAAGCACTTGATCGTGCTGAAGATATAGTCCCACCGGCCGCAGTTCAGACCGACGATGTGCTCGCGCAGGGCATGCAGGATCTCGTCCATCTCGAAGGCGGCCGGCAGGGTCTCGATCAGCACCGTCGCCTTGAAGCTGCCAAGCGGCAGGCCGAGGCGATCCTGGGCGTGGCGGAACACCGCGTCCCACAGCGCCGCCTCCTCCATGCTCTCGAGCTTGGGCAGATAGAACCACAGCCCCGAGCCCACGGCGGTCGCCGCCGCGGCGTTGTGGAAGGCGTAAAGGCCGAAGTCGAACAGGGCGCCGGCGACGACCTCGCCGTCCACCGTCAGATGCGCCTCGGGCAGGTGCCAGCCGCGCGGCCGCACCTTGAGGACGGCCCGTTGCGGCTTCAGGCGGTACGCCTTGCCGCTGGCGGGATCGTCGTACGACAGGGTCCCGGCCCACAGGTCCTTCAGATTGGTCTGGCCCTCGATCTGGTTGGCCCAGGTCGGGCTGGTGGCGTCCTCGAAGTCCGCCATGAACACCCGCGCGCCCGAGTTCAGGGCGTTGATGACCATCTTGCGGTCGACCGGCCCTGTGATCTCGACACGGCGGTCCAGCAGCTCGGGCGGGATGGCCCCGATACGCCAGTCCGCGGCGCGGATGTCGGCGGTGTCCGCCCGGAAGTCAGGCGTCTCGCCCGCATCGAACCGCGCCTGCCGGACCTCTCGGGCCGCGAGCAGTTCGCGCCGCCGCGCATCGAAGCGCCGGTGCAGGTCGGCCACGAAGCCCAGGGCGGCCGGCGTGAGGATTTCCCACGCCCGGCCCTCCACGGGGCCCAGAATGCGGATGGCGGCGTCGTTCACGGTGTCCAGGGGCATATCGCTTCCTTCTCCCTCCCCTTCAGGGGAGGGTGTCTGAGGCCGGCGGCCGAAGACGGGTGGGGAGGGCTCGGCTGATCGGGCGCCTCTCGACGCCTTGCCCGCCCCGCCCGGCCCTTCGGGCCACCCTCCCCCGAGGGGGAGGGAGACTCAGCCTCGCTCACTCATAGCCGTGGGCGGCCTCGTTGATAACCAGCGGCGGCATGGCGCTGAAATCCACCGCGACCGGCTGGGGGATCCGCGCCTGGAAGGTGCGGATGACGTGCTGCAGGCGGCGGCGCACCTCGCGCTCGGCCTCGGTCCGGTCGCTGAGGCTCAGCGGGGCCAGACAGAAGTCGATGATGGCGTCGGCGTTGCTCGTTTCCATGGTTCTCTCTCCAGTCATTCGGCCGCGACGAACTGGGCCGTCTCGGTCGAGTCCTTCAGGGCGGTGGTCGAGGACTGGCCCGACGAGATGACCGTGGCCACGTCGTCGAAATAGCCGGTGCCGACCTCGCGCTGGTGGCGGGTAGCGGTGTAGCCCGTGGCCTCGTTGGCGAACTCGCGCTGCTGCAGCTCCGAATAGGCCGCCATGCCCCGGTCGCGGTAGCCGCTGGCCAGCTCGAACATCGAGTTGTTCAGGGCGTGGAAGCCCGCCAGGGTGACGAACTGGAACTTGTAGCCCATCGCCCCCAGCTCGCGTTGGAACTTGGCGATCGTGGCCTCGTCCAGCTTGGCCTTCCAGTTGAACGACGGCGAGCAGTTGTAGGCCAGCAGCTTGCCGGGATGCACCTTGTGCACGGCCTCGGCGAACTTGCGGGCGTCGTCGAGGTCCGGGTGGCTGGTCTCCCACCACAGCAGGTCCGCATACTTCGCATAGGCCAGGCCGCGGGCGATGCAGTGGTCCAGACCCGTGCCGGGCTTCAGGCGGAAGAAGCCTTCCGGCGTGCGGCTGTCCCGGTCGATGAAAGGATGGTCTCGCTCGTCGATATCCGAGGTGATCAGCTGGGCGCTCTCGGCGTCCGTGCGCGCCACCGTCAGGGTCGGGGTGCCGCAGACGTCGGCCGCCAGACGCGCGGCGATCAGGTTGCGCTCGTGCGCCTGGGTCGGGATCAGCACCTTGCCGCCGAGGTGGCCGCACTTCTTCTCCGAGGCCAGCTGGTCCTCGAAGTGGACGCCAGCGGCGCCCGCCTCGATGAAGGCCTTCATGATCTCGAAGCTGTTCAGCGGTCCGCCGAAGCCGGCCTCGGCGTCGGCGACGATCGGGGCGAACCAGTCCCGCTTCGCCCCGCCCTCGGCATGCTCGATCTGGTCAGCGCGCTGCAGGGTGCGGTTGATGCGGCGGCACAGCTCCGGCGCGGCGTTGGCCGGGTACAGCGACTGGTCCGGATACATGGCCGAGGCGGTGTTGGCGTCGGCTGCGACCTGCCAGCCCGACAGATAGATGGCCTTCAGCCCGGCCCGGACCATCTGCATGGCCTGGTTGCCGGTCACGGCGCCCAGCGCATTTATGTAGGGCTCGCTATGCAGCAGCTCCCACAGCCGGTTGGCGCCGCGGGCGGCCAGGGTGTGAGTGATCGGCACCGAACCGCGAAGACGCTGCACGTCAGCGGGCGTGTAGGGGCGCTCGATGCCGTCGAAGCGGCCGGCGGGGGACGGGACCAGGTCTGCGAAGGTGGTCATGGCGAAGCCTCATCGTCAGGCGCCCGGTTGCGCCTCTGCCGCCACCCAACACGCCGACAGTCGGAATTGATACAGCACGCCACCCATCCATGCTGTCAGTTTGTCATGTTGTGACACGCGTGATAAGTCACACTCAGACCTGCGGAGGCGTCATGGCCCATCCGGACCGCAAGCTGTTCCTCGGCGCCCGGCTCAAGCGACTGCGGCGGCAGCTGGCGCTGACCCAGACGGCCATGGCCGCCGACCTCGGCGTCTCGCCCAGCTATCTGAACCATATCGAGCGCAACCAGCGACCGGTGTCGGCCCAGCTGCTGCTGCGCCTCGCCGAGGTCTACGACGTCGACCTGCGATCGCTCAGCCAGAGTGCCGGTCCGGGCGAGGCCGAGGTGCTGGAGGCCCTCGCCGACCCGGTCTTCCGGGGCCTCGCCGCGCCCCGGCACGAGGTGCTGCAGCTGGTCGAGGAGGCCCCTGCCCTCGCCGACGCCTTCCTTCGCCTGTACCGCGCCCATGCAGAGCGGCGCGCCCGCGACCACGCCGGCGCCGGCCGCGGGACCGGCGAGGAGACGCCGGCCGACTGGGTGCGCGAGCACGTGCAGGGTCGGCGCAACCACTTCCCCGAACTGGACCATCTGGGCGAGACCCTGCACGCCGAGCTGTTCGCCGATCCCCTCGCCCCCGAGCATTTCGAGACCGCGGCGCGGATCCGGCTGCGCACGCGCCACGACCTGGCCGTCCGCACCCTGCCGCCCGAGGTCATGGTCGAGTGGACGCGCCGCTTCGACCCGCACCGCCGCCGGCTGCTGCTGGCCGAGACGCTGGGCCCGGCCTCGCGCGCCTTCGCGGTCGCCTATCAGCTGGCACTGACGGAGCATTCCGCCGCCCTCAACGCCATGGTGGCGGCCGCGGCGCCCCCGGACGAGGCGGCCGGTAGACTGCTCAAGGTGTCGCTCACCAACACCCTGGCCGCCGCCATCCTGATGCCCTACGCCGCCTTCCACCGGCTGGCCGAGGAGACCGGCTATGACCTCGCCCGACTGCAGGCGCGCTTCGGCGTCTCGTTCGAGCAGGCGGCGCACCGGCTGACCACCCTGTCGCGCCCGGGCGCCCGGGGCGTGCCCTTCTTCCTGATCCGGGTCGATCAGGCGGGCAATGTCTCCAAGCGGTTCGCCGCCGACGGCTTCCCGTTCGCCCGGTTCGGCGGGGCCTGCCCGCGCTGGAACCTGCACGCCGCGTTTCGCACGCCGGGCCGGGTCGTGACCCAGATCGTCGAGACGCCCGACAGCGGTCGCTGGTTCACCCTGTGCCGCACGGTGGACCGTCAGGGCCGCGGCACGGCCGGCGACGGCCAGGACCTGGCCCTCGGCCTCGGCTGCGAACTGCGCCACGCCGACCGCCTGGTCTATGCGCGCGGCCTCGATCTGGCCGCGCCCGAGGTCACCCCCATCGGCCCCGCCTGCCGCCTGTGCGAGCGCCATCCCTGCGCCGAGCGCGCGGCGCCGCCGCTCGACCGCGCGCTCGCGGTCGACGACTGGGCCAAGTCGGTCAGCCCGTACCCCTTCGCCCGCACCTGAGCGACCGCGGGTCGCGTCGCCGTTAACGCGATTTCCACGGCGGGCGCGTCAGTCTGGAAGCTCAGCCGCCCGGATTCTCATGCCCGCCAGCTCCTCCCGCGTCGCCCCGCCCGTCTCCCCGGAGGCGGCCCCTGTCCGGCCGCGCCGCCGGGCGGCCAGGGCGCGCCCGCGCGGGCCGTTCCGGCCGGAGCTGTGGCGTAATGCGCGCGAACGCGAGGGCGTGCGGCTTGCCCCTCATGCCTTCCGGCTGGCCGACGTCCTCGTGCTCTGGGGCGTCAGCCTCGCCCTGCTCATCGACCGGGCGCCGCCCCTGCCGTCCGCGCCTTTCGCCCTCGCCGCGCCCATCGCCGTCGCTACGGTCACCGCCCTGGCGGTGCTCAAGCTGCTGGACGCCTACGCCTTTCAGAGGCCCCGCGCCGTGCACCTGCACCTCGGCCTGGCCGTGATCGCGGCGCTGGCGGGCGGCCTCATCGTCTGGGGCCTCTCCGCCATTCTGGGAGCCGCCGGCCAGGGCTCGGCGCAGGCCGGCCTCGCCGGAGCCTGGACCGTGGCGGCTGGTCTCGCCCTGGGGGCCACCCACCTGGTCTACGCCGGGCTCGCCGAGCGCTGGCGCCAGGGCGGCCTGCTGACGCCAGCGATCGTCATCGTCGGGGCCACCCGCGACGCCGAGGCCCTGATCCAGCGCGCGGTGGGGACCCGGGATCTCGCGGTGCTCGGCGTGTTCGACGACCGCGCCGACCGGGCCCCCGAGGCTGTGGCGGGCGTGCCGGTGCTCGGCGACTCCGACGCCCTGCTCACCCATCGTCTGGCCGCCCACGTCGACCGCATCGTCATCGCTGTGCCGGCCAGCGCCCAGGCGCGGCTACGCGAGCTGGTCGGCAAGCTGTCCGGCCTGCCGACCGAGGTCACCCTGCTGCTCGATCCCCGCATCGCAAGCGATCTCGAGAGCGCCTATCGCCGCCTCGCCGTCCCGGCCTTCGCCCCCCTGACCCCGCCCGACCCGGCGCGGCGCGCCTTCGCCAAGCGGCTGCAGGATCTGGGCATCGCGGGCGTCGCGCTGGTGCTGCTCAGCCCGCTGCTGGCCGCCGTGGCGCTCGCCGTGCGCCTCGACAGCCCCGGGCCGATCTTCTTCCGGCAGCGACGCCACGGCTTCAACCAGGAGGAATTCCTGGTCTGGAAGTTCCGCTCCATGCGCCAGGAAGCGACGGACGCGACGGCCTCGCGCCAGGTCACCGCGGGCGACGACCGCGTGACCCGCGTGGGGCGGATCATCCGCGCCACCAGCCTCGACGAGCTCCCGCAGCTGTTCAACGTCCTGTCGGGCGAGATGTCTCTGGTCGGTCCCCGGCCCCACGCCGTCGGCATGAAGACCGGCGACACCGAGTCCGCCCGGCTGGTCGCCGACTACGCCCGTCGCCACCGGCTGAAGCCCGGCCTGACCGGCTGGGCCGCCATCCACGGCTCGCGGGGCCCGCTGCACAGCGCCGGGGAAGTCCAGCGGCGCATCAAGCTCGACATCGAGTACATCGAGCGCCAGTCCTTCTGGCTGGACCTGAAGATCATGGCCCTGACCCTGCCGGTGCTGCTCGGCGACCGTCTGGCGGTGCGCTGATGTTCTGGCGCGGGGTCTGGGGCTACCTGCCGGCCAACATCGTCAGCGGGGTGACCGGCTTCCTCGGCCTGTTCCTGTTCACGCGCCTGCTGCACGCCGACGAGTATGGCCAGTACGCCCTCGCCTTCGCCGTCATGACGCTCAGCCATGTGGCGATCTTCACCTGGCTCGAGGCCGGTATGGCCCGCTTCTGGGCGGCCGAGCGCGGGGCCGACCTGACGGACCACTTCCACAGCCTCTACCGCGCCACCCTGACCCTGTCGGTGGTGTTCGTGCCGCTCGCGGGCCTGCTGATCCTGCTTCTTCCGGTCGAGCCCGGCCTAAAGGGGGCGCTGGCGGCCGGCGTGCTGGGCGCTCCGCTGCGCTGTCTCAGCAAGCTGGCCCAGGAGCGCTTCCGCGCCGCCGGCGAAGTCGGGCGCGCCGCGACGGTCGACATCGCCACCGCGATCGGCGGTCTGGCGATCGGCATCGGCTTCGCCCTCGCCGGAGCCGGCGGGGCGGCGCCCCTGCTCGGCCTGTCGCTGGCCCCGCTGCTGGTCCTGCCGTTCGTGCTGCCCGGCGAGTGGCGTCAGGGTCGGGGCGGCGCCTACCGCCGCGAGCGGCTGGCGCGCTACGCCGGCTACGGCTTCCCCATCGCCGCCTCCCTCGCCCTGACCCTGGTGCTGACCTCGACCGATCGCTTCCTGCTGGCGGCCTTCCTCGATGACGCCGCGGTCGGCGCCTATCACGCCGCCTACAGCCTCTCGAACCGCACCCTCGACGTCCTGTTCATCTGGCTCGGCTCGGCCGGCGGCCCGGCGCTGGTGATGGCGCTGGAGCGCGGCGGGCGCGCCCGCCTCGACGAGGCGGCGCGGGAGCAGGCGTCGCTGTTCCTGCTGCTGGCCCTGCCCGCCGCCGTCGGCCTCGCCCTGACCGCCCGCCCCCTGGCCGAGCTGATGATCGGCGAGGCGCTGCGCGCGGCGACCGCGTCGGTGACCCCCCTGATCGCCCTCTCGGCCCTGCTGGCCGGTCTGACCACCTACTATTTCGGCCAGGCCTTCACCCTCGGCCGCAACACCCGCGCCCTGTTCCTGACCATGGCTATCCCGGCCGCGGCCAACGTCGTCCTCAACCTGCTGCTGATCCCGGTGCTGGGCCTGACCGGCGCGGCGCTGGCGACCGCCCTCAGCTATGGCCTCGGCCTGGCGGCGGCGATCCTGATCGGCCGGCGCGTGCTGCCCCTGCCCGCGCCCTGGGCGGCGCTGCTGCGCTGCGGCGTCGCCACGGCGGTGATGGCGGTCGTCGTCCTTGTCCTGCCCTCGCCCGGGGCGCTGCCCGAGCTCCTGCTCAAGGCCGGGGTCGGGGCGCTGGTCTACGGGCTCGTCGCCGTCGCGCTGGACGCCGCCGGCGTGCGTGGCGTGCTGAAGCGCCAATGGCAGGCTCGGCTGGCGCGGGAGGCCTCGGCATGACGACGCGCGAGATCGACAACGCCGCCTGGCCCGACGCCCGGCCGCGGCTGTCCGTGCTGATCCCCTTCTATCGCGACGATCCGTCCGACCTGATCCGGCGGCTTGACGCCGAGGCCGACGCCCTGGCGGGCGCGGTGGAGCTAGTGCTGCTCGACGACGGCGGCGGCGACGCGGCCCTGATCACGCTGGTCGCCGGTCAGCTGGCGCGCCTCGCCCTGCCGGGCCGACTGGTCGTGCTGTCGCAGAATGTGGGCCGGGCGCGCGGCCGCAACCGACTGGCCGCCGCCGCCCGCGGACGGACTTTCCTTTTTCTCGACAGTGATATGCGGCCCGATTCGGCCGACTTTCTTCAAGCCTGGGCCGATCTTGAGGCCGCCCAGCATCCCGCCGTGGCCTTTGGCGGCTTCTCCCTGCTGCACGCGCCGGACGGTCCGGAGTTCGCCGTGCACCGCGCGCTCGCCGCCGCGTCCGAATGCATCCCTGCCGCGATCCGCGCCCGGACGCCGGAGAAGTACGTCTACACCTCCAACCTGATGGTCCGCCGCGACGTCTTCGCGGCCGAGGCCTTCGACACCGGCTTCTCCGGCTGGGGCTGGGAGGATGTGGAGTGGGGCCTGAGGGTCGCGCGCCGGCACAAGGTGCTGCACCCGGACAATCCCGCCACCCACATGGGGCTCGACACGGTCGCGGCCCTCGCCGCCAAGTACGCCGCGTCCGGGGCCAATTTCGCGCGCGTCGCCGAGCGCCACCCGGAGGTCCGCGCCTGGCCCGGCTATCGCGCCGCCCGCCGGCTGCAGCGTCTGCCCTGGCCGCCGGCGGTCACCGCCCGACTGGCCCTCAGGGCGGCGGAGCAGCCCGGGCTGCCGGTCCGCGCCCGCGCCTTCGCCCTGCGCCTGTACCGGGCCGCCATCTATGCCGGAGCCCTGCCATGAAGGGCGATGTGGCGGTGCTGATCCCGACGCTGCGGCGGCCCGAGAGCCTCGCCCGGGCCCTCGCCTCGGTGCAGGCCCAGACCGGCGTCGAGGATCGCCTCGCCGAGATCGTCGTGGTCGACAACGACCCCGAGGGCACGGCGCGATCAACGGTTGATGGAAGCGCCGGCCCCGTCCCGGTCCGCTATGTCCACGCGCCCCGCCCGGGCGTGGCGACGGCCCGTAACGCCGGGCTCGCCGCCACGGGCGCCCCGCTGATCGCCTTCCTCGACGATGACGAGGCGGCCTCCCCGGGCTGGCTGGCCGCGCTGCTGGCAGCGCAGATCGAGACCGGGGCCGAGGTCGTGTTCGGCCCGATCCAGGGCCGCGCGCCGGACGCGCCGGCCTGGCTGCAGCCCTATCTGGAGGCTTTCTTCGGGCGTGAGGGGCCTGCGACGGTGTGTCGGCTGGCCGAGCCGTTCGGCTGCGGCAACAGCCTGTTGGTGCGCGCCGCCGCCCTGCCCGGCCCGACCCCGTTCAACCCCGCCGCCGACCATGCCGGCGGAGAGGACGACGAGCTGTTCTCGGCCCTCGCCGCCCGCGGCGGCGGGTTCGGCTGGGCCCCCGGAGCCCGGGTCGAGGAGTTCGCCCCGGCCCACCGCGCCACCCTTGGCTACGCCCTGACCCGCGCCTTCGCCTATGGTCAGGGGCCCAGCCAGACAGCGCGCCGGCACGGCCGGCCTTTGGTCCTGCTCCGCTGGATGGTCATCGGCGCGGCCCAGACGGCGGTGTTCGGCGGGCTGGCGGCGATAGGGTTCCTCGCCTCGCACCCGCGCCGCGCCTGGTGGCTGGACCGCGCCGCCCGCGGTCTGGGCAAGGTGCTGTGGATGCCGGGACTGGAGCCGGCCTTCTACGGCGCGGCCGAGCTGGCCCGATTGCAGCGGACCGGCGCCGGCAAAAAGGGCGTCAGCGCGACAGCCGCCTGAGCGGCCCAGGCGGGCGGTAGGTGCTGCGGTTCAACACCACGCCGGCGATCTGCCCCCCGGCGCTCTCGATCAGGTCGCGCAGGGCCGCGGCCTGTCCGGCCGGCGTCGTCTCGGCGGCCACCACCAGCACCGTCAGATCGACCAGAGGCGCCAAGGTCACCGCCAGATCATTGCGGTCAGCGGCCGGGGCGTCGACCACCACGGTCTCGGCATGTCGCCGCATCGCCTCCCAGTAAGCCGGGTCGGGCGAGGGCTCGACCTTCTGGCCCGTGCGCAAGACCTCGGCGCGGAAGCGGGTGATCCACAGCCGCCCGCCGAGCGCTGGTCGGGCGCTGAGCAGCCGGGCGGGGGCGACGTTGCGCCCGTCGTTCGCCTTGAACGGCGGGTGGACAGAAAAGAAGGCGGAGCCGTCCGGACTGGCCGCCGCCGGGTTTCCCAGCCAGCCGAAGCGCTCCGGCTCGGCCGCCGCCGCCTCCAGCTGGGAGGGCTGCAGCAGGTCGCCATCGATGAGCCAGACCGGCTTGCGGGCCCGCACCGCCGCCAGCCGGGCGAACTCGCGGGCGACGGTCGAGGCCCCCTCGCCGCCGGCCGCCGAAACGAACTGGATGACCCGGCCGCGACGCGCGGAACCAGGCCCCAGCGCCGCCCATAGGGCGGCCATCTCGGACGTCAGGTCGACCATCGAATCGCCGTCGGGAACGCGGGCCACGGCCGAGCGTAGCACGTCAGCCCTTGACCGGAGCCACAGCCAGGACGGGCAGGCCGAGGGTGCGCTCGGCCGAACTCGCGGTGGACAGGCCCGGGCGCGAGAAGACCCGGATCAGGCCGACGCACAGGGCGGTGAAGCCGGCGAACAGGAAGGCCAGCGCCAGTAACGGCGCCTTCAGGCTCTTGCCGCGGGTCGGCGGCGCGGCCCGGGCCAGCACCGTGATCGAGTCCGCCCCCTCGGCCGAGAGATTGGTCTCGGCCCGGCTGCGCGCCTCGCGCTGCTGGAACTCGCGGATCGAGGCGGTGAGCACCTCACGGCTGGAGGCCAGGGTGGCGTTTTCAGACTCCAGCCGGGTCAGCTCGGCCTGGCGCTGGCGAATCAGGACCAGCTGGCGATCCAGCGCGGCCAGCCGCGCCGCCAGGGAGTCGCGGTCAGCCCGGGCATTGATGCGGTTCGTCTCCAGCTCGACCCAGACCGGGTTCGGCCCCAGTCGGACCTCACGGGCGCCGACGGCCGTGCCGGTGCCGACATAGGCCTGCAGCTGGGCGATGCGGGTCTCGATCTCGCGCACCGGCTGGGAGTCCGGCTGGTAGCGCGCCAGCAGCTGCTCGCGCTCGGTGCGCAGCTGCAGGATCTGGTCCTGGGCCGAGATGTTCAGGTCCTGCTGCAGCGCCACCTCGGCCGGGGTCGTGGCCTGCTGCGCCTCGAGCGTCGCGACCCGCTGGCGTGCCTGGTTCAGCTGGGCCTCGACCGACAGCCGCTCGCCGAAGACCGTTTGGTAGGTCGCCGCCAGCGCCGCCTTCGCCGCGGTGAAATCGCCGAGGTCATTGGTCTGCAGGAAGGACTCATAGGCCGAGTCCGCCTCGGCGAGATCCTGTTCGAAGCGCTGGCGCTGGCCGCGCAGCAACGGCGTCGCCGGATCGCTGAACACCTCGCGCCGGTAGAGCAGATACTGGTCGATGGTGGCGTTGAGGATGCGCGCGGCCCGTTCGGCATCCTCGTCCTCGTAGCCAAGATCGAGAATGCCGCTGGTCGGGGTCATCCCGACCCCGAATTGGTTGTCGAACGCGCGCAAGGCCTGAACCTCGGTCCCCGGCTCGCCCAGAATGGTCTCGACCCCCACGGTCCGGACCACGCGCTGGGCCAGGGCCTGGCTGTTGAGGATGGTCATTTCCGACTGCGCCACCTCGCCCGGCTGGGGCAGGTTGAACGGCGGCGCTTCGCCGACGCGCGGCTGGTAGACGTACTCCTGGCCGATGCCGACGAACAGGCTGGCCTGGGCCGTATAGGTCTTCTTCAGGGTGAACACGGCCGCCGCTGCGATGGCGAACACCCCCAGAAACACCAGCACCATCAGCAGGGTCTCGCGCAGCAACAGCCCGACGAGGTCCCAGAACCCGTAGCGCGGGCGAGCCGTGGCGTAGGCCGGTGAGCGCATGGGCGAAGGGTGATTCCGGAAGCGGCGATCAGACCACGCTACCCTCGCCCGGCGGCGTTAACCGCCGGTTACCCATGATGGCCGCACGGTCCGGCTGATCCGAGGGAGTCGCCGGAAGCCGCCATGATCGACCGTCGCCTGACGCTGCTGGGACTGGCCGGACTGGCCGGCGCGAGCCTCGCCGGCTGCGCCGCGGGGCCGTCCGTGCGGCGACCGGCGGCAGGGCCGCGGCCGAGGACCGGCCAGGCCGGGTTTCCCGACATTCCCTTCGCCGACTGGACCGAGGCCGAGCCCGAGTATCTGCTCTATCCGGGGGATCAGCTGGACGTCGCCACCCCCACGGCGCCGGAACTGAGCCGTCAGGTGACGCTTGGCCCCGATGGCCGTATCAGCCTGCCGCTGATCGGCCAGGTGATGGCCGCAGACCGGACCCTGGCCGAGCTCGAAGGGGTGCTGTCGCAGGCCTACGCCAGCCAGCTGCGTCGGCCGGAAGTGGAAGTGACCCTGCGCCAGGCCGGGCCGCTCAAGGTCTGGGTGGATGGCGAGGTGCGCACGCCCGGCGTCTACGACATGCCCGGCGACATCGACGCCTACCAGGCCATCGTGCTGGCAGGCGGCTTCCAGCCAAGTGCGCGCACGCAGGAGGTGGCGCTGATCCGGCGCGGCCCTGGCGGGCGGCGGATGATGCGGGTGCTCGACCTGCGGCCGCGCCGCGGCGAGATCGTCGCCCTGCGCCGGGCCGACATCCTGTTCGTGCCGCGCACGACCCTGGCCGAGCTGGCCACCTTCTTCACCCAGGTGCGCAACGCCCTGCCGATCGGCTTCAGCTACTCGATCAACGGGCAGTACCAGCAGTTCTAGGGGTAGGCCTTAGGGGTAGGCAGTAGGGTGGGGCCAGTCCCTGCCCTACCGACTACAGACTACCGACTAACGCCTCGCTTCAGGCCGCCAGCGTCACCACGCCGTTGTCGATCCAGCGGCGCGCGGCGCGCTGGGCCTCGGCGATGTCGTCGCGGTCCATCTCCTGGCTGAGTTCGCGGCGATAGACGCGCGCCTCAATCGAGCCCTTCAGGGCCGCGAGGTTGAAGATCATGTGAGCCGAGACCCGGTCCATCGGGCAGCCGCCCTGGCCGGTCGAATACATCAGACCCAGCTTGAACAGGTCGTCCCCGGTCATCTCGGGGGTCGGCAGCGGCAGGGGCGCCGCTTCGGTCGTCTCTTGAGCCACCATCATGTGCCCTCCTTCGGCGCCGTTCTGACGCCTGTTGCACATGATCAAATACCTCCGCTCTTGCGTTGAGGTTAACAGCGCCACTCACGACAAATATTTTGAGTAAAGCACAGGTGAATACTCGGGATCAGATTCACCTGTGCGCAATCCTTCCTGACGCGGCGTTTACCTCGCCCGCTGCCCGAACAGCAGCTTGCGCGCTGCGGCGGCGGCGGCGCCAGCGCCGGCGAGGTTGCGACGAAGTTCCTCGCCGGCCGCCCGGCCGCGCTGGACCGCCGGCCGCGCACCGACGCGCTCTTGCCAGGCCTTGAGGTGCGGAAACTCGTCGAGCGACTGCCCCTGCAGGGCCGGCAGGATCCACGGCCAGGCCGCCATGTCCGCGATCGAGTAGTCGCCGGCGAGATAGTCGCGATCCGCCAGGCGCCGGTCCATGACCCCGTAGAGGCGGTGGGTCTCATCGGTGTAGCGGCGGACGCCATAGGCGATCTGGCGCTGGTCGGCGATCATGGCCGGGGCATACTGGCGGAAGTGGTGGGTCTGGCCGGCCATCGGCCCGAGACCGCCGACCTGCCAGAACAGCCACTGGTCCACCTCGGCCCGCCCGCGGGCGTCCTGCGGATAGAAGCGCCCGGACTTGAACCCCAGATACTGCAGGATCGCCCCGGACTCGAAGATCGACAGGGGCTGGCCGTCGCCGCCGTCGGGATCGACGATGGCGGGCATGCGTCCGTTCGGACTGATCGCCTGGAATTCCGGCGTGAACTGCTCCCCGGCCCCGATGTTCACCGGCTTCAGCACATAGGGGAGCTCCATCTCCTCGAGCGCGATGGTCACCTTCCAGCCGTTCGGGGTCGGCCAGTACCAGAGGTCGATGGAGGCGGGCATGCGGGCTCCTTGCGATGTCATCCGCAGAGGTGGGCGGAAGGCCCGCCCGTTGCAAGCGAGCGACGGATCCGGCGCGCCCGGGAGCGTTCAGCCCATGTTCAGGCCCGGCGCGTTAGGCTGCCTGCCAGTTCTCGTGATATGGAGTGCGCCATGAAGACCTTCCTGTCCGCCGCCATCCTCGCCGGTCTGCTGACGGGCGCGGCCGGGGTCGCGCCGGCCGTAGCCGCCACCGATCTGGCCCAGGACCGACCCGCCCCGCGCGAGGAGCGACGCGAGCCCCGGCGCGAAAGCCGCCCGGAAAATCGCGAGTGGCGAGAGGAACGCCGCGAGCCGCGCCGCGAGAGCCGTCCCGAGAACCGGGAGTGGCGCGAGGAGCGCCGCGACGACCGGCGCGAGCCCGAGGCCCGCTGACTCCGTTCAGTCTGGGTTCATCCCGCCGCCGGCACGGTCGAGGCTGATCGCCAGGTGGGGCCCGGCAGGACGAAGACACCATGAGACATTGGCTGATGATGGCGGCAGCGGCGGGGGCCTTCTCCCTGCCCGCCTTGGGCGCCGCCCCCGCGCTCGCCCAGGACCGCGATGATCCCGGGCTGCAGATGCAGCAAGAGGAACAGCGGGGAACCCGGCAGGAGCAGCGGCAGAGCCTTCAGGATTTCCGACAGGAGCGTCGGGACGACCGGCGCGAGGCCCGGGAGGAGCGGCAGGAGAACCGGCAGCAGCGCCGGGAAAACAGCCAGGAACTCCGCGAGGAGCGGCGGGAGGACCGTCAGAACTTCCGCCAGGAGCGTCGCGAAGAACGGCGCGAGTTCCGCAACGACCCGACTCCCGACCGTCGGGAGTTCCGCGAGGAACGACGCGAGGATCGCCAGGACTTCCGTCAGGACCGCCGCGAGGACCGGCGCGAGTTCCGCGAAGAGCGCCGCGAGGATCGGCAGGAACGCCGCGAGGATCGTCGGGATCGCCGCGACGACAACTGGGATCGCCGTGACGACCGGCGCGACGACCGTTGGGACCGGCGGGACGATCGCTGGGACCGCCGCGACGACCGACGCGACTACAGGCAGGACCGGCGCGACGATCGCCGGGAGTATCGCCGCGATCGCCGCGACTACCGGGAGTTCCAGCGCAGCTGGAACCGCGACCGCTGGCGTTCGGACTGGTCGCGTCGCCATCGCGACAACTGGTGGCGGTCGCACAGCTGGTTCCGCGACTACTCCGGTGTCCGGGTAGGCTTCTATTTCGCGCCGGGCTACGGCTACTACCAGGTGCCGCGCAACTACTGGGGCGTGCGCTGGTCGCCCGGCCAGTATCTGCCGTCGGTGTTCTGGCGCTACCGCCTGAACGACTGGTCCTGGTACGGCCTGCCCTGGCCGCCGGTCGGGACTCGCTGGGTCTATGTCGACAACAACGCCTATCTGATCGACGAATCCGACGGCTACATCCTCGACGTGGTCTGGGACGTCTGGCGCTGGTGACGGTGCGCTGACGGTGCGGCGGACCCTGTGCTAGACAACGCGGGACTCACTCTCGAAGGACCCGCTGCGTGCAGGATCTCGCCGCCCTTGCCTATGTGACCCTCGGGCTGGCCGCCGTCGGCGGCTACCTGCTCGGGTCCATCCCGTTCGGGGTGGTGCTCACCCGGCTGGGCGGGGCCGGAGACGTGCGCCAGATCGGCTCCGGCAATATCGGGGCCACAAATGTCTTGCGCACCGGGCGCAAGGATCTGGCGCTGGCCACCCTGCTGCTCGACGCCGGCAAGGGCGCCGCCGCCCTGCTCATCGCCCGCGCCCTGTTTGACAATGAAGCGGTCGCCGCCGTGGCTGGCGGCTTCGCCTTCCTCGGCCATCTCTTCCCGGTCTGGCTCGGTTTTCGCGGCGGCAAGGGCGTCGCCACCTTTTTTGGCCTGCTGCTGGCCGCCGCCTGGCCTCTGGGCCTGGTCGCCGGCGCCACCTGGCTGCTGACGGTGGCTGTGACCCGCATCTCGTCCACCGGGGCCCTGGCCGCTGCGGCCCTGACGCCGGTCTACGCCGCCTGGGTCCTGCCTGCGCTTGGCGTCCCGGTCGGCCAGCCTGTCCTCGCGCTGTCCATCCTGACCGGCGTGCTCATCTACGTCCGCCACCGCGAGAACATCGCCCGGCTGATGGCCGGGGGCGAACCGCGCATCGGGGCGCGCAAGGCGTGACCGCACCGGCCCCGGCCGAACGTCTCGCCCGGCTTCGGCTGGCGCGGACGGATCGGGTCGGGCCGGTCGCCTTTCGCGAGCTGCTGGCGCGCTGCGGCTCCGCCGTGGCCGCGCTGGAGGCCCTGCCGCACCTGTCGCGCCGCGCCGGCACGCCGCTGACGCCGCCGCCCGAAGCTGTCATCGGCCGCGAGGTCGCGGCGGGCGAAGCGCTCGGGGCGAGGCTGCTGGTGTTGGGCGATCCCGACTTTCCGCCCCGCCTGGCCCGGATCGATCCGCCCCCGCCGGTGTTGTGGGCCCTGGGCCGGCCGGAGCTGCTGTCAGCGAGCGCCAGCGTGGCTCTGGTCGGCGCGCGGATCGCCTCCGCCGGCGGCCAGCGCATCGCCCGCGGTCTGGCGCTGGGGCTCGGGGAAGTGGGCGTCGTGGTGGTCTCCGGCATGGCCCGCGGCATCGACGCCGCCGCCCACGAAGGCGCCCTGCCGACCGGAACCGTGGCGGTGCTCGGCGGCGGGATCGACGACATCTATCCGCCCGAACATGTCGACCTCTATCGCCGCATCGCCGAGGCCGGCTGCGTCCTGTCCGAGAGCCCGGTCGGAGCCCGGGCCCAGGCGCGTGACTTCCCGCGACGCAACCGTCTGATCGCCGGCCTGTCACAGGCGGTCGTTGTGGTCGAGGCCGAGCTTCGGTCCGGCTCGCTGATCACCGCCCGGCTCGCCGCCGAACAGGGTCGCGAGGTGTTCGCGGTGCCGGGCTCGCCGCTGGATCCGCGATCGCGCGGCGTCAACGACCTGCTGCGGCAGGGCGCCCATGTCTGTGAGGGCGTCGAGGACGTCCTGCGCGAGCTGCGGCCCGACCACACCCTCGACGAGCCTGGCGAGCCCTTCGCCGGCGCCGCGCCCGAGCCCGCCGACGACGCCCTCGTCGAGCGGGTCGCGGCCCTGCTGTCGCCGACGCCGACGCCCCGGGACGAGCTTGCGCGCGCCCTCGGGGCGCCGGTCGGCGCTGTCAGCGCCGCCTTGCTGGAGCTGGCCCTGGCCGGGCGCGCCGAACTGCTCCCGGGCGGTCTCGTCAGCCTCTAGGCGCCCCTCCTGCGCAGGGGCATTTCGGCCCCGCGGCAAGGGCGTGATTGACACCGGACGCGGCGACAACCACGTTCCCGCCCCTCTCCGGCCCGTCCAGGACGCCTCCCTCCCCCATGAATCTCGTCATCGTCGAGAGCCCCGCAAAGGCCAAGACCATCAACAAGTACCTTGGTCCGGACTACAAGGTCCTGGCCTCGTACGGCCACGTGCGCGACCTGCCGTCGAAGGATGGCTCGGTCCTGCCCGACGATGACTTCGCCATGAACTGGGAGGTCGACGCCAAGGCCGCCAAGCGCCTCTCGGAGATCGCCGAGGCCGCCAAGGGGTCCAGCCGCGTCATCCTCGCCACCGACCCCGACCGCGAGGGCGAGGCCATCAGCTGGCACGTGCTGGAGGTGCTGCAGAAGAAGCGCGCCCTCAAGGACACCGAGGTCCAGCGGGTCACCTTCAACGCCATCACCAGGGGCGCGGTGCTGGAGGCCATGGCCCAGCCGCGCCAGATCGACATGGAGCTGGTCGACGCCTATCTGGCGCGCCGCGCGCTCGACTATCTGGTCGGCTTCACCCTGTCGCCGGTGCTGTGGCGCAAGCTGCCCGGCGCCCGCTCGGCCGGACGCGTCCAGTCCGTGGCCCTGCGCATCGTCGTCGACCGCGAGATGGAGATCGAGCGGTTCAAGCCCCAGGAGTACTGGTCGGTCGAGGCGGATCTGGTCGCCGACAGCCCGCCCTTCCTCGCCCGCCTGGTCAAGCATGAGGGCAAGCGCGTCCAGCGGCTCGACATCCGCGACGAGGCCACGGCCCAGGCCGCCCGCGCCGCCATCGCCGCCGGCGGCCTGACCATTCGCGCCATCGAGAAGAAGCCGGTGCGCAAGAGCCCGCCGCCGCCCTTCACCACCTCGACCCTGCAGCAGGAAGCCGCGCGCAAGCTGGGCTTCACCGCCCAGCGCACCATGCAGGCGGCGCAGCGTCTGTATGAAGGCGTCGACGAGACCGGCGGCCTGATCACCTACATGCGGACCGACGGCGTGGCGATCAGCCCCGAGGGCTTGGCCCAGACCCGGGAGGTGATCGGCGATCGCTTCGGCCCCGCCTACCTCCCGTCCGAGCCGCGCTACTACAAGTCCAAGGCCAAGAACGCCCAGGAGGCGCACGAGGCCATCCGCCCGACCAACCTGACGCGCCATCCGGACAGTGTGCGACTGGAGAGCGACCTGCAGCGGCTCTACGAGCTGATCTGGAAGCGCACCGTCGCCAGCCAGATGGAGCAGGCGCGGCTGGATCGCACCAGCGTCGAGATCGAGACCGCGGACGGCCGCACCGGCCTGCGCGCCACCGGCCAGGTCGTGGCCTTCGACGGCTACATGGCCGTCTATGAGGAGGGGCGCGACGATCGCCCGCGTCAGGGCACCGACGATGAGGAGGACGAGGGCGGCCGCCTGCCGGCGCTGAAGGAAGGCGCGACGGCCAAGGTCGAGGCGATCCGCACCGAGCAGCACTTCACCGAGCCGCCGCCGCGCTACTCCGAGGCCACTCTGGTCAAGAAGCTGGAGGAGCTGGGCATCGGCCGACCCTCGACCTACGCCTCGATCCTGACCACCCTGCGCGACCGCGACTATGTCCGCATGGACAAGAACCGCTTCATCCCGGAGGACAAGGGCCGGCTCGTCACCGCCTTCCTCGAGCAGTTCTTCCGCAAGTGGGTGGAGTATGACTTCACCGCGGCGCTTGAGACGCGGCTGGACGAGGTCTCCGCCGGCGAACTCGACTGGAAGGCGCTGCTGCGCGAGTTCTGGACCGACTTCCACGCCGCCACCCAGGCCGCCGGCGAGCTGCGCACCACCGCCATCCTCGATCACCTGAACGAGGCGCTGGGCCCGCACATCTTCCCGGACAAGGGCGACGGGACCGACCCGCGCACCTGCCCGTCGTGCAGCGAAGGGCGGCTCAGCCTCAAGACCAGCCGCTTCGGCGCCTTCATCGGCTGTTCGCGCTATCCCGACTGCCGCTACACCCGCCCGGTCTCGGCGCCCGACGCCGAGGGCGGAGCCGCCGGCGGGGGCGACCGCGAGCTGGGCCCGGACCCCGTCAGCGGCGCGCCGGTGCACCTCAAGATCGGCCGCTTCGGCCCCTATGTGGAGTTGACTGTTCCGGGGGCGGACAAGCCGCGGCGGTCGTCCCTGCCCAAGGGCTGGTCGCCGACCTCGATCGATCTGGAGCGGGCCCTGCGACTGCTGTCGCTGCCGCGCGAGGTCGGCGTGCACCCGGAGGACGGCAAGCCGATCAGCGCCGGCCTCGGCCGCTTCGGTCCGTTCGTGTCCCACGCGGGCACCTACGCCAACCTGTCGGACATCGAGGAGGTGTTCGACGTCGGCCTGAACCGCGCCGTCGCCCTGCTGGCCGAGAAGCGCGCCGGACGTCCCGGCCGGGGCTCGGCCGCCGCACCGCTGAAGGAGCTCGGCCCCCACCCGGACACCGGCGAGGCCATCCAGATCATGGCCGGCCGCTACGGGCCCTATGTGAAGATGGGCAAGGTCAACGCCACCCTGCCCAAGGGGACCGAGCCCGAGGCCGTCACCCTCGAGATCGCCCTGCCCCTGATCGCCGCCAAGGCGGGCAGCGGCGGCAAGGCGGGCGCGAAGAAGACCGCCGCGAAGAAGGCGCCGGCGAAGACAAAGGCGAAGGCGGAGTAGGCCCCTCCGTCTCGCCGGCTTCGCCGGCGATCCACCTCCCCATCGCCTTCGGCGACAGGGAGGAGAAC
>CAZUXK010000005.1:0-4607 GCA_964624025.1 uncultured Brevundimonas sp.
GAGGAATGCAAGGCCCCAGCCACGCCGCGATCTTTCCCGGGTCATCGACCGTGGCGCTCAACGCCACCCGCCGCATCGCCGGGGCGAAGGTCTGCAGCCGGGCGAGACCGAGGTTCAGCAGGTCGCCGCGCTTGCCGTTCCAGATGGCGTGGACCTCGTCGAGAATGATGCAGCGCAGGTCGGCGAAGTAGCTGCGCGCCCCCTCCCAGGCGAGGAACAGCGCCAGCTGCTCCGGCGTGGTCAGCAGGATGTCCGGCGGGAACTCACGCTGGCGCTGGCGTTTGGAGACGCCGGTGTCGCCGGTGCGGCTCTCGACGTGGATGTTCAGCCCGATCTCGCGGATCGGCGTCATCAGGTTGCGCTCGACATCGACCGTCAGGGCCTTGAGCGGCGACAGATAGAGGGTGTGCGCCCCCGAGCCCGGCCCGCTCTCCGGCCGCGGCCCACGCTCCGCCAGCTCGATCAGGGTCGGCAGGAAGCCGGCCAGCGTCTTGCCGCCCCCGGTAGGGGCGACCAGCAGGGCGTGCGCGCCGGCCTCGGCCGCCGCGACCATCTCCAGCTGGTGACGCCGCGGCGCCCAGCCGCGCCGCGCGAACCAGTCGGCGAACAGGGGAGGAAGGGTCACCTTGCCGGCGCCTCGAACTCGCAGGTCCGGCCCTCACCCCACCGGCCACCGGAATCGAGGCAACTGTCGATGTCCATGAGTTCACTTTTGAAGAGCCACACGAGGCCCGCGCCCGGGACGAGGAGCGTCGCCAGAAGGACCAGCAGGCAGCCCTTTCGTATGGAGGTCACGGCATCGACCAGGGTGACAGCACCCGACAGCCGGTATGCTCGAAATGGCGCGTGTTGCGGGTGACGATGGTGAGCCCGCGAACGTGGGCGGTCGCCGCGATAAGCTCATCTGTCATATCAGACGCTCGCCCCGCGGCGCGCTGCGCCTCTGCCAGCGACGCCCAGCGTTCCGTGACATCCAGGTCCACCGGCAGAATGCGCTCCTTGAAACGAATGATCAGTTCGGCCAGCCAGAAGTCCAGGTCATCCCGGCGGCGGCTCGGCTCAAGGCGCACGATCCCGCGCCGAAGTTCGCCCACTGTGATTACGCTGAGATGGAAGTCGGACTGGAGCTGGTTGTTCAACCATGCGACGACGCCCGGATCAGGCCGCGCGCGCTTCGGCTCGCTGATCACATTGGTGTCGAGCAGAAACATCAGAAGGGGTCGATGTCTCGGGCCGGACGTCGATCGCGTTCCAGGTCAACGCCTTCGAGGCAAGGCCCACCAAGCAACCAGTCCTTGAAATCGCGCGACGCGCGCGGGTCTTTCAGACGCCGGAAATCTTCAGCCGAAAGCACGACGGCAGCGTCCTGACCGTGGATGGAAATCTCCTGCGGGCCTTCCGTGCGGGATCGACGGATCACTTCGGACAGGTTGTCCCTGGCCTTGGCCAGACTCCAGTTCATGACCGTCTCCAGATATGGCTATCAATCATGGCTATTTATCACGCCCCCGTCGCCGTGACAATCAAATGTTCCCGTTCCGTTTCAGCCCTCGAGCGGCTATCTGTCCGGAGTGAGTCCGCCAGCCCCGACCACCGCCGCGCCTGCGACCCGCGAGGTCGCCGCCAGCCTGCCGCCCCTGCCCCCCGCCCTGGCGACGCCGCCGGGGGCCGGGGCGGTGGCGGACGACGCCGGCGCGCGCCGGATCAAGCGCGGGGAGGCGGAGGGGCTGTTCACCGGGCCGGCGGTGATCGTCGCCCATGCGGGACTGACGGCGCGACGTCTGGGGTTAGCCCCGCCGCCGCGCGGGCCCGGCCTGTTCGATGCGCTGGAGCTGTTCGCCTTCGTCCGGTCGGCGACCTTCTGCGCCCCCTCCCCCACCGGCCTGGCGCTGGCGGTCGGCCTGGCCGAGCCGGCGGGGCCCGAGGCCCAGGCGCTGGCCCTGCGCGAGGCGGCGGGCCTGCTGCTGGCCGAGCTGGCCGGACCTGAATATCCGGGACTCGAGGCGGCGTTCACCCTGAACGAGACGCTCGGCCGCGCCGGCTGGCCCTGGGCCGGCCATGTGCGCGCGGCCCTGTCGGCGCAGCCACTGCGCGAGCGGCGCGAGCGGAGCTCTGGCCTCGACGTCTGGTCGCGCCTGCCGGAGTGGGAGGACGAAGCCCCGCGCGGCGAGGCCGGCTCGGCCCCCGTCGACAGCGAGAGCGCCCGCATCCGGCTGGAAAAGCTGCTGCAGGCGGCAGGCCTCGACGAGGCGCGGCCGACCCAGTCGGACTATGCCGCCGAGGCCGCCTTCGCCTTCTCGCCCCGGGATGAGGAGGGCCGGCCGCGGGTGCTGCTGGCCGAGGCCGGGACCGGCACCGGCAAGACCCTCGGCTATCTGGCGCCCGCCAGCCTGTGGGCCGAGCGCAACGCCGGCGCGGCCTGGGTCTCGACCTACACCCGCGCCCTGCAGCGCCAGATCGACCGCGAGAGCGCCGGCCTGTGGCCCGACCCGGAGGTGCGGCGGCGCAAGGCCGTGGTCCGCAAGGGGCGTGAGAACTACCTCTGCCTGCTGAACCTGCAGGACATCGTGCAGGCGGCCCAGCTGGGCAACGGCGACCTGATCGGGGCGGCGCTGGTGGCCCGCTGGGCCCTGCACAGCCGCGACGGCGACATGACCGGCGGCGACTTCCCCGGCTGGCTGCCGGGCCTGTTCGCGGTCGCGCCGGGCGGGCAGGCCTCGGCCGCCAACCTCGTCGACCGGCGCGGCGAGTGCGTCCACGCCGCCTGCCCGCACTACCGCACCTGCTTCGTCGAGAAGACCATCCGGGCCAGCCGCAGGGCCGACCTCGTCATCGCCAACCACGCCCTCGTCATGACCCAGGCGGCCTTCGACGGTGCCCGCACGGCGCGGGGCCTGAAACAGGACGGGGAGACCGCCGCCCTGAAGCGCATCGTCTTCGACGAGGGCCACCACCTGTTCGAGGCCGCCGACAGCGCCTTCTCCGCCTGCCTGTCGGGTCAGGAGGCGGCCGAGCTGCGCCGCTGGATTCGCGGCCCCGAGGGACGCGGCCGGCGCGGGCGGGGTCTGGAGCAGCGGCTGGGCGAGCTGTGCTCCGACAATGAGCCGGCGGCCAAGGCCCTGAGCGACGCGATCCGCGCCGCCGCCGCCCTGCCCGGCGAGGGCGTGTCCGGCCGCATCGCCCCGGCCTCGGGCGAGATCAATCCGGTCGGGCCGATCGAGCGCTTCCTCGCCGCCGCCCTGGCCCAGCTGCGCGCCCGCGCGGCCGAGGGATCGAGCTCGACCGAGTTCGGCCTTGAATGCGCCGTGCGGCCTGTGACCGAGCCGGTGCTGGAAGCCGCCCGCGCCGCCGCCCAGGCCCTCGCCGCGGTCGAGGCCCCGCTGCTGGCCCTGTCGCGCCACCTCGAGGACATCCTCGACGACGAGGCGGCGGAGCTGGACAGCGGCGTGCGCGCCCGCATCGAGGGGGCGCTGCGCGGGCTGGACCGGCGCGCGCGCATGACCCTGCCCGGCTGGCGCGCCATGCTGGCCGCGCTGGAGGAAAGCTCCGACGAGCCCGACCCGGACTTCGTCGACTGGCTGTCGGCCGAGGCCGCCTTCGGCCGTATCCAGGACGTGGCCCTGCGGCGCCACTGGATCGATCCGACCGTGCCGCTGGAGGCGGCGGTGATCATGCCGGCGCACGGGGTGCTGGTGACCTCGGCCACTCTGACCGATCCGGGGGCGGTGGAGGACGGCGGCGATCCGTTCGACGCAGCGCGGGTGCGCACCGGGGCGGCGCGGCTGATCGAACCGGCCCGCACCCTGAAGGTCGAGAGTCCGTTCGACTACGCCGCCAACAGCCGGGTGCTGGTGGTCACGGACATCGGCAAGGACGACCCGCGCCAGACCGCCGCGGCCATGCGCGAGCTTTTCCTCGCCGCCGGGGGCGGGGCGCTGGGCCTGTTCACCGCCATCCGCCGCCTCAAGGCGGTCTACGAGCGGCTGGGACCGGAGCTGGCGAAGGCGGGCATCCCCCTCTACGCCCAGCACGTCGATCCCCTCGAGGTCGGGGCGCTGGTCGATGTCTTCCGGGCCGAGCGCGACAGCTGCCTGCTGGGCACGGACGCGGTGCGGGACGGCGTCGATGTGCCCGGCCGGTCGCTGCGGCTGCTGGCCTTCGACCGCGCACCCTGGCCCCGGCCGGACCTGCTGCACCGGGCGCGGCGCCAGCGTTTCGGCGGCGAGGGCGCAGCCGGACGCGCCTGGGACGACGCCCTGGCCCGCGGCCGCATCGCCCAGGCCTTCGGCCGGCTGATCCGCCGCGCCGACGACCGCGGCGTGTTCGTCATGCTGGACGCCGCCACCCCGACCCGGCTGTTCGCCGCCTTGCCCCCCGGCGCGGAGGTGCGCCGCATGGGGCTGGCGGACGCGGTGGAGGTGGTCAGGGAGTTTCTGGGGTGAACGCTCCTCCCCCGTGAAACGGGGGAGGGGGACCGCGAAGCGGTGGAGGGGGCGACCGCAAGCGCCACGCCTTGGCAACCTCGCACTTCGTCCCGGGGGGCCCCACCCCCCCCGGGCGAGGGGCCCCACCCCCCCACCCCGGCCACGGGGGGGGGGAGAGATTAG
>CAZUXK010000005.1:4617-46346 GCA_964624025.1 uncultured Brevundimonas sp.
CCACCATGCTGCGCATGGTCCCCCTCCCCCATACGCTTCGCTATGGGGGAGGAAAATTCAGGCCGCCGCCTGCTTGCGGGCGTCGGCCCAGCGGATCAGGGCGGCGCGGGGCCAGGCGACGATCCACGAGCGGGCGGTGTACTCGCCGGCCTCGATCATCGCCCGCCGTGTCGGCGAGGAGGCGGACGCCCTCTGGGTGTGGATCTCGTCCGGCCCCTGGTGGACCATGAAGGCCCCGTGCTGCAGCGGGTTGAGCCGCAGATAGGCCAGCCGCGGGCTGATCGTCTCCAGCGGCGGGTCATAGAACCAGCTGGCCCCCAGCATGCCGGCCATGTGCGGCCGGCGCCTGAGGATCTCCGCCGCCGTGGCCCAGGCGCGGTCCCAGCCGGCCTCGTTGAAATCGCCAAGTTCGCGGCTCTCGGTATGCACCTCCAGCCACGGCTTCCAGGCCTGGGCGCGGGCGTAGTCGGCCACCACCGACCAGCCGTGGCCCTCGCGGGCGTGCCGAAGCACCTGACCGGCGCCGAGCGGCGAGGACAGGTCGATCATCTGGGTGCGCGCCCCGGGGACGCTGAGCGCCAGCGACAGGCGTACGTCCTTGGCCCAGAAGTCGCGGTCGTAGGGATCCTCGGCCGCCGTGAGGAAATCGGCCATGCGCCCGATCCACTCCGGATAGAGGGCGTGCACCTCCGGCGGCAGGTCCTCCGCGGCGGCGCGCCGCGGCAGCTCCAGCGCCCAGACGGCCACCAGGGCGCGCCGGTGGGCGTCGGTCAGGCGATCCCCGAAGTGCGCCGCCAGCGCCGCCTCAGCGGCGTGGGACGGCAGGTCGAAGTTCCAGTGCGGGGCCGCAACAGCGGCGTCCCGGGCGGCAAAGGGGGCGAGCGCCTCCACGGCGGCCGCGTCGTCGGGCGACAGGCGGGCGAGAACGGCGCGGAAGGCGGCGGCGTGATCGGGCGCGAGCGTGTCCATACGCAGCATCCTGCCACGCGGACGTATGGGAAGCCTTAAGCCGCGCCGCCGAGACGGCAGGCGGTGACCCACCAGCCGGGATGGACGGCCTGCAGCCGCGCCGCCACTGCGGCCGCCGCCGCCGGGTCCGGACAGAGGCCGAACACTGTCGCGCCCGACCCGGACATCCGGGCCAGCGCCACGCCAGGGTCAGACCGGACCGCGGCCAGCGCCGCGCCGATGCGGGGCTCCAGCCGCACGGCCGGGGCCTCCAGATCATTCCGCTGCGCCGCCAGCCAGTCGATCACCGCAGTCGCCCTCCAGTCAGCCGGCGGGGCCGGCAGGTCTGCAGCCCCGGTCACGTCGGCGTCGTAGGCCCGATAGACCGCCCCGGTCGGCGACGGCGCGCCCGGATTGACCAGCACAGCGGCCAGCGCCGGCAGGCGCGGCTCGGGCTGCAGCACATCGCCCCGGCCGGTGGCCCAGGCCGTCTCCGCGCGCAGGCACATAGGGCCATCGGCCCCCAGGGTCCCCGCCACAGCTTCCAGAGCGGGCTCATCAAGCGGGCGGCCGGTCAGGCCGTTGGCCAGCCTGA
The DNA here is from genome assembly GCA_964624025.1 of uncultured Brevundimonas sp. Taxonomy (GTDB): domain Bacteria; phylum Pseudomonadota; class Alphaproteobacteria; order Caulobacterales; family Caulobacteraceae; genus Brevundimonas. The sequence goes on from CAZUXK010000005.1 coordinate 6,161, forward strand.
GCGCCGCGCCGGCGTCCGACGAGCCGCCGCCGAGCCCGGCGGCGACCGGCAGGCGCTTGTCGAGCGCGGCGGCGAAGGCGAGGCCGGGCCGCTGCGCCGCGAGGGCGAAATGCGCCAGCGCCCGGGTGACCAGATTGTCGGTCTCGTCGGCCAGGCCCGCCGCGAACGGGCCCTCAACGCCGAAGGCCGGGGCATCGGCGACCTCGACGGTGACGGTGTCGCCCACATCGGCGAAGGCCACCAGACTGGCCAGCGGGTGATAGCCGTCGGGCGCCGGCGGCCCGACGTGCAGGAACAGATTGACCTTGGCGGGAGCCAGGGCCGTCGCGGAGGCCGTCATGCCGGGCTCAGCGCTCCAGCGCGGTGGCCGCGGTCGTCGTAGCGGCCCCGGCAGGCTCGGCCTGCGCGGCCTCAAAGGCGTCCAGCCCGATGGCCAGCTTGGCCTCGGCGGCGGCGCGCTCGTCCGAATCCGGGTCCAGGGTCAGCACCCGGGCCCACTGGAAGCCGGCCTCGCGACGGCGTCCCACCTTCCAGTAGGCGTCACCTAGGTGGCCGTTGATCTCGGCATTGGCCGGCTCCTTGGCCACCGCCGCCTCAAGCGTCTCGACCGCCGCCTCATACTGCCCCTGCCGGTACTGGGCCCAGCCGAGCGAGTCCTGGATGTTGCCGTTCTCGGGCTCGGCGGCGAAGGCGCGGGCGATCATCTCGGCCCCCTGCTCCACCCGCAGACCGCGATCGACCCACATGTAGCCGAGGTAGTTCAGGATGGTGGCGTCATCCGGCGCGGCCTGATGCGCCGCCCAGAGCTCGGCCTCGGCCTCGGGGATCCGGTCGAGCGACTCATAGGCGGCCCCGCGCAGGAACTGCACCTCCGGCCCTTGACCGACCGTGTTGAGCAGCGGCCCCGTCAGCAGATCGAGCGCCCCCTGCGGCTCCTCCGCCTGGAGCAGGAAGGCGGCCAGGGCATAGGCGAAGCCGGCGTCGTCCGGCGAGACGGCAAAGGCCGTCCGGGCCTCGCGCACCGCCCCGTCGATGTCCCCCTCGCTCTCCAGACTGAAGGCGATGCCCAGCCGCGCCGAGGCGTAGAGCGCCGGTCGGTCGGGCCGGATCCGGCTGAAGACCTCGCGCGCTGCGGCGCCGCGCTCCAGCTGGGCCAGGGTCTGGCCGAGCCGCAGACGCAGGGCGTCGTCGTCGTCGAGCGCCAGCGCCATCTGCAGATAGGCGACGGCGAACTCGCCGGCCTGATCCGCCACGGCGGCGGTGGCGGCGGCCATCAGGGCGGCAGCGGCCCCGGCGCGCAGGCTGACAGGAGCCGGCGGTCGGCCGCCCGCCTCCAGGCGCGCCAGCCCCTCCGGCGCTCGACCGGCGGGGGATCCGGCGGCGGCGTAGACGGCCCGCGCCTCCTCGCGCCGTCCCCGGCGTTCGAGGAAGGCGCCGTAGTCGGCCCGGAACAGGGCGGCGTTGGGCGTGTCGCGCACCAGTGCGGCCCAGGCCGCCTCCGCCTCGGCGTGACGGCCGCGGCGCTCCAGCAACTGGGCGCGGCTGTAGCGCAGGAAGACGAGGGTGCGCGGATCGGCGGCCGTGGGTTCGGCGACCGCGGCGTTCCAGTCGCCGGCCATGGCCGCCGCCCAAGGCGCCAGCAGGGCCCCGGCCCGGGCATGCGGCGCCCCGATCGGGGCCTCGACCAGCGCCTGATGCCCGGCGCGCGCGCGACCACTGCGAAGCGCCTCCACCACGCGGGCCAGCCGACCGGCCTCGACCAGCACCGCGGGCGCGGTCTCGGGGCTCGGCGCCGTCTCGGCCGCCAGCGTCAGGTCACCGGCCAGCAGCGCGGCGGTGAACGCCTGATCGGCAAGCCGGGACTGATCCCCCGCGAGCGCTCGCGCCGCCGCCAGATAGTCGGCCGCGGCCCCGGCGCGCCCCTGGGCGAAGGCGGATCGACCGGCCAGGAACAAGCCATAGGCGGACCTTCCTTCCGGATCGATCAACCGGCCGCTCAGGTCGGGGCCGAGCCGCACCACCGGACGCGCCTCGGCGGCGCTGGCCACGTCGCCGGCGGCCAGTCCCATGACGAGGCTGGTCGCCAGGACGGCGAGAAGGGCGGGCTTGAGGCGTTCGGTCATGGTCGCGTCCGTTCGGGGAGCCGACAGCCTCCCCGTTTTGCGTGGCCGCGGCAAGGCGGCGGCGCCCGGAGGCGCCGCCCCGGGGGTCACATGTTGGGGTAGTTCGGGCCGCCGCCGCCCTCGGGCGTGGTCCAGACGATGTTCTGCGACGGATCCTTGATGTCGCAGGTTTTGCAGTGGACGCAGTTCTGGGCGTTGATGACGAACCGCGGATCCGCCTTCGCCGCCTCGTCGCCGTAGACCACCTCATACACGCCCGCCGGGCAGTAGAGGCGCGCCGGCTCGCCGTACTTCGGCAGGTTCACCTGGATCGGTACGGACGGGTCGATCAGCTTGAGGTGCGCGGGCTGCTCCTCGGCGTGGTTGGTGTTGGAAATGAACACCGACGACAGCTTGTCGAAGCTCAGCTTCCCGTCCGGCTTCGGATAGGCGATCGGCTTGTGATCCTTCGCCAGCCCCGTCGAGGCGGCGTCGGTCTTGTCATGCTTCAGTGTCGGGATCGGCGACCAGCCGCCCAGCAGGGTGCGGCACCACATGTCGAACATGCCCAGCGCACCGCCCAGCGTCGTGCCGAACTTCGACAGCAGCGGCTTGGCGTTCCGGACGAGCGCCAGCTCCTTGTAGACCCAGCTGGCCTCGAAGGCGGTCTGGTACTCGACCAGCTCGTCGCCGGAACGGCCCGCGCGCACCGCCTCATAGGCGGCGTCGGCGGCCAGCATCCCGGTCTTCATGGCGTTGTGGCTGCCCTTGATGCGCGGCACGTTGACGAAGCCGGCCGAGCAGCCGATCAGCACGCCGCCCGGGAAGCTGAGCTTCGGGATCGACTGCAGCCCGCCCTCGACGATGGCCCGCGCGCCGTAGGAGATGCGCGTGCCGCCCTTCAGATGCTCGGCGATGGCCGGGTGGTGCTTGAACCGCTGGAACTCGTCGAACGGCGACAGATGCGGGTTCCTGTAGTTCAGGTGCACCACATAGCCTATGGCCACGTAGCGGTCGCCGAAATGGTACATAAAGCTGCCGCCGCCGGTCTTGTCGTCCAGCGGCCAGCCGGTGGTGTGCTGGGCCAGGCCCGGCCGGTGCTTCTCGGCCGGCACCTGCCAGAGCTCCTTCAGACCGATGCCGTACTTCTGGGGCGACCTGCCGTCCTGCAGCCGGTGGCGCGAGATGATGGTCTTGGCCAGCGAGCCGCGCACGCCCTCGGCAATGAAGACGTACTTGCCATGCAGCTCCAGACCCGGCTGGAAGTCGCCGGTGGGCTTGCCCTCCCGGTCGATGCCGAACACCCCGGCGACCACGCCCTTGACCCGGCCGGTCCCCTCTTCCCAGACGACATGGCTGGCGGCCATGCCGGGATACACCTCGACGCCCAGCGCTTCCGCCTGCTCGCCCAGCCAGCGCGCGACGTTGCCGAGCGAGGCGATGTAGCAGCCGTCGTTGTGCATGAACGGCGGCAGAAGGGGCATCGGAAGGGGCAGTTCGCCCTGCGGCCCCAACAGCAGGAACTGGTCCTTCGTCACCGGCGTCTCGAGCGGGGCGCCACGCGCCTTCCAGTCCGGAAACAGCTCGCCCAGCGCCTTGGGATCGATCACCGCGCCGGACAGGATGTGGCCGCCGATCTCGGCGCTCTTCTCCAGCACGGCGACGGAGATCTCGGCCCCGTCCTTCTCGGCGCGCTGCTTCAGCCGGATGGCCGCGGCGAGGCCGGCAGGCCCGCCGCCGACAATCACGACATCGTACTCCATCACCTCGCGCTCGACGCCCTGCAGCGCCTCCAGCGGCGGCAGATTGTCCAGGATGGCTTCCTGGCGGGCGCTGGCGGCCCCGCCTTCGATCGCTTGCTCGGCCAAGGTCGGCGTATCCTCGTGCGTTGAAGGGTCTATTGACCGCTTATCCGTAGGTGACGCGGGGGCGGTCAAGGATTATCCCGGGTCTGGTCATGAACGCGCCCACCGACATTTCGCCTCAGGACGGCCGCGCGCTGGAAGCCTTCCTGGCCTTCTGGGCCGAGGCCGGCGTCGACATGGCCTACGAGGATGCGCCGGTGGACCGGATGGCGGTCCCGGCGCCTCCGCCGCCCGTGCCCGTCCGGCCGACCGCGCCGTTGACGCTGGCGACGGCGGGCAGCGCCGATCCGGCCTCCGCGGCCACGGAAGCCCGCGCCCTGGCCGCGGCCTGCGCCGACCTCGACGCCCTCGCCGCCGCCATCGCCGCCTTCGACGGCTGCCCCCTGAAGGGCATGGGGGCGCGCCAGGCCGTGTTCAGCCGGGGCCGGCCCGATGCGCCGCTGATGATCATCGGCGAGGGCCCGGGGGCTGAGGAAGACGCGCGCGGCCAGCCCTTCGTCGGCCGCGCCGGCCAGTTGCTGGACCGCATGCTGGCCGCGGCCGGGCTGGCCGATCAGGTGTTCATCACCAACACCGTCTTCTGGCGCCCGCCGGGCAACCGCACCCCGAGCCCGGACGAGCAGCGCGTCTGCGCCCCGTTCGTCGAACGCGCCTTCGCCCTCGTTCGTCCGAAGGCGGTGCTGTTGCTCGGCGCGGCCGCGGCCCGGTCGGTGCTGCGCGCCGAGGAGGGAGTGATGAAGCTGCGCGGACAGTGGCGCGACTGGCAGCTGACCGAAGGCGGCGTCGAGGCCCCGGTCATGGCCACCCTGCACCCGGCCTTCCTGCTGCGTCAGCCGCAGGCCAAGGGCGCGGTCTGGGCTGATCTGCTGGAGGTGGCGGCGAAACTCGACGCCGGCGGCTGAGCCCTATTCGGGACGGATCACGGCGCAGGTGACGCGCCGGGCGCCCAGCGCCTCGCAGGCCTCGCGCGCCGCCTCTTCGGTCAGGCCGACGAAGCGCGAGCGATACCATTCGCCCGCGGTCTGGACCGTCTGTTCCGTACCGCGAAACTGGCTGCGGAAGCGGCGATTGACCTCGGTCAGCCAGCCCTGCGCCACCTCGCGGTCGCGGAAGGCGCCGACCTGGACCGCCCAGCGGCCCGCGGGCTCCGGTCGCGCGGGCGTGGGCGCGGGCGTCGCGGCGCGCGCGGGGGCCGGCGTCGGGGCCGCCGCGGCGCGCCCGCTGTTCAGCCGATCCGTGAGGCTCAGGTTCGCGGTGTCCGCCGCCGGACCCGAGGCCAGCGCCACCAGCGCCGTGCCGACGGCGTCAGACTCACTGCCCGCGGCTGTCGCCCCTTCGGCCGGGGCGCGGTCGAGGGACGCATAGGCCACCGGCCCGTCGCCCAGACGGATATCCCCGCCGACGCCGAAGCCGCGCTGCTCGAAGAAGACCTGGGCCATCTGCACCGGGGCGTCACCACGGCGGAGGGCCTCGAACTCGAACGCCGTATTCATCAGCTCGGCGACGTGCGAATTGCGTGAGGCGGTGGACCGCCCGCCCAGCACGATGGTGTTGACCCGCCGCCCTTCCCGGACCGCCGAGGCCGCGAGGTTGTACCCCGAGGCGTTGGTGTAGCCCGTCTTGATGCCGTCGTAGCCAGAGCCGTTGTGCAGCAAGCCGTTAGTGTTGGCGTACTCCCGGCCGTTGTACACCCAGTGTTGCTGGCCGAAGTAGTGATAGTACTGGGGGAAGTCGCGCATGATGGCGCGGGTCATCACCGCCAGGTCCCGCGCCGTGGTCAGCTGGCGCGCATCCGGCAGGCCGTGCGGATTGACGAAGCGCGTCTGGCTCATGCCCAGCTGCTGCGCCTTCAGTGTCATCTGCGCCGAGAACCGCGCCTCGGAGCCGGCGACATGCTCGGCCAGGGCCACGGCCATGTCGTTGGCCGAGCGCACCGCCAGCGAGCGCATGGCGTCATCCACCGTGATGGTCGCCCCGGCCGGCAGGCCCAGCTTCGACGGCGGCTGGGAGGCGGCGCGCGGCGAGACCGTGATCTCGTCCGTCAGCTTGATGCGGCCCTCGGCGAGCGCCTCGAACGCCATGTAGAGCGTCATCACCTTGGTGATGGAGGCCGGGTAGCGACGCGCATCGGCGTGGCGGGCGAACAGCACCTCGCCCGAGGCGGCGTCGACGACGATGGCGGCGTAGCGCACATTCTCGCCGGACTGGGCGACTACCGGCGGCGACGAGGGGGCGGCCGACAGCACCAGGGCCACGACGGCGGCGAGGGGTACGGCTCGGCGAAGCGGACTCATCTTCGGACGTGCGGCCTCTACTGCGGCTGGGCGACGGCGACAGCCCCGACACGGGACGGAAGCAAGCCCCATACCATGACGGAGCCGACTTGTGGTTGGGTTAACGCACCCTGAACAGACTTGTGAAGCCATATCCCCCGCAGATTGACCGGACCAATCGTAGGATGAATTGCGCTCATGTTGTGCGCTGCACAATACGCCTTGACCTCCCTTCGCAATTGCAGCATAAGGCGCGCGTGCTCGGGCTCGCCCGGCGCGAGAAAAAATAGCGTCAACGCGCAAGCTTCAGGAGCTCCCCCAATGGCCGACAGCGCTGAAACCGTGAAGAAAACCGTCGAACAAGCCACCACCGCCGCCAAGGCGACCGCCGAGAAGGCCCAGGCCGCCGGCGCCCAGGCGTTCCGCGAGACCATCGACCGCTCGGTCGCCGGCCTCACCGAGATCTCCTCGCACGGCAAGAAGAACCTCGAAGCCATGGTCGAGTCGGCCACGGCCGCCCAGCGTGGCGCCGAGGCCCTGTCGCAGCAGGCGATGGCCTACTCGAAGAAGACCCTTGAGCAGAACCTGAGCGCCGCCCAGTCGCTGGCCTCGGCGCGCTCGGTGCAGGAACTGGTCGAGCTGCAGACCACCTTCGCCAAGTCGGCGATCGAGACCTATCTGTCGGAAGTCACCAAGATGACCGACACCCTGACGGCCTCGATGAAGGACAGCTTCAAGCCGATCAACGAGCGCGTCACCGCCTCGGTCGAGCGCTTCCAGGCCGCCCGCTAAGTCCGCGGACAGCCAGGGACGATCAAGGGCCTCCGGGGCAACCCGGGGGCCCTTTTCGCGTCAGGCCGCGAGCACGCCCTCGTGCCGCAGCAGCCAGGCCTTGCGCGCCACGCCGCCGGCGTAGCCTGTGAGGGCGCCAGAGGCCCCGACCACGCGATGGCAGGGCACGATGAGCGCTGCCGGATTGGCCCTGTTCGCCAGCCCCACCGCCCGCACCGCCTTCGGCGTCCCGAGCGTAGCCGCCAGCGCGCCGTAGCTGCGGGTCTCGCCAGCCGGAATGGCGCGCAGGGCCGTCCAGACGCCCTTCTGGAAAGCCGTCCCCCCCATGCGCACCGACAGCCCGTCCAGCGCGGTGAGCTCGCCCTCGAAGTAGGCGGCGAGCGCGTCCGCGACAGCGCGAGGCGGTTCGCCGGACACCGGCGTCAGCGGGCCGTGGTAGCGCGCGAGGAGGCGCCGCATACGATCCTCGAAATCCTCGAAGTCGAGGGCCAGTACGGCCCCCTCCCCGTCCGTGACAAGGCTGAGGGGAGCCAGGGGTGTCCCGACCCGGGACACGACAAGGCGCGAGGTGACGGTCAGCATGGCGCGGCTCCGGGTTTCAGGGGCAGGGGATGTTCTGCGGCCGCCTCGCGCAGGTGACGCAGGGCGTAGGCCTCCCAGGGGCGCCATGCGTCCGCAATCGGCACGTCCGGCGGGCAGGGCGGCGGTGCGGCCGGGTCGCCGGCCCAGCGGCCGACCACGCGCAGCCCGGGACGCCGGGCCACGGCATCGCGGAGCCGGGGGTCTGCCGAAAGGTCGCGGGCGATGACGTCGGGATCCGCCGACAGGTCGAACAGCCGGCGCACCCGGGCCAGCAGCCGAGGCAGGACGCGCAGGTCGGACACGGACGCCTGAAGGTCGAGGCGACCGGGCGCGAGGCGCGCCTCCAGCCCCCCCTCGGCCCCGTCATCAGGGACCAGCGTCCGACGCCAGACCCCGCCCTCCACCGTCTCGCCTGCGGCGACGAGATCGGAGAGGACCTGGGCCGCATCATAGGGCTCGCGGAGCGGCAGGCCGAGCCGCACGCCGCCCTCCCCGGCGCCGGCAGGGGCGCGCCGACGCCGCAGCGCCGAGGGCGGCCGACCGTAGAGGACCTGAAAGGTCTCGTTGAAGCGGCGCACGCTGCCGAAGCCGGCAGCGAGGGCGACATCTGCCATCGACAGGTCGCTGTCGTGCAGCAGCGAACGGGCCAGCAGCACACGCCGCGTCTGAGCCACCGCCACAGGCGTCGCGCCGAGGTGCTGGCGGAACAGACGCCGCAGGTGGCGGCCGCCGACGCCAAGACGTCCGGCGAGCCTCTCCACATCGCCGTCGTCCAGCGCGCCCGCCTCGATCAGGGCAAGCCCCCGGCTGACGGTGGCGGAGGAGCCGCGCCAGGCGCCCATATCGGGCGCCGTCTCGGGGCGACAGCGCAGGCAGGGACGGAAGCCGCGCGCCTCGGCCGCCGCGGCACTCTCGGCGAAGCGGACATTCTCGCGCTTCGGCGTCCGCGCCGGGCAGACCGGGCGACAATAGATTCCGGTGGTCAGGACACAGGTAAAGAAACGCCCGTCAAAGCGGGCATCTCGCGCCGTCAGGGCGCGATAGCAAGCTTCGGGATCCAGGGGGGCGGCTGGGGCGTCCATGCTCCCACCCTGCCCGCGAACGGTGCCGACGTCTCGCGGCTTTCGGACTCCGACGCGGAGACGGCGCCGAAGCCCGCAAGATCGAGATCAGCGCTGGCGGGCCTTGCGGGCGGCGTAGCGCTGGTCGCGGCGGGCCTTCTGCTCTTCCTTGGTGAGCTGCTTGCGCGCCTTGCGCTCGGCGCGCTTGGCCGCCAGCTCGCCTTCCTCGGCGGCGCGGGCCTGTTCCATGCGGGCGGCTTCCGCCTCGGCCTTCAGACGGCGCTGCTCGGCCTTCTCAAGCTCGCGCTGGCGACGCAGTTCCTCGCGCTCGGCCTCGCGCTGCGCGCGCACGGCCTCGAAGTCGGCGGCCGGGACGTGCGGCTTGGGCTTGAACTTGGCCAGCAGGGCCTTGCGGGCTTCCGCCTGGGCGGAAAGGCGATCGGTGAAGCCGGTCTGTTTCAGGTCGCGCATGCGCGGGGGATCATTCCTTGGGCATCAGGACGCCGGCGCCGGTCGTCAAACCGGGGCGCATACGTCGCTTTCGGTTGGGGAGCGCCGCGCAACGCACCGGTCGGGCGCCTCGCACAACGCGGACGCACAATGGCGTCAGCCCGCGGCAAATAGGCTGCCCGACCGGTGATCGCAAGCTGAAATGGCCGGATCACCGGACCGCGGCGACTCAATCCGGCTTCTGCGCCTGCCCCACAGCGGCCCCGGCCGCCGCGCCAAGCGCGGCGCCCACCGGCCCGGCCACCACGGCGCCGGCGACAGCGCCGGTCGCCGCCTTCTGCTCGATGGTGGCGCCGCAGGCGGTCAGCAGACCGGCGACACCGACGACGACAAGGGCGGGACGAAGCGACAAACGCATGGGGACTCTCCTGTGGACTGCCCTCAGGAACGCCCGCCCTGCAGCCCGGTTCCGATCAAGAAAACCGCCCCGACGAAGGCGTACGCGCCGCTCGCGAAGACAATGTTTCCGTGCGAGCTTCAGAAGTAGACAAGCTGTCGCGTACAGTAGTGCGAGATTGTACAGGGAGCCCCTTGGCGACGCTGGATTTTTTGGTCTGTGAGGCGTCCCGACACAGCGCCTGGGTGCTCGCAGCAGACCGCGCCTTGCGAATCGAACACATTGCCGCCATATTAAAGGCTATAAAGGCCCGCTCTGTAGCGGCTCCGTACGGCCGCTGACCTGCCGGGACCCGATGGCTGTCGGGCACCCGAGACGACCCGGGGGCGACGTTTCCCGCCCTGCCGCATAGGACGCCTTGCTTGTCGACCCTCTCGCCGCGACCGCCCCTGCGCGCCGCCTCCATGGTCCGTGTAAAGCCCGCCCATGCCGCCGTCGCCGTTGGCGTACTGGCCGGCTTGGCGATCGGGTGCGCCTACGCCGGCGGCATGGCCGCGAAGGCGACGACCGTGCGGGCCCAGGTGGAGCGGCTCGAAGGCGCCTCGTCGGCCGGCTTTACGGAAGAAGCGCTGGCCGCCGCCGCAGGCGGTCTGGACGCCAGCGCCCTGGCCATCGCCCGTCGTCACGATCCCTACAGCGTCGCCGGCCCGACCCAGCGCGACCGCCACGCCGAGCTGATGACCGCCCGCCTCGAGGATCTGCGGGCCCGGTCGAGCGGCGAGGCCGGCTTGCGGCGTATCGGCCTGACCACCCCCGCCCGCCCCTTCCAGTTTTCCGGCGCGCTCGACGCCTCCCGCGACCTCGAGTGCCTGACCCAGGCGGTCTATTACGAAGCCCGCGGTGAAGGCCGCGCCGGCATGCAGGCCGTGGCCCAGGTCGTCCTGAACCGCGCCCGCCATCCCGCCTTCCCCAAGACCATCTGCGGCGTGGTGTTCCAGGGCGCCTCGCGCCAGACCGGCTGCCAGTTCAGCTTCACCTGCAACGGCGCCATGCGCGGTCCGGTGAACCGCACCGCCTGGACGCGCGCCCGCGACGTGGCCGCCCGCGCCCTGTCCGGCGAGGTGTTCGCCGGCGTCGGCACGGCCACCCACTTCCACACTACGGCGGTCAGCCCGCGCTGGCGGCACAGCCTGCTGCAGGTGGCCCAGGTCGGCGACCACATCTTCTATCGCTTCGGCGGTCGCGCCGGGGCCAACGCCGCCTTCGCCTATGAGCCGGCGCCTTCGACAGCTCCGGCCGAAACCCCGGTGCTGGCCAGCCTCGACCCGACCCAGCCCATGCGCCAGGCCGGCCAGGCGGTCGCCTATTCCATCGTCCTCGCCCAGGAAGGCCGCACAGGGCCGACCGCGTCCGCGCCGGTCACGCGACCGGTCAGCGAGCCCCCGGCCGAGGTTGTTGCGGACGAGCCCGCCATGCCCGCCGAGGGCGCCGCCCCGGTGCGCAACTAATCTCAAGTCAGCGCGGCGGCGTCTTCCATCGCGTCGTCAGGTTCTGGCCAAGGTTGCCGAAGCGTCCCTGAATCTCGGTGTTGACGTCGGAATCCCCGGGCTGCCCGGTGTCGATTTCCGTGGCGCGATCGCGACGATCTCCCAACCCCTGCCCCTTGGCGGCTTGGCCCTCGGGATCGCCCGGGCGACGGGGCATGTCAGGGTTCGGCGGTGGACGGGTCATGACCATTCTCCTCGCTGAAGCAGGAGAGCAACGTCGGTCGACGGCGGAAGTTCCGTCAGACGACGTCCAGGCCGACATCGAGCGTCGGCGCCGAATGGGTCAGGGCCCCCACGGAAATCACATCGACGCCCGTGGCGGCGAGGTCCCGAACAGTCCCGAGCGTGACGCCGCCCGACGCCTCCAGCACCGGTCGCGTCGGCTGCGTCGCGGCCTGCGTCACCGCCGCGCGGAGCTGCGTCAGGTCGAAGTTGTCCAGCATGATCACATCCGGCTGCTCGGCCAGGGCGACAGTGAACTGGTCGAGCGTGTCGACCTCCACCTCGACCCGCACCAGATGGCCCGCCGACGCCCGCGCCGCGCGGATCGCCGCCGCCACGCCGCCGCAGACGGCGATGTGGTTGTCCTTGATCAGGATCGCGTCATCGAGACCGAAGCGGTGATTCATGCCGCCGCCGCAGCGCACGGCGTGCTTTTCCAGCGCCCGGAGCCCGGGGGTGGTCTTGCGCGTATCGGCGATGCGCGCGCCGGTCCCGGCCACGGCGTCCACGTACCGGCGGGTCAGGGTGGCCACCCCGCACAGCCGGCCGATCAGATTGAGCATGGTGCGCTCGGCCGCCAGCAGCGCACGGGCGTCGCCCTCCACACGCACGAGGGCGGCGCCGCCCTCGACCGCCTGCCCATCCGCCGCCAGCAGCTCGACCCGGGCCTCTGGATCGAGCAGGCGCACGGTCAGGGGCGCGAGGCCCAGGCCGGCGGCCACGCCGGGCGCGCGCGCGGCGATCACCGCCTGCATGCGCGTCCCTGGCGGGACGCAGGCGGTCGCGGTCAGGTCGCCAGCGCGACCGAGATCCTCGGCGAGCGCCAGCCGCACCACCGGCTCCAGCAGAAGGTCGGGCGGCGGCGTCATGCGGCGGCGGTCCTCGGGGTGGGCGGGCGGCGCAGGCAGCTGTGCCGCGCCTCGGCGGCGGGCTCGGGGAAGTCGGCGCGGTAGTGGCCGCCGCGGCTCTCGCGCCGCGCCAGCGCCGCGTGGGCGATGAGGCCGGCGGCGACCAGCGGCGGCGCGTCCGGCGCCGTGCGCTCCAGCCGGGCGATCAGGTCCAGCAGCCGGGTCAGGCCGGCGGCGTCGCGCACCACCCCGGCTTCAGCCGTCATGGCCCGGCGCAGCTCGCCCAGCGCCTCGGGGGCCAGGTCCGGCGGAACCTCGCCGCCGACGACTGCGGCGCGGCCCGACGCCCCGCCCGGCCCCGCCGCCGCCAGACGGCCGGCGCGACGACCGAAGGCGGCCGCTTCGAGCAGGGAGTTGGAGGCCAGGCGGTTGGCCCCGTGAACGCCCGTCGCGGCGCACTCGCCGACGGCGAGCAGGCCTTCCAGACCTGTACACCCGTCGGCGTCGGCGGCGATGCCGCCCATGTGATAGTGGGCCGCCGCCGCCACCGGGATCGGCGCCTCGCGCGGGTCGAGGCCGGCGCCCATGCAGGCGGCGAACACCGCCGGGAAATGCTCCGGGAAGTGGGCGCCGATGGCGGCGCGGGCGTCGAGGAAGGCGCCTCTGCCGGACTGGCGCGCGGCATGGACGGCGCGGGCCACCACGTCGCGTGGCGCGAGGTCAGCCTCGGCCGCCGCGCCCAGCAGGAAGGCGCCGGTCCCGTCGATCAGGCGGGCCGCCTCTCCGCGCAGCGCCTCGGTGGCGAGAGGGGCCGGGTCGAGGCCGACGTCGATGGCCGTGGGGTGAAACTGGACGAACTCGGGATCAAGGATTTCGGCCCCGGCCAGCGCCGCCAGCGCCAGCCCCTCGCCCTTGAGGGCCGCCGGCGTGGTGGTCACGGCGTAGAGGCCGCCGACACCGCCGGTGGCCAGGATCACCGTCGGGGCGAGAACATCGGTCAACCGGCCGTCGCGCTCGACCACCACGCCGCACACCCGTCCGGCAGCGTCCTGCAGCAGGCCGCGCAGCCGGGCGTTCTCGACGATGCGGACATGGGGGGCCGCCCGTACGGCGGCGACGAGGGCGGAGAGGATGGCGCGCCCCGCGCCGTCGCCGCCGACCCGGGCGACGCGGGCCACGCTGTGCGCCGCCTCGAGGCTGACGCTGAAGCCGCCGGTCGCGTCGCGATCGAACGGGGCCCCGAGCCCGGCCAGCCACTCGACCGTGGCGCGGCCTTCGTCGGTCAGGGCGCGGGCGGCGTCCGGAACCACGAGGCCGGCCCCGGCGACTTCGGTGTCCCGGGCGTGCAGTCCGGGGGAGTCCGCCGCCGTCAGGGCCGCGGCCAGCCCCCCCTGGGCCCAGGCCGAGGCGCAGGCCTGCAGCAGCGGCGCCGGGGTCAGCAGCAAGGTCTGCCGCGGGGCTGCCTCCAGCGCCGCCGACAGGCCGGCCAGACCGCCGCCGATGACCAGCGGCCCGTCGTGGAGCTGACGATCGCGGAGCGGGCGCATCAGATGAGCTCCATCCCGTTTCCGGCGCCGCCCATAAGCGCCGGCCAGGCGCCAAGCGCCCCGACCCCGACACAGGCCGCGGCGGTCAGCAGGAACAGGGCCACGCTCTTGCCGGCCTCGCCCCACGTCAGCCGCCGCCCCTCGGGCCGCCAGGCGCCGCGACGGATATGGGCGAACAGGGCGAGGGCGAGGAAGGCGGCGAAAATCCAGGCGCCATTGGTGAAGCCCCACCAGATGGCCGCCGCGCCGACCGCGATCATGGCCCCCATCTCCAGCGCCGGATGGATGCGGGCCAGCACCGGACCGAGCGCCTTGGAGCCGTCGAGCGGCGGCGCCGGGGCGAGGTTGACCAGATTGAGGAAGGCGATGGCCGCCACCCCCTGGAGCCAGAGGCTCTGGCCGGTGGCGTAGTGGAGGGCGAGGAAGGGGATCGCCGCCAGCAGCCCGAAGGCCGGGCCGGCCAGCGACACCTTGACCCCGTCCCACTCGCTGGCGGGCAGGCGCTGGCCGCGCGCCAGGCCGCCGAGGAAGGGGATGATGTAGATGCGCGCCGGACCCATGCCGAGGCGGTTCATCGCCAGCACATGGCCGTACTCGTGCACGAACAGGCCGAATACCGCGGCCACGGCGATGACCCAGCTCTGGGTGACGAGCCAGATGAAGCCGCCGAGCAGCAGGGTCGAAACCAGCGCCCACACCGGGTTCTGGCCGCGATCCAGCGGCGGCGCGGCGGCGGGGGACGACGAGGGCGCGGCGGTCGCCGTCGGCGGGGACGGCGGCGCCCGGCCGTCGCGGGGGCCCCAGGGGCCGGAGGTGTCGATGTCGCTCATGACCGGGACGTGGCTCCGGCAGGCGCGCCCGGCAAGGCCGCCGCGACCATCAGATCAGCTCGACGGCGACGTGATGACGCGCGCGGATCATGTCGTAGCGCGCCGGGACCGCTGGCGGCGGCAGGTCGATCATGCGCTGCACCGCCAGCCGGCCGCGCGCGGCGATGTCCTCGGGCACCGTCACCTCGTGCTTCATCTCGCCCAGGCAGTCGCGGATGTTCTCCAGGGTGATCCGCTTCATGTGCGGGCACAGGTTGCAGGGGCCGATGAAGCGGGTGTCCGGGGCCTCGGCGGCGACATTGGCGGCCATCGAGCACTCGGTGATCAGCACCACCTCGCGCGGCCGGCGCTGGACCACATAGTCGTTCATGGCGGCGGTCGAGCCGGCGAAGTCGGCGGCGGCCAGCACCTCTTCCGGACACTCCGGGTGGGCCAGGATCTCGGCCCCCGGATAGGCCTCGCGCATCTCGGCGATGTCGGCGGCGGTGAAGCGCTCGTGCACCTCGCAGCGACCCTTCCAGGCGATGATGCCGACCGGGGTCTGGGCGGCGACGTTGCGGGCCAGGAACTCGTCGGGGATCAGGATGACGCGGTCGACGCCCCACTCGCGCGCGGCCCACTCGACCACCTGCACGGCGTTGGCCGAGGTGCAGCAGATGTCGGTCTCGGCCTTCACATCGGCCGTGGTGTTCACATAGGTGACCACCGGCAGGCCGGGGTAGCGGGCCTTGATCAGACGCACGTCCGCGCCGGTGATCGAGGCCGCCAGCGAGCAACCGGCCCGCAGGTCCGGGATCAGCACCGTCTTGTCGGGCGACAGGATCTTCGAGGTCTCGGCCATGAAATGCACGCCGGCCTGGACGATCACGCGCGCCGACGAGCGCGCCGCCTCGCGGGCCAGGCCGAGGCTGTCGCCGACATAGTCGCCGACGCCGTGGAAGATCTCGGGCGTCATGTAGTTGTGCGCCAGGATGACCGCGTCGCGCTCGCGCTTTAGCCGGTTGATTTCGGCGATCAACGGCGCCTGCAGCGACCACTCCAGCGGCGTCACATGGTCTTTCAGACGCGGCCACAGGTGCGCGGTCTCACGCGCCGTCACCTCGTCCAGACCGGGAGCTTCGCCGTAGGCCATCGCCGCCTCCTGTCCCGCTTATGCTCGAATTGAGCATAAGAGGCGCCCGAGAAAAGCGGGCCGCGCCCGCTTCCTTATGCTCACATTTAGCATAAGGCCTGCTCAAGATAGAGGTTCGCTCGCCGGGCGCAAGACCTCATCACGTGGCGGCCGACCGCAGCGCCCTGGCGAGTTCGGCTTCGGAGTAGGGCTTGCGCAGGAAGGGCCAGGGCGCGTCCGCGAGGGTGGCGGCGACATCGTCCCCGGCGTAGCCGGACGTCAGCACCAGCCGCATGTGCGGATACTGCGCCGCCACGCGGCGGGCCAGCTCCGCCCCGTTCATGCCGCCGGGCATGATGACGTCGGTCAGCATCAGGTCGAACTCGCCGGCGGCGAGCGCCGCGAGGGCCGCCTCGCCGCTGCCTGCGACCTCGACCTCGTAGCCCAGCCCCCGCAGCAACTCCTCGGCGACCGTCGCCACAGCGGCGTCGTCCTCGACCAGCAGCACCCGGCCGGCCCCGGCGAGATCGGTCGCGGGGTCTGGCTCCTCGATCGCAGCGACGGCCTGATCCGGGGCCAGCGCCGGCAACCACAGGGTGACCGCGGCGCCGAGGCCCGCCTCCGAGGCGATGCGGGCGTCCCCGCCGCTCTGGCGGCAGAAGCCGTAGACCTGGCTGAGGCCGAGGCCGGTCCCCTTGCCGAGCGGCTTGGTGGTGAAGAACGGCTCGAAGGCGCGGTCCACGACATCCGCGCTCATGCCGGCCCCATCGTCAGCGACCGTCAACAGCACATACAGGCCGGGCGCGAGGGTGGCGTCGTCGCCCTCGGCCAGTCTCCGGGAGTCGGTGCGCACCTCGACCCGACCGCCCTCCCCGACCGCGTCCGAGGCGTTGACCACGAGATTGAGCAGCGCCGCCTCCAGCTGGGCGGGATCGATGTCCGCCCGGGGGGCATCCGCCGCGAGGGCGAGCTCCAGCGCCACGCCGGGGGCGAGGGCCCGCCGCAGCAGCGGCTCGCTCTGCTGGATCTGGGCGTTCAGATCGGTCGGCTCCGGCCGCAGGGCCTGACGGCGGGAGAAGGCCAGCAGCTGGTGGGTCAGGCTTTCGCCGCGGCGGGCGGCGCTGAGGGCCGCGCGGCCCAGCTTCTCGCGCCGGGCGGGCTCGTCGCTGCGCAGGATGATGTCCAGCGCTCCGATCACCACGGTCAGCAGGTTGTTGAAGTCGTGCGCCACGCCGCCGGTCAGCCGCCCGACGGCCTCCATCCGCTGGGCATGCATAAGGTCCGCCTCGGCCTTGGCCTTCTCGGCCAGCGCCGCCCCGACCCGGTCCTCCAGCAGCTCGTTGAGGCGCTTGAGATCCGCCTCGGCCTGTTTGGCGTCGGTGACGTCGAAGGCGACACCGACGAAGCCGCAGATCTCGCCGTCGGCGTCGAGCCGCGGCCGGGAGAAGGACTTGAGCCAGCGGTAATCGCCGTCCGCGCGGCGGAACCGGGCTTCCAGCGAGAAGGGCTGCCGCGTGGCCTCGCCGGCGAGCGAGGCGCTGACCACGCCGGCCTGGTCATCCGGGTGAATGTAGGCGCGCCAGTCCGCCAACCGGACCGTCTCGTAGTCGCCGCCCATGTACTGGACATAGGCCTGGTTGACGAACTCCCGCACCCGGTGGCGATCCGTCACCCAGATCAGCACCGGAGCGGTGTCGGCGATGGCGCGGAAGCGCTCCTCGCTCTCGCGCGCCTCCGCGAGAGCCTGGCGCTGGTCGGTGATGTCGAAGGACATGCCGACATAGCCGAGGAAGCCGCGCTCCGGGTCGAAGCGGGGATTGACCGAACAGCGCATCCAGCGCCACGCCCCGTCCGCCCGCCGGAACCGCGCCTCGAAGGCGTAGGGCTCCCGCCGCGGTCGATGCATGGCCTGGACCGCCTCGACCTCGGCGAGATCGTCCGGATGCAGGGCGGCGCGCCATACGTGACCGAGCAGGGCCTCCATCGGCGCGCCGTAGAATTCCAGAAGGGCCCGGTTGGCGAACTCCACCCGCGCCTCGACGTCGGTCATCCACACCGGAGACGGCGCCGTATCCGCCATCAGCTGGAAGCGCGCCTCGCTCTCGGCGCGGGCGGCGTCCGCACGCCGTGCAGGCGTCACGTCCACCAGCACCACGACATAGCCGTCCGGGGTTCCGTCGATCGATGTCAACCCGCGCACGCTGGCCAGACACCAGACCGGCTCGCCCGAGGGGGTCAGGTAGCGCTTCTCGATCTCTCCGCCCGCCTCGCCGGCCTGCATGCGCTCGAACAGGCCGACCGTGATGCCGATGTCGTCGGGATGGGTGATGTCCAGCGGCGTGCAGCCGATCAGGGCGTCCGTGGTCCGGCCAAGGATGGCGGCGAACCTGTCGTTGGCCGCTACGAAGCGCCCGCCCGCGTCAAGACGCGCGACCCCGGCCGACGACTGGTCCAGCAGGGCCCTCAGCTCGCTCTGGCCGAGATCGAGCTCGCGGGCGGCCGCGAGCTGGGCCTCCGACGCGGCATCGAGGTCATGGATCGCCCGCCGCAAGGCCGTCGCCAGCCCCGCCGAGAACAGGCCGACGAGGACGAAGTTGATGGTGGCGACGCGCTGGACATGGGCCAGTGGGTCGACGCCGCCGGGGCTCAGGACCGCGAGTCCCCAGCCGCCGGCCAGGCAGGCGGCCAGAGCCGTCAGTCCAGACAAAGGGCCCGCGGCGAGCGTGGCCACGATGACGGCGGGGAGCAGGATCATGAAGCCCGCCGCCTCGCCATAGGCGGCGGTGAGGGCCCAGTGCAGCATGAGCAAGGCCACCGCCGCCGTCAGGCCCAGTCCAATCGCCTGCGCCGGCGTCGCCCGGCGACGCGCCAGTCGGGCCAGTAAACGGCTCAGGCCGCCGCTCGCCACCAACGTCCCCAAGCCTGCAAGCCCCCCCTGCGCCGCACGATTCCTCCCGAGGAGGCCAAGGCCGACCATCGACCTTCCGCAACCGACGCGCCACTGAAACGTTCCCTCGCCCCGGGGGATCGCCATGCGGCGCGCCGCCGGCGGGACACGCCGGTCGCCCCTTGCGATGAGCCTGGCTCGCCCCACCTTCCTGCCCAGGACCCGCGGGTCACCTAGGAGAGCCCTTCATGAGCGTCCAACCCCATACCGGAATCGAAGCCAGTGATCGCGCCGGCGTCGCCGACGAACTGGGCAAGGTGCTGGCTGACAGCTTCGCCCTCTACCAGAAGACTCACGGCTATCACTGGAATGTCCGAGGTCCGGAATTCTTCAGTTATCACAACCTGCTGGAGCAGCAGTACCGCGAGATCTGGGAAGCGCTGGACGATATCGCCGAACGCATTCGCGCGCTTGGCAAGCTGGCGCCGCAAGGCCCCTCGGCCCTCGCCAACCTGACCGGCATCAAGGAGGGCGACCCGGAGAAGGACGCCCAGGGCATGCTGAAGGAGCTGATGCGCGATCACGAGACGGTCATCGCCAGCGCCCGCAAGGCGCTGGAGGTCGGCGACGAGGCGGGCGACGAGGCCAGCGTGGACCTGATGACCCAGCGTCTGGCCGCTCACGAAAAGCACGCCTGGATGCTCCGTTCGAGTCTCGGCGGTATCTGAGTTCGCCACGAAGTCGCCGGTTTGCGCGGCTAGGTCGCCCCTCGCATGCATCCGATTGAAGCCCACGCGCGACGCGGCGTTCGCCGTCTGGCAGCCGCCGCCCCCGCGGCGGTCGCGGTGCTCGGCGTCGCCCTGTCCGCCGGGTCGGCCCCCCGGCCGGACCTCGACCGGACAGCCGAAGCGCTGGCCCGCGCCACCGGCGGCGACCTCGGCACGGCGGGCTTCGAGCGGCTGACGGCGCGGCTGGACCCCGCACAAATGAAGGTAGCGGCGCGCTTCGACCCGGCCTCCCCTTCCCACGCCGCCCTCGGGCTGACGCCGGGATGGGAGACCCTGTCGCTGATCGGTCGCCCGATCGAGGTGCAGGGCGCCGGTCTTGAGGCCCGGCGCCGCAATGCCGGGACCGCCGCTGACGCCGGCGCGCTTCGCA
This sequence comes from uncultured Brevundimonas sp., assembly GCA_964624025.1. GTDB lineage: Bacteria > Pseudomonadota > Alphaproteobacteria > Caulobacterales > Caulobacteraceae > Brevundimonas. The sequence goes on from CAZUXK010000005.1 coordinate 25,833, forward strand.
CCGCCCGGCCCTTCGCCTTCACGCCTCGCACAGCCGAGGACGCACGGCGCGCCCGGCGCTGCCTGACCCAGGCAATCTATTACGAGGCCGCGCTCGAAAGCACCGAGGGGCAGGAGGCCGTGGCCCAGGTGATCCTCAATCGCGTGCGGGACCCGAACTATCCGTCCAGCATCTGCGGCGTGGTGTACCAGGGCGCCGAGCGCACCACGGGGTGCCAGTTCAGCTTCACCTGCGACGGCTCGCTGGCGCAGGGCCCCGTCGATTGGGCGTGGCGGCGTGCAGCGGTCGTCGCGGATCGCGCCCTAGCCGGGAAGGTGGCGACCGCCGTGGGCACCGCGACCCACTACCATGCCGACTATGTCGATCCCTGGTGGCGACCGACGCTCAGCAAGCTGACCCAGATCGGCACGCACATCTTCTATCGCTGGAAGGGCTGGGCCGGCGAGACCGCGGCCTTCAGCCAGGCCTATGCCGGCGCGGAGCCGGTCATCGACGAGGCGCGCTTCGCCCGACCGCGCCTCACGGTTCCGCAACCCGATCTGCAACAGGCCGCCGCCGAAGTCCCCGAGGCCGCCCCTCAGCCGGGTCTGGCCGGACCGCTGCGCACGGTCGAGATCGCGGGACAGACTCGCGTGGTCGGCGTCGCCAGCCTCGGCGGACGGCGCCCGGCGACCAGCGAGGAGATCGCCGCGATCAACGCCCGCCTCGCCCGCTTCGAGAGCGGCGGGACCACGGCTCCAGCGCCCGCCGCCACCGCCCCACCGCCCGGCGTGACCGAGCTGGCGGTCGAGGAAGTCGGCCGGCGCGGCGCGGATTAACTCCAGCCGATCGGCCGGATCGCTTGAGGCACACCATCCGCGCAACCGCAGGCGCAGGGATTCGGGCTCCAGCGCAGCGCGAGAGCGTCGTCACGCCGGAGAGGCGCCACGCCCGCCCGGCCTGACGCCCGTCAATCCCACTGGCCGATCTTCTCGGCCTCGCGGTGGCTGATCGGGTGGCCGTCGGCCTTGTGCTCCTGCTCGGCGAGGAAACGGACCGCTTCCAGCGCCGCCATGCAACCCATGCCCGCCGCGGTCACGGCCTGACGGTAGATGTCGTCGGTCACATCGCCCGCGGCGTAGACGCCCTCGATGGCCGTCGAGGCCGTCCCCGGCTTCACCCGCAGATAACCGCCCTCATTCGTTTCCAGCACCCCCGCGAACAGCTCCGACGCCGGCGCGTGGCCGATGGCGATGAAGACGCCGTCGCAGGCGAGGTCGGTCGTGGCGCCCGTGCGCACATGCTTCAGGCGGACGCCGGTGACATTGGCCGAGACGCCGTCCTTCACGCCCAGCACTTCGTCGATGGCCGAGTCCCAGATCACCTCGACCTTGGGGTTCGACAGCAGCCGGTCCTGAAGGATGCGCTCGGCGCGCAGCTCGTCACGGCGGTGCACCAGCGTCACCTTCGCCGCGAAGTTGGTGAGGAAAAGCGCCTCCTCGACGGCCGTGTTGCCGCCGCCGACGACCACCACGTTCTTGCCCCTGTAGAAGAAGCCGTCGCAGGTGGCGCAGGCGGAGACGCCAAAGCCCTGATAGGCCTGCTCCGACTCGAGCCCCAGCCACTTGGCCTGGGCCCCGGTCGAAATGATCACCGTCTCGGCGAGGATCTCGGCGCCGGAATCCAGCGTCAGACGGAACGGGCGCTGCGACAGGTCGGCGCGGGTGACGATGTCGTGGATCACCTCGGTCCCGACATGTTCGGCCTGCTTCTGCATCTGCTCCATCAGCCACGGGCCCTGGATGACGTCGGCAAAGCCCGGATAGTTCTCGACATCGGTGGTGATCGTCAGCTGGCCGCCGGGCTGCAGGCCGGCGATCACCACGGGCTTGAGCAGGGCGCGGGCGGCATAGATGGCGGCGGTCCATCCGGCGGGGCCGGAGCCGATGATGGCGACGCGGACGGTGCGGGGTTCTGCAGGAATCGACATGGCGCTAATCTAGGCGCCTTCGAGACCAGATGCGACGGAGAGGCGACGTGGCCGCACCCGAAAATCCACCCACCACCACCCGGCTGGGGATCGGCATAGCCCTCGGCGCCGCGATCGGCTCGGCCATCGGGCTCACGACCGGCGACCTCGCCGTGTGGCTGGCGCTGGGCGTGGCGATCGGCGTCGGTGTCGGCGCGGCGCTGGACGCCCGGGCCCGCTCCGCGTCGTCACCGAAGCGCCCGGCGGATAGCCGTGGAGACGGCGGCGCCTGGCCCGTGCTGATGTCCGGCGATGGCGGCGGCAAGGGCAAGGGCGGGATGGATGACGCCGGCGACGGCGGCGGGGATGGCGGCGGCGGCGGCGGCGGCGGCGACTGAAGCCGTCTAGCCGCGCGCGGCGAAGGCCTCGAGCACGGCTGCAGCGGCCCGCCGGGTCTCGTCCAGCGGCGTATAGCTCCAGACCGGCAGGGCGGGGTCGAAAGGCCGCGCCGCGCCGGAGGCCTCGAGCGCCTCGCGCAGCCGCGCAAACTTGGCCGACGGCCGGCGCGGAACCATGGGCAGGATGTGCACCGGCTTGCCGGTCGAAGCCGCCTCGGTGGCCATGTTGGCGCTGTCCTCGGTGACCAGCACATGGTCGGCCGTTTCGAGGAAGGCGAACAAGGGGTTCTCCCCTTGCCCGTCCCAGATCCAGCCGGGCGTCTCCGCCAGGGCCGCCCTCATCGCCGCTTCGGCGTCCGGCGGAGTCCGCCGCGAGAAGGTGAGCAGCAGCGCGCCGCGGGCGGCCGCCACGGCGTGGGCGATCTGTCGGCCCAGGTCGGCGGCATGCGCCGGGGTCAGGTCGAAGGCCTTCGAACGCCCGCCGATCATGGCGGCCAACCGCGGTCGCGGAAGGTTGGCGAGGCGATCCGCAAAGGCCGGAGCGGCCTCGGCCAGCCGGGCCGGCGTCACCCGGTGGGGGGCGCCGAGAATCTCGAAGACATTGTCGCCCTCCAGGCCGTCATGCGCCGGGGCCACGACGAGATCAAACCGCCGCGGCGGCAGTCGCGGGTCCTGGATCTGCACGACGAACGGGCGCGGCTGGCGTCGCCGGACAGCCAGAGCGAGCGGCAGGCTGGCCCGACCGCAGCCGATCCAGATGTCGCAGCCGGGCGCCAGGGCCTCATGCCCCTGCGCCAGCATGGCCGGCATCTTCCAGCCGGCAGGCAGCAGGCCGAACGGCGCCTTCCACGCCACGCGCACGACCTCGATCGTCGCCGGGGCGAGGCGGGAGATGGCCTCGGCGAGGCCAAGCGCTTGGTTCTGGATTCCGGCACGGCCGTCGGTGACGACGCGCAGACGCAACGGGGCGGTGCCGCCCGTCAGATCCACTCGACCTTGAGGATCTCGTAGGCCTTGACGCCGCCGGGCGTGTTGACCTCGACCACGTCCCCGACCTCCTTGGAGATCAGGGCGCGCGCGATCGGGCTGGCGATCGAGATGCGGCCCAGTTTCACATCGGCCTCGTGCTCGCCGACGATCTGGTAGCGGTGCTCGTCCTCGGTGTCCTCATCGACGACCGTGACGGTGGCGCCGAACTTGACCTGGGCCCCGGACAGCTTCGACACGTCGATGATCTGCGCGCGGCTGATCTTGTCCTCGATCTCGGCGATCTGGCCCTCGATCCAGCCCTGGCGCTCCTTGGCGGCGTGGTACTCGGCGTTTTCGGACAGGTCCCCATGCGCGCGCGCCTCCGCGATCGCCGCGATGACGCTCGGGCGCTCGACAGACTTGAGCTGCTTCAACTGGATGTCGAGGACACGGTAGCCCTCGGCCGTCATCGGCACTTTTTCCATTGTGACGTGGGTTTCCGTCTGACGCCCGAACTGGAGGTGAAACGCGGGAGCACAAGGCCCCGGACCGCTGGGCGTGCGCGGCCGGGGAAAGAGGATAGGGTGGCCGTCAATCATGTTCAAGCCGTGTTTCGCGGTCGCGAAAGACGGCGCCGGGCGAGGCTCAGGATCACCCAGCCGGCGCCGGCGACCAGGGCTGCAGCGGCCAGCCAGGCCACGGCGGCGAACCCGGCGGCAAGGAACGCGAGGATCAGCGGGCTCAGCCCGGCAAGGCCGGCGGCGATCTGGAGGATGTGCAGGCGCATGGCGCGACAACGCTGACCGGCGCCGGCGGTTGCGTCACGTCAGCGCGATCGGCCCCGCACGACGGTCGCGGCGAAGGCGAACAGGGCGAGGTTGGTGACCGCGGCCCCAACCTCGAACCTCATCCCGTGCACGACGCTCATGATCAGGGCCATGGCGGCCAGCAGGGCCGCAGCGCCCAGCAGCGGCGCGCGCCCAAGCCGCCAGGACAGGAGGGGGGCCAGCAGCGCGAAGCCGGAGACGACCTCCACCAGCCCCACGCCCCGGACGAACCCGGCCGACATCGCTCCGGCCCAGCTGAACAGCAGCGCCAGATTCTCGACCGGTTCGGTCAACTTGGCGTAGCCGCTGGCCACGAAGAACATCGCCAGCCAGCCCTGCAAGGTCCAGAGCAACAGATTCCGACGCGTGGCGCGAAGGCGTTCGCGGGGGCCAATTGGACGGGTGGTGGCGTTGAGAGTCGTCATGGGTCAGAGGGGGTCAGGACTGGCGGGGGAGGTTGTCCGCTCCTAGGTCGGGGGGCGCCGAAGGTCCGACAAGAAGGCACAGATATGTTACCGTCCCGCTTATCCGCCGCGCCGGAAGTACTTTGCGCCGTGCCGGAAGACTGCCTTGCCGTGCGTGAGGTGCTGGCCCGGATCGGCGACAAGTGGAGCCTGCTGGTGGTCGGGCAGCTGGCCGAGGGGCCGCGACGCTTCAGCGAGTTGCGGCGGGCCGTCGACGGAGTCTCCCAGCGCATGCTGACCCTGACGCTGCGGGGGCTGGAGCGCGACGGTCTGGTCGTGAGGACGGTCGAGGCCAGTGTTCCCCCGCGGGTGGACTACGCCCTGACGCCAGCGGGACGGACCCTGCTGGAGCCGGTGCGCGCGCTCGTGGCCTGGGCCGAGGCGCACCGGACCGCGATCACGGCGGCGCGGCAGACCTTCGATGCCGCTCAGGCCGGCCGGGGCGCCCCTGCCCTCCCCCGTGCGGACGCGGCCTGATGGCTCGCAAGCACGTCAACCAGGGCCGGGCCCCGGCCAAGGCCGACCTGCCGGAAAAGGTCTGCGCCGCCTGTAGACGTCCCTTCACCTGGCGAAAGAAGTGGGCTCGGGACTGGGAGAACGTCCGCTACTGCTCCGATCGCTGCCGCGGCGCGGGCGCGAAGGCATAGCCCTGCCGCGCGGCGTCGAGCCGCGCCAGTTTCGCGGCGAAGGGCCCCCAGTCGTCGTCGCGATCGATCGCCGCCCAGATCGCCTCGACCTCGTCAATCAGCATTTCCTCGGGCGACTCCGCCTGGAAGACCGGCGACTCCAGCCGCTCGGGTCGATCCGGCGCATGTTCGAACAGGACGGCGCGGAAGGCGTCGAACGTCCGCCCCTGGTAAAGCCGCCCGCGCGGCCCGGCGAGTGCCCGGCCAGCGCTGGAAAACCCGGCGAACCAGTCGAAGAAAAGGGGCTCCCAGCGCAGCCCCTCGCCGCCCTCGCGCAGCAGCGCGAGGGCGCTGTCGACCAGCGCCTGGTCCGCCTCCTCGCCGGCCGACAGGACGCCGAAGCGGCGCAGCAAGGCTTCCCGCAGCGCCGCGATGTAGGCAGGGCCGAACCCGTTCAGGGTCTCCGTCAGCGCCTCCACCGGCGCCAGCGGACGCAGCGCCCCGGCGAACTGGGTCAGGGCCCAGAATACCGCCTCGGGCTGGCGGGCGAAGGCGTACAGGCCGAACTGGTCGAAGTAGGCGGCGGTGAAGCCCGGCTCGTAGTGCGGCAGGAAACGCCAGGGCCCGTAGTCGAAGCTCTCGCCGGTGACATTGAGATTGTCGGTGTTGAGCACGCCGTGGACGAAGCCGGCGGCGACCCAGGCCGCGGCGAGACGGGCCGCGGCGTCGCGGACCGCCGCGAGCAGACCGGGGACATCCCCCTCGACCACCTTCGGATGATAGAGACGGCGAACGTGCTCGACGAGCGCCTCCAGCATGTCCGTGCGCTGCAGATACGCCGCCCGCTGGAAGGTGCCGAAGCGGATGTGGCTGTGCGACAGCCGCACCAGCACGGCCGACCGCGTCGGCGACGGCTCGTCCCCGCGCTCCAGCGCCTCGCCCGTCTCGATCAGGCTGAAGGCGCGGCTGGTCGGAACACCGAGCGCCTCCAGCATCTCCGCCGCCAGCACCTCGCGCACACCGCCTTTCAGCGTCAGGCGCCCGTCGGCGCCGCGCGACCAGGGCGTCTGGCCGCTGCCCTTGGTTCCGAGATCGAGCAGCCGCCCGTCCTCCGCCCGCAGCTGCGCTGCGAGGAAGCCGCGCCCGTCGCCGAGATCGGGATTGTAGGTGCGGAACTGGTGGCCGTGGTAGCGCATGGCGATCGGGCCCGGCTGGCCCGGCAGGGGCTGCAGCCGCCCGAAGTGGGTCAGCCACTCCGACCCGGTGAGTCCGTCCAGGCCCACGGTCGTCGCGGCGCGATCATTGCGGAAACGCAGCCGTGTCATCGGAAAATCCGCCGGGGCGACAGGATCGCCATAGTCCAGCCCGAGCTCGGCGAACGTGGGGTCGGGTCGGTAGTCGGACGACACAGGCATCCCCGGCACATGCGGCGGACGGAAGCGCACCGCAAGCTTCAGTTTTCGTTGAACCGCGGGCGGGGGCCGCTATGGTGCGGCGCAGAGATCGGGCCCGGACCGGTCCCCTCGCGGGACGATGGCGGGCCCGGCCGGTCGGTCCCAGTTTTTCTGACGGGCCGGTTTCGGTCCGGCGGCCGTCGATAACCGGCCGCTACGAATGTCGACCTGTTTGACCCGGAGGCCGCATTGGCGCGCAAGCTTACGCTCGATTTTCTCAAGACCGAGGCCGCATCCGGGGCCTTCCTGGGCCTGGCGGCCCTCGCGGCCCTGATCGTCGCCAACTCGGTCTGGGCTGACCAGTACTTCGCCTTCCTGAAGGGCTACCAGACCCTGCAGCTCGGCCCGCTGGTCCTGACCATGGCCCTGTCCGACTGGGTCAAGGAAGGCCTCATGGCCATCTTCTTCCTGGTCGTCGGACTGGAGATCAAATACGAGATCCTGAAGGGCGAGCTGTCCGATCCGCGGCGTCTGGCCACACCGGTGCTGGCCGCGCTCGGCGGCATGATCGGTCCGGCCCTTGTCTATCTGGGCATCACCAACGTGCTGGGCGGCCCGACCCAGGGCTGGCCGATCCCGCTGGCCACGGACATCGCCTTCGCCCTTGCCGTGTTCGCGCTCGTGGCGCGCGGCCTGCCCACGTCGCTGCGGGTGTTCCTGCTGACCCTGGCGATCGTCGATGACCTCGGCGCCATCGCCCTGATCGCCATCCTGTTCAGCGGCGGCGTCCAGATCGCCCCGCTGCTCGTGGCGTTGGGGATCATCGTGGCCATGGGCATCCTGTCGCGGATGCGCATCACCCCGCCCTTCTGGGTGCTGGCGTTCGCCGCAGTCTGGTGGTTCACGGTGCAGGCCGAGCTGTCGACCTCGCTCGCCGCCGTGGCCTTCGCCACCATCGTCCCGGTCAAGTCGCGCAAGCCGGGCCACGACAGCCCCCTCAAGGAGGCCATGCACGAGCTGCACCCCTATGTCGCCTTCGTGATCCTGCCCATTTTCGCCTTCTCCAAGGCCGGGGTGTCGTTCGCCGGCATCAGCCTCGAAGCCCTGTTCACCCCCCTGGTGCTCGGCATCGCCCTCGGACTGTTCATCGGCAAGCAGATCGGCGTGTTCGGCTTTGCCTGGCTGGCGACGGCCATCAAGGTCGGGGCCAAGCCGCGCGGAGCGACCTGGCCCCAGGTCTATGGCGTCAGCCTGCTCTGCGGCGTTGGCTTCACCATGAGCCTGTTCATCGGCGCCCTCGCCTTCCCGGGCGCGATCGACTCACCCGAACAGGTTCAGGTGAAGCTGGGCGTCCTGGGCGGTTCGTTGCTTTCCGGCCTTGTCGGTGCGTTCATCTTGCTTCGCGAGCCGCGCCCGAAGGCTGAAACCGTCCCCGAAGCTTGACGCAACGTCATCGTTTTTTGTCGTTTTCGCATCACACCCGCGTCAGCGCTGAGGAAATGACGACGCAGGACAGGCGAGTACGCTTGTCGGTAGGTTGAACCTGGATTACGCCAGAGGTTCGAGGGTTTGCGTCCGTGATCCAAAGAAGACGCGACCCGAGGGACAGGAAATGACCGGGGCTACGGCCCTTTTCAGGAGCGGGGACGCACATGCGACTCAACCGGACTCTTCGTACGACCGCCTCTGGCGCCGTGCTCGGCGCGGCGCTGCTCGGCGGCGGCGCGGCCATGGCCCAGGATGGCCGGGTCACCACCGTTGACGAAATCGTCGTCACGGCCCAGCTGCGCGAGCAGAGCCTGCAGGAGGTGCCCGTCGTGGTGACCACCCTGTCGGAAGAAGCCCTCGCCAACGCCGGGGTTCGCGACATCAAGGACGTCCAGGTCCTGACGCCGGGCCTAACCGTGACGTCGACCTCTTCGGAGGCCTCGACCACGGCGCGTATTCGCGGCGTCGGCACCGTCGGCGACAACCCCGGCCTTGAAAGCTCGGTCGGCATCGTCATCGACGGCGTGTACCGCTCGCGCAACGGCGTCGGCTTCGGCGACCTTGGCGAACTGGAGCGGATCGAGGTGCTGAAGGGGCCGCAGGGCACCCTGTTCGGCAAGAACACCTCGGCCGGCGTGATCAACGTCATCACCCAGCTGCCGAGCTTCACGCCGGAGTACAATCTCGAATTGACCGGCGGCAACTACGGCGCCTTCGGAGCTGCGGGCTCAGTGAGCGGCCCGATCACCGAAAATCTCGCCATGCGCCTGTTCGCCGCCAGCCGCGTGCGCGACGGCTTCTATGACGTCAACACCGGCGACGGCCCGCGCAGCGAGACGGACGACAACAACCAGAATTACTGGACCACCCGCGCCCAGCTGCTGTTCCTGCCAAACGACAATACCTCGATCCGAATGATCGCCGACTATTCGAAGCGGGACGAGTACTGCTGCACCGGCGTATCGATCCGCACCGGTCCGACCTTCGGCATCATCGACAGCCTGTCGAACGGCACCGGCACGCGTCCGCCCGCGACAGGGTTTGGCGAACTGCCGTTCTCGCGGGAGGCCTTCGCCAACCGCGGGACCGATCAGGAAATGACGGACATGGGCCTGTCGGCCGAGGTCAACATCGACATTCCGTCGATGAATGCGCGGCTGACGTCGATCACCTCCTGGCGCGACTGGGAGACCCTCAACGCCCAGGACATCGATTACACCGGTGCTGACATTCTCTATCGTGAGAAGGACGGCAACTTTGGCTACTCGGTCGAGAACCTGACCCAGGAAGTCCGTCTGGCCGGCACGACGGACCGCGTCGACTGGCTCGTCGGCCTGTTCGCAACGAGCGAGAGCATCGATCGCGCAGACTCCTATTACTTCGGGGCCGACTACACGCCGTTCATCTCGTTGCTGCTGACCAACGGGGCCAGCCCGGCCTTCGTCGGCTGCCTGAGCCGCCCGGGCCAGACCGCCGCGACTCTCGGGGCCTGCGCGGCCACGGGCGGCGCGGTCAACGGCGGCGGACCTGGCTTCGGTACGGGCCTTGGCGTGGTCGACACCTACACCCAGGACACCACCTCCTTTGCGGTGTTCACCAACAACACGGTGCGCCTGACCGACCGGTTCGACCTGACGCTCGGCCTGCGCATGACCTGGGACTCCAAGGAGCTGACGGGCCGTCAGGATAACGTCGGCACCAACGGCCAAGCCTGCGGCGGGACCCTGGCCAACCAGGCCGCGATCGGGGCGGTGCTGGGGGCTGCGGCGTCTCGCGCCATCGGCGTGGTCTGCCTGCCCTGGGCCAACCCGCTCTATGACAATCGTGCGATCGACGAGGAGTTCGACAACAACGAGGTCACCGGAACCCTGAAGGGCACCTACCGCGCCACGGATGACCTGATGGTCTACGGGTCGTTTGCTCGCGGCTACAAGAGCTACGGCTACAACATGGATCGCGTTCAGAACGGCGTGACCCCCAATGCGTCGCTGTTCTTCCCGTCGGAAGTCGTCGACAGCTACGAGCTGGGCTTCAAGGCCACCCTGATGGACGGATCGGTTCTGTTCAACGCCACCTACTTCAACCAGGCCTTCACGGACTTCCAGCTCAACACCTTCCTCGGCACCGCCTTCGTGGTGGAGTCGATCCCCGAGCTGACCTCCGAGGGCGTCGACCTCGACATGATGTGGTTCACCCCGTTGGAAGGGCTGACGCTGTCCGGGGGCCTGACCTACGCCCAGACCGAGTACGGCAAGTTCACGGCTGCCGACCTCGCCGTCCCGGGCAACTTCCCGGGTCTTTCGATCCTGCCCGGGTCCACGGCCTCGTTCGCTCCGGAATGGTCTGGCTCGGCCTCGATCAACTACGAGCGTTCGATCGGCAACGGCCTGCAGCTGGGCCTGAGCCTGTCCGGCAAGTACATGACCGAGTACAACACCGGCTCCGATCTGCTGCCGTTCAAGCTGCAGGACGGCTTCGGCCTGTTCAACGGCCGGATCTCGATCGGCGCCGAGAGCGAGCGCTGGACCGTTGATCTGTGGGCCCAGAACCTGACCGACGAGGAGTACTACCAGGTGGTGTACAACTCGCCGCTGCAGGGCTCGGCCTTCGCGGCGACGGCCCAGCCGAACGGGACCTTCTACAACCCGGCGACCGACACCCAAGGCTACAGCGCCTTCCTCGGCGCGCCGCGCACCTGGGGCGTCACGCTGCGCCTGAGCTACTGATCGGGGCTTCCCCCCCGAACAACGGAACGGCCGGGCGCAAGCCCGGCCGTTTTGCTTTGTGGCGGGGGGACGATGCGCGGGCTGCACCGGTCACGACCAGACCGACGCCACCCGGGGGAGGCGGCGAAGCCACATGCGGCTTTGGGATAAAGCGGTCCAGGAACGGCCGCCTGGCGCGCCCCCGGACCTGCCGTCAGCCCTAGAACCGGGCCGTGCCGGCGAGAATGCTGGCGTGCACCGTCGGGGACAGCTTCTGGTAGCCGTTTCTGCCGCCGTGGAAATACAGGTGCGGCCCTGCCCGCGCCGGGTCGAAGCCTTCGCCGACGAGATCCGTTTTCCGGTACTTGAAGGTTCCCGTCGTGTCTGCGGCCTTGAGCAGGCGCACGAACACCGGCTGGGCGTAGGCCGGCAGTTCGGCCGCCACCCACTCTCCGAACGCCTTGGCCGAGAAGGCCGCGTTCATGATCAGCGCCGCCATCCCGGCCTTGCCGTCCTGACCGGGCACCGGGACGCCGTAGACGATGGCTTCAGCGACGCCGGGCGCGGCGGACAGCCGCTCCTGAACTTCGGTGGTCGAGACGTTCTCGCCCTTCCAGCGGAAGGTGTCGCCGATCCGGTCGATGAAATAGTAGTAGCCCTCGGCGTCCTGACGCATCAGGTCGCCGGTGCGGAACCAGCGATCGCCGCGCTCGAACACGTCCTCGAGCACCTTCTTCTTCGAGGCGGCCGCGTCGGCATAGCCCGAGTAGCTCTGGCGCAGCTCGTCGCCGATCCGGCCGATCGCCTCGCCGATCTCGCCCACCGGGACCGGCAGGCACAGGCCGTTGACGCTGCGGACGGGCTCCTCGGTCTCGACGTCGAAAGCCACGAGACGGATGTTGATCTGCTTCTTCACAAACCACGGCACGCGGCCGATCGCCCCCGGCTTGCCGTCGAAGTTGAACAGGGAGACGTTGCCCTCCGTCGAGCCGTAGAACTCAAGGATCTCCGGGATCCGGAAGCGGCTCTTGAAGTCGCTCCAGACCTCGGGGCGCAGGCCGTTGCCGAAGGCCAGCCGCAGCTTGTGGGCGCGCTCCTCCGGGTGCTCCGGACTGTTCACGAGATAGCGGCACAGCTCGCCAATGTAGACGAAGGTGGTCGCCCCGCTGGCCGAGACGTCGGCCCAGAATCCCCCGGCCGAGAACTTGCGCCGGATGATCACCGCCCCGCCGTTCAGCAAGGTTGAGCCCACGCCGACGAGGCCGCCGGTCGAGTGATAGAGGGGCAGACAGTTGTAGACCCGGTCCTTGAAGGTCGAGCCGGTCGCTCCGGCGAAGGCCCGCATATAGGTGCGGGCGCGGGCGTGAATGATCTTGGCGGCCTTGGGCAGCCCCGTGGTGCCCGAGGTGTAGATGTACATGGCCACGTCGCGGTTGGTCAGACCCTCGCGCAGCGAGCGGGCCGGACGCACCGAGGACGCCCCGCGAACCCCGGCCTCAAGACTACGGCGCTCGCCGCTCTCGTCCGCCAGCTGCAGCCCCAGCACCCACAGCGACAGGGACTTCTCGGCCATCGGGCGCGCGCTCTCGAGCGCCTCCAAGGACTCGATGTCGCAGATGACCTGGGAGGCGGCCACCAGATTGAGGCAGTGCGCCAGTGGCGCACCGGTCAGGTTGGTGTTGATGAGGGCGCAGGGCACCCCGACCTTGGACAGGCCGAGCCAGGCGGCGATGTAGTCCACCCGATTGTGCATCATCAGGGCGACCACGTCCGAGCGTCGAAGGCCGCGGCTGCGGGCCCAGTGGCCGTAGCGGTTGGCGAGGGAGTCGAGGTCGCGATAGGTCAGGCGGCGGCGTTCATCCTCGAGCGCCACGTGGTCCGGAAACTGATCGACCACAGCCTCGATGTCGTCGCAGAGCAGATCCGCGCTGTCCATGACGATCGGCGCCACGCGTTTCAGCAGCCGCCTGAGTCCCGACGCGAACTTCAGGTCGCGCCGGACATTCGCCATCAGCCCCATCGTCTCGCAGCCTCCCTGCTGATGTCCTCTCTCCGGTGATGGAGAAGGTGCGGCGACGGGTCAACCGGCAGGGGAACCCGCAGACGGTTCTTTTGTCGCGTCGCGCTGCGAAGTCGCAGCCGGAGCAAAGAACCTTCCCTTTACGTGCGCGTCAAGATATGACTCGGGCCATGGCGAGCGCCGACGATCACCGCACCTACACGATCCGCCAGCTCTGCCGCGAGTTCGGGGCGACCGCGCGGGCGCTGAGGTTCTACGAGGACAAGGGCCTGCTGAACCCGGCCCGCAAGGGTCAGACCCGCGTCTATGACGCCCGCGACCGGGCCCGGCTGAAGCTGATCCTGCGGGGCCGGCGCATCGGCTTCACCCTGCAGGAAATCCAGCAGATGCTGGACCTGTACGATCACAAGGATCACAACACCCACCAGATGGCCGTGGCCCTGCGCCGCCATCGCGCCCAGATCGAGCAGCTGCGCCGACAGCGCGAGGATCTGGACGAGGCGATCGCCACCGCCGAGGAAGCCTGCCGCGTCATGGAACAGAAACTGGGCCAGTTCCGGCCCGACCTGCTGCCCGGCGCCGATGAATACGCCAGCCTGCTCAAGGAGCGGCTGAACCCCGAACCCAACGTCCACGCCTTCAAAGCGAGAGCCTGATCATGCCCTACAAGGCCCCTGTCCGCGACCTGACCTTCTTCCTCAACGAGGTGCTGGAGATCGACCGCTACACCAACCAGGCGGGCTTCTCGGACGTGTCGTCCGATCTGGTGGGCCAGATCCTTGAGGAAGGAGCCAAGTTCGCCGAGGAGGTGATCGCCCCGCTGAACCGCGTCGGCGACGCCGAGGGCTGCAAGTGGGACAACGGCCACGTCACGGGCCCGACCGGCTGGAAGGAAGCCTACCTGCAGATGGTCGAGGCCGGCTGGCCGAGCCTGACCTGTGATCCCGAGTACGGCGGCCAGGGCATGCCGGCCATCGTCGGCATGGCGTTCGGTCAGTTCACCGCCGCCGCCTCGCCGGCCTTCTCCATGTACCCGGGCCTGACGCACGGCTGTTACGAAGCGCTGCACGCCAACGGCAGCCCGGAGCAAAAGACGAAGTATCTGCCGAAGCTGGCCTCGGGCGAGTGGGGCGGCACCATGAACCTGACCGAGCCGCAGTGCGGCACGGACCTCGGCCTGATCCGCTCGAAGGCTGTGCCGAACGGCGACGGCAGCTATGCCATCACCGGCCAGAAGATCTGGATCAGCTCGGGCGAGCACGACTTCACCGACAACATCATCCACCTGGTGCTGGCCCGCATCGAGGGCGCTCCGGCGGGCATCAAAGGCATCAGCCTGTTCGTCGTGCCCAAGTTCATGGTCAACGACGACGGCTCGCTGGGTGAGCGCAACAGCCTCAAGTGCGTGGGCCTCGAGCACAAGATGGGCATCCACGGCAACGCCACCTGCGTCATGCAGTACGACGGCGCCAAGGGCTGGCTGGTCGGTCAGGAGAACAAGGGCATGGCCGCCATGTTCGTGATGATGAACGAGGCCCGCCTCGGCACCGGCCTGCAGGGCCTGGCCATCGCCACCGCCGCCTACCAGGCCGCCGCCGAGTTCGCCAAGGACCGCCTGCAGGGCCGCAGCCTGACCGGACCGAAGAACGCCGACGGCCCGGCCGACCCGATCATCGTCCACCCGGACGTGCGCCGCATGCTGCTGGAGGCCAAGGCCATCGTCGAGGGCGGTCAGGCCTTCGTGCTCTGGACCGCCCTTCAGGCCGACCTGCAGCGCGCCGAGGATGAGGCGATCTCGACCAAGGCCAGGGACTACATGGCGCTGATCACCCCGGTGGTGAAGGCCTATCTGACCGACCGCGGCTTCCACGCCACCAGCCTGGCCATGCAGGTGCACGGCGGCTCGGGCTACACCGAGCACTTCCCGGCCAGCCAGTACCTGCGCGATGCGCGGATCACCATGATCTACGAGGGCGCCAACGGCATCCAGGCGCTCGACCTGGTCGGCCGCAAGCTGCCCCAGAACGGCGGCCGGGCCATCATGAGCTGGTTCGCCGACATCGACGCCTATGTGGCCGAGCACGGCGGCAACGAGGCGATCAAGCCGTTCATCGACGGCCTCGCCGACTCCAAGAAGGCCCTGCAGGACGGCACGATGTGGCTGATGCAGAACGGCATGCAGAACCCGGACAACGCCGGCGCCGCCTCGACCGACTATCTGCACATCTTCGGCCTGACCGCCCTCGCCTATGTCTGGGCCCAAATGGCGGTCGCGGCGCAGAAGCAGATCGACGCCGGGTCCACCGACCCCTTCTACAGCGGCAAGATCGCCACCGGCCGCTACTTCGTCGAGCGCATGCTGCCCGACGTCGGCGCCCACCTGAAGAAGCTGAAGACCGGCGCCGACGTGCTGATGAGCGTCCCGGCGGAGGCTTTCTGAGATTCCTTTCCTCCCCATCCTTGATGGGGAGGTGGATCGGCGCGGCAGCGCCGAGACGGAGGGGCCCTGCCTCTCGATACGTCCACTGAAGCGGAGGCGGCAGCCCCTCCACCGCTTCGCGGTCCCCCTCCCCACGGAGTGGGGAGGAGAGATGAAATGAACGTCCTGAACCTGCCCGAACCCGAGTTCATGCTTGAGGAGGAGATCACCCTCTTCTCCGACTCTGTCGGCAAGTGGATCGACGAGCATGCCCCGCCGGAGAAGGTCGCCAGCTGGATCGAGAACAGCTCGGTACCACGCGAGCTTTGGACGCAGGCCGGTCAGGACGGGCTGATGGGCCTGAGCCAGCCCGAGGAATGGAGCGGCATGGGCGGCGACTATCGCCACGAGGTGGTGCTCATGCGCCAGCTGGGCTGGAAGGGCGCCGACCACTTCGGCATCAGCCTGCACAACGCCATCGTCGCCCCCTACATCTGGCACTATGGCACCGAGGAGCAGAAGCAGCGCTGGCTGCCGCGGCTGGTGACCGGCGAGCTGGTGGGGGCGATCGCCATGACCGAGCCGGGCGCCGGCTCGGACCTTCAGGGCGTGAAGACCACCGCCATCAAGGATGGCAACCAGTACGTCATCAACGGCTCCAAGACCTTCATCACCAACGGCCAGCTGGCCAACTTCATCATCGTTGTCGCCAAGACCGACCCGGCCGAGGGCGCCAAGGGGGTCAGCCTGGTGGTGGTCGAGACCGACGAGGTCGAGGGCTTCCGCCGCGGCCGCAACCTGCACAAGATCGGCATGGAGGCGAACGACACATCCGAGCTGTTCTTCGACGGGGTGAAGGTGCCCGGCGAGAACATCATCGGCGGCGACGAGGGCCGCGGCTTCTACCAGCTGATGGAGCAGCTGCCGCAGGAGCGCCTCAACATCGCGGTGCAGGGTCTGGCCGCCGCCGAACGCGGGCTCGCCCACACGCTGGATTACGTCAAAGAGCGCAAGGCCTTCGGCAAGCGCATCCTCGACTTCCAGAACACCCAGTTCAAACTGGCCGAGGTCAAGACCAAGCTGACCGTGGCCAAGGCCTTCGTCGACCGCTGCATCGAGCTGCACCTGGCCGGCAAGCTGGACGCGGTCACCGCCTCGATGGCCAAGTACTGGGTCACCGACATCCAGGGCGAGACGATCGACGAGATGCTGCAGCTGTTCGGCGGCTACGGCTACATGACCGAGTATCCGATCGCCCAGCTGTACAAGGACGCCCGGGTCCAACGCATCTACGGCGGCACCAACGAGATCATGAAGGTGCTGATCGCGCGGACGCTCTGATGATTGCCAGAATGTACGCATAGGCGTACATTCTGGCCATGCGCATCACGACGGCCACCGAACTCCGCAAGAACCTCGCGGCCGAGCTCGACCGGGTCGGAACCGACCACGACTACACCATCATTACGCGCGAAGGCGGCAAGCCGACGGCGGTTCTGATGTCGCTCGAGGATTTCACCTCGTGGCAGGAGACCGCCTACCTGCTGCGCAGTCCGGCCAACCGCGAGGCGCTGCTGCAGTCGATCATGGAGCTTGAAGGCGACGGCGGCACGGTGCGCGAGTTGATCGATTGAACATCATCTTCTCGGCGCGAGCCTGGCGAGAGTATCAGGACTGGCTGGCGCACGATCGCAAGCTGCTGAAGAAACTGAATGAGCTGATCCGCGAGTGTCAGCGCACGCCATATGCCGGATCGGGGAAGCCCGAGCCGCTCAAGCACGAGCTTTCCGGATGGTGGTCACGCCGCATCAACGACGAGCACAGACTGGTCTACCGGGCCACCGACCGGGGCATCGAGATCATTCAGTGTCGCTATCACTACTCGGACAAGGGCTGAGAGCCGCATGCTCCTGTTGAAACGCCCATGATCCGTCTCCACGTCACCGCAGACCTGTCGGCCGGCGCCGCGGTAGCGCCGACGCTGGACCAGTCGCGCTACCTGACCCAGGTCATGCGGCTGGGCGCGGGGGACTCCCTGCGGCTGTTCAACGGGCGCGACGGCGAGTGGCGCGCCACCGTGGCCGAGGTGCTGAAGAAGGGCGTCGTGCTGCGCGCCGAGGCGCGCGTTCGGGACCAGATCACGCCGCCCGATGTCGAGTTGCTCATCGCCACGGTGAAGAAGTCGGCGCTGGAGTTCGCTGTCGAGAAAGCCACCGAGCTGGGCGCGGCGCGGATCCGGCTGATCACCACAGCCCGGACGCAGCCGCAACATTTTCGGCTGGACCGGCTGGACGCCATCGCCGAGGAGAGCGCCGAGCAGACGGGGCGGCTCGATGTTCCGCCTGTGGATGATCCGGTCAAGCTGACGGCCCTGCTGGACCGCTGGGACGCCTCGCGGCGCATTATGTTCTGTGACGAGACCGGCGGGCCGCCGGCCCTGCCCGCGCTGACCACGGCTGGCCCCGGGCCGTGGGCGATCCTGATCGGCCCGGAGGGCGGGTTTGCGCCTGAAGAGCGCGAACGCCTTCTCACCCTCCCCTGCGCCACGCCGGTCTCGCTCGGGCCGCGCGTGCTGAGGGCCGACACCGCCGCAGTCACGGCCCTGACCCTGTGGCAGGCGGCGCTGGGCGACTGGGAGCGCTGAGGTCCCCCGGTCGCACCCCGGAGCCCTTGAGCCGGGCCCCGCCCTCTCCCATCTAGGCGCGACACGTGGGGGACACGCATGACCGACCAGGCGCCGCTCTCGACCGACGATCTCGTCGGCGTCATGGCGAAGGGCATCAAGCCGCGCGACCAGTGGCGCATCGGGGCCGAACACGAGAAGTTCGGCTTCGACCGGGTGAGCCTGAAGCGCCCGGCCTATGACGGCGCGAACGGCATCCGCGCCATGCTGGACGGCCTGACCCGCTTCGGCTGGACCCCGGTATATGAGGGCGAGCACGTCATCGCCCTGGAGCGGGCCAACGCCGAGGGCTTCATGGCCTCGATCAGCCTGGAGCCCGGCGGCCAGTTCGAGCTGTCCGGCGCGCCGCTGAAGACCATCCACGACATCTGCAACGAGACCGGCCAGCACCTGATGGAGGTCAAGCAGGTCGCCGACCAGCTGGACCTCGGCTTCCTCGGCCTTGGCTTCGACCCGATGTGGACCCGCGAGGACATCCCGGTGATGCCCAAGGGCCGCTACGACATCATGCGCGCCTATATGCCGAAGGTCGGCTCGCTCGGCCTCGACATGATGCTGCGGACCTCGACCATCCAGGCCAACCTCGACTTCGAGTCCGAGGCCGACATGGTCGAGAAGTTCCGCGTCAGCCTGGCGCTGCAGCCGGTGGCCACGGCCCTGTTCGCCAACAGCCCCTTCACCGAGGGACGCCCGAACGGCTTCCTCTCGGCCCGGGCCAATGTGTGGACCGACACCGATGCGGACCGCACCGGCATGCTCAACTTCGTGTTCGAGGACGGCTTCGGCTTCGAGCGCTATGCCGACTATGCGCTCGACGTCCCGATGTACTTCGTCAAGCGCGACGGACGCTATGTCGACGTGGCCGGACGCTCCTTCCGCGACTTCCTCGACGGCCGCCTGCCGGAGCTGCCCGGGGACCGGCCCACGCTGAAGGACTGGGGCGACCATCTGACGACCCTGTTCCCCGAGGTGCGGCTGAAGTCCTACCTCGAGATGCGCGGGGCCGACGGCGGCCCGTGGAGCCGGATCTGCGCCCTGCCCGCCCTCTGGGCCGGCGTCCTCTATGACGCCCCGTCGCAGGCGGCGGCCTGGGACCTGTGCAAGGACTGGGCGGTCGAGGACCACGAGCGGCTGCGCCGCGATGTGACCCGCCTCGGCCTGCGCGCCGAGGTCGGCGGCCGGATGCTGCGGGACGTGGCCGTGGACATGGTGGCCATCGCCAAGCAGGGTCTGAAGAACCGCGCCTGCTTCTCGGGCGGCATGGTCGACGAGCGCGGCTATCTGGCGGAGCTGGAGGACATCGCCGACTCGGGCGTGACGCCGGCGGAGCGGCTGCTGGACCTCTATCACGGCGCCTGGGGCGGCGACCTGAGCCGGGTCTACCGCGACTTCGCCTACTGATCTTTTCCTCCTACGCGGCCTGCGGCATCCTCAGCCGGGGTGGAGGGAGATCATCATGAGCGACACGGAAGCGGGTCTGCGCGAGGAGGCCGAGCGGCGGGCGCAGGCGCGGATGAGCCTGCGAATGCACGCCGCGATCTTCGTGCTGGTGAACAGCGGGCTGCTGGCCCTCGACTACCTTCTGGACGGGGCCTTCAATTGGGCCTGGTGGCCAATGCTGGGCTGGGGCATCGGTCTCGTCGCCCACTTTGTCGGTGTGACCTACACCCTGTCCGATGCGCACGAACGGGCGGTGGAGCGCGAAATGGAGCGCCTGCGTCGACGACAGCGCAAGGGTTGACAAGGTTTGCCATCGGGCGAACCCTCGCCCCATGGCCACCATGAACATCTCCCTGCCGGCCCAGATGAAGGCCTGGGTCGAGGCGCAATCCGCAGACGGGCGCTACGCCAACGCCAGCGACTACGTCCGCGACCTTATCCGCCGCGACCAGGTGCGGACGGAGAAGATCGCGCACCTCAGGATGTTGATCGATGAGGCAGAGGCCTCCGGACTCAGTGACCAGACGCCGCGCGAGGTGATCGAGGAGTTGCGGACCGAGCTGCGCCGCTCCGCCTGATGTTGCGGCTCACCCAAAAGGCCCGGGAAGACCTTCGTCTGGTCTATCTTGAAGGCCTTGAGCGGTTCGGGGCGCGACAAGCGGACGTCTACATCGATAGCCTTCTTGATCGGCTGGACCTTCTGTCCGATTTCCCCGGACTTGGCCGCGAACGCGACGAGCTCGGCGCCCGGGTGCGGAGCTCAGCGTTCAGGAGCCATGTCATCATCTACCGACCCGAGGGCGCAAGGGTCCGCGTGCTGCGCATCCGGCACCGCCTGGAGGACTGGCTGGATCAGCCGCCCGAGGCAGAGGAAGACACTCCATGACCCACCCCATCCACATCGGCGTCGGCGGCTGGACCTATGAGCCGTGGCGCGGGGTCTTCTACTCCGAGGGCCTGACGCAGAAGCGCGAGCTGGAGTTCGCCAGCCGGCGCCTGACCTCGATCGAGATCAACGGCACCTACTATTCGACCTTCAAGCCCGACAGCTGGATGAAGTGGCGGGACGAGACGCCCGATGACTTCGTGTTCTCGGTCAAGGCCAGCCGCTTCTGCACCAACCGCCGGGTGCT
>CAZUXK010000006.1:0-22687 GCA_964624025.1 uncultured Brevundimonas sp.
GGCCTGGCCGAGGGGTCGCCGGGGGCGCAGGCCGGGCGTCAGGGCGCCGTGGCGGTCGCCTGCTGATGTCGGGTCGCCGAGAGCGCCAGATCAATGGCGCCGAGCAGCCTGTCCGGCTCGATCGGCTTGGGGATGTGGCAATCCGCGCCTGCATCCATCGCCGCCGCGACATGCTCCTGCATGGCGTTGGCGCTCAGCATGGCGATGGGCGTGCGCGGACGGTTCTCCGCCGCCTCAAGGGCGCGGATCGCCCGCGTGGACGCAAGCCCGTCCATGACCGGCATCTGCATATCCATCAGGATGATGTCGAAGCTCTCCTCGCGAAAGCGGTCGAGCGCCGCGGCCCCGTCGCCGGCGATGGCGACCTTCATGCCGAAGGGCTCGAGGATCAGACAGGCGACACGCTGGTTCACGGGATGATCCTCGACCAGCAGGACGTTCAGCCGGCTGTCTTCGGGGGCGGCAGGCGGCCTGGCCTCCGGGCGCGGCCGGGCATCATAGTCGGCAAGCGGCGCCGAACGCGGCAGGGGCAGGCGCAGGCCGAAGGCGCTGCCCTCGCCGACGACGGCGTGGGCCTTGATTTCGCCGCCCATGGCGACGCTCAGCTCGTGGCTGATGGCGAGGCCGAGCCCCGTTCCCCCGAAGCGTCGGGTGATCGATCCGTCGGCCTGCTGAAACCGCTGGAAAAGGCGTTTCGCCGTCTCCTCATCGAAGCCGATGCCAGTGTCGCGCACCCAGACGTTCAGCCAGGCAGGCCCGGCGTCGGACTCTTCGACATCCACCTCGATCCGGACCGAGCCCCGTTCGGTGAATTTCACGGCATTGGAGGTCAGGTTGGCGACAATCTGCTGAAGACGCACCATGTCGCCATCGAACAGGCCGCGCGCCGTCGGGCCGTAATGGATCGAGAAGTCGAGCCCCTTGTCGTCGGCGCGGATGCGCATCACCTGGGCAGCCGCCTCGATCGCCTCCCCCAGATCGAACGGGGCGATGTCGAAGCCAAGCTTGCCGCTCTCGGCTTTCGAGAGATCGAGAATGTCGGACACCACCCGGAGAAGCACCTGGCCGGAGCCGCGGATGAGATCCACCATCTCCCGCTGGGCGTCATCGAGCGAGGTTTGCGCCAGCGCGCCTGCGAGCCCCAGCACGCCATTGAGGGGGGTGCGGATCTCATGGCTCATGTTGCTCAGGAACACGGACTTCGAGGCGTCCGCCTCGAGCGCGGCCGATCGCTGGGCGTCCGCCAGCGCGCGCTCCGTGGCCAGCTGGTGACGCTGCAGCGCGGCGACGCCCTGTGACGCCAGCAGCCCGAAGGTCTTCAGTCGCCGGGCATCCGCTGCCTGGAAGCCGCCGACCCCTGACTTGAGCAACAACACGATGCCCCTGCGGGTGGGGCCCTGGAACGGGATCAGGGCGCCGCTCCGCAGGTGCGTCGCGGCTGCCAGCGGCGCAAGCTCCGGCGAGCGGCGAATGTCCGGGATGGCCATCGACTCGCCGCCCAGGCAGCGCGCGAGCATGGGCCCGACCTGCAGCCGGACCTCTGTAAGAGCATCGACGTTCGAGCGCTGGCAGACGAGCGTGCCGTCATGGTCCTTCAGGACGGCCACCGCCTCGGCGCCCGAGGCGGCGACGAAGCCGGAGAACATGCCGACCGCCACGTCGTCTGGCGACGCGGCCCCGATGATCGCTTCGGTGGACTGGAAAATGGCGGCGAAATCCGCAAGCCGGCGCTCGGCGGCGTCGTGACGGCGCTGCAGCAGCAGCAGCGCCTCACGCAGCGCCTCCGGCTCAGCCATGGCCGAAAGCTGCGGCGGCAATCATCAGGTTCCCGTGACGATTGCCGCTCGACACCAGCGCGCCCTGCTCGCCAAATGTGAAGGCGGTCAGAAAGGGCGCTTCGCCAAAGGCCGCGCGGAGTCCGTTCGCGACCTCGCCGAGCCGGTCGCTCACCGCCAGCATGCAGCCGCCGCAGTAGATCACGAGGCCGCCAAGCGTCCCGGGCGCTTCGGTTGCGGCGCACGCCTCGGCCGCCACGCGGCCCGCGCGGGCGATCAGGCTTTCGAGATCGCCGCGCATGCCATAGAGCATTTCGCCATCCGCAATGTCCGTGAACAGGACGAGCGCGCCGTCGGCCTCGATCGCTGCCGGATGCGACAGCAGATATTCGTCGATGCCGGCATAGGCGCCGACCTTTCGGGCGATCGGTGCGGGCGTGCTCTGCTGGAGGACGGGGCCGGGCCGGGCGGGATCGATCAGGCCGCCGGTCCACTCGGCGTAGACCGTGGCGGCGGGGCGACCATCGATCTCGAGGAGTCGTCGGCCCTGGGTGCGGGTGGCCCGTCCCGAGACTCCGGTCGGCGCATAGCCGCTGGCAAAGGCAAGCCCCGGAGGACGCGACGGAAAGAGCGCTGCCGTGCTGACGCAGTCCGTGTGTTCGCCAGCCTGCGAGAACTGGCTCCAGTTGCCGGCGATGGCCTCGTCGGCGCTGGACCCGCCCATGATGGGGCAGGCCGGCCCGACCACATCGGCATAGCCGGTGAGCACAGCTTCCTCAGTGCCCGGAGGTTGGCAGGTCCAGATCAGGCCGGGACTTTCGTAGGGTCGGCCGGCCACTTCCAGCGCGGCCTCCAGCGCCTGTCGCGCGGCGCTGTGGGCATCCGTCCCGATGGCTGCGGCGGCTGCGGCGTAGGCGCCATCAGGATCGTGCAGCGCGAGCGCGGCCGTGACCGTCTCCCCCAGGTGAATCCCCGTTTCGGTGATAACGCCCCGGCACGTGGTGCCGCCGAACAGCGCCGATCCGGGCAGGCGCGCCGCCAGGGCGCTGGCCGCCGGGCTCATGGCCTCGGTCGTGAACAGCACGACGAGGTGCGGCGCGCCAGGCAGCGCAGCTTCCAATTGACCAGCGATTTCAACAGCAGCGGCCCCGGGATCGCCGTCAAGAGAGGTGGCCGTCGCGAGCAACATCAGGTCTGTCCCCTCCAAGCTCACGTCAAGCTGAGCCGGCACGGGAAAAGAATCCCTTAAGCGGCTGCCCTGCTGTCCGGGCCGGCGGACCGTCCCCGAGACCGGGCGCGCGGCTCAGTGCGCCAGCAGCACGCAAACGTCGCCCTCGGCCAGCAGCGCGCGGGTGACGCCGCCGAGGATCTGCTCGCGCAGGCGGGCGTGGCCGTAGCCGCCGGCGACGATCAGGCCGGCGCCGGCCTGGGCGGCGGCGTCGAGCAGCTCGTCGGCCACCTCCTGCAGGCTGGAGCGGACCTCGGCCTCGGCGGTGAGGCCGTGCCGGCACAGCCAGTCGGCGACATCGCAGATCGGGCGCCAGTGCGCGGCGCCGGGGTCGGCCTCACTGACCACCGCGGTGACCGCGACCGGGCCGGTGTGCCGCAGCAGGGGCAGGGCGAGGGCGGCGGCGCGACGGGCCTCGGCCTGTTCGCTCCAGGCCAGGACGACGGGGGCGTCGAGCGGGGATCGCACCGGCCGCGGCGGGACGATCAGCACCGGACGTCCGGCGGCGAGCAGGACGTCGCCCGGGTCGGGCGCGCGGCTGTCGCACAGGGGGCTGCGCCGGCCCATGAGGATGACATCGGCGGCGCGGCTCTCGCGGGCGACGACGTCGGCCGGATGGCCGATCTGGCCACGCCACTCGGCGGACAGGCCGGCCGTGGCCCCGGCGAAGGCGGCCGAGAGGCTCGCCAGCTCCTCGTCGGCGAGGGCGCGGAAGGTCTCCAGCACCTCGGCCGAGAGGCCGCCGCCGAACCAGGGGTCCGTGATGACGGGCGGGGTGCTGACGATCCCGGCGACGCCGATCAGCCGCGCCTCCAGGGCGCGCGCCAGCTCGACGGCCAGGGCGAGACGCCGGCCGCTGTCCGGGCCGGTGTCGAGCACCACCATCAGGGATGTCCAGCTCATGATGTGTCGCGGCCTCCGGTTGGCGCGGCGTCGACGCCTTGCGGGCGGCGCCTCCAGCCTCACACTGGACAGACGCGCAGGGGCGCGCCTTGATCCCCGTCAAAGCGTCCATCGGTCATCGGGTTCACCGTGCGGCCGTCGCCCGCCACAGGAGTTCGGCATGCGTTGTCCCTCGAAGACCCAGATGACGACCTTGCCCGCCCTCGGCGTCGCCCTCGCCCTGGCCGGGTGCGCTGCGGGCTCGGCCCCGCCGCTGGAGGTGGCGATCAGCGGCGGTTCGGTCGCGCGGGGCGCCGCCCTGGCCCAGGCGCGGTGCGCCTCCTGCCATGCGGTGGATCGCTCGGACGACAGCCCCATGCCCGGCGCACCGCCGTTCCGACGGCTGTCGGACAACTATCCCGTGGCGAATCTGCAGGAGGGCCTGGCCGAGGGGCTGGTGACGGCCCACCCGGGCATGCCGCAGTTCGCCTTCGAGCCGGACGAGATCCGCGACCTGATCGCCTATCTTGAAACACTGTAGGCGGAGGAGCCCCTGTGCACGTCAGCCCCGGGCTTGAGCCGGGGGGCGTGGCGGGGTCAGGCGCCGTCGCGCACGGCGTTCATGTTTCGCCGGCGACTGCGGGCGATCGCGCCCGGCGGAACGATGGGCCCCCGGGACAAGCCCGGGGGTGACGATGCTTTGGGTTCAGGCGCAGCCCCGCACGCCGCCGTCCGCCAGGGAGGGGCGGCGAACGACGGCGGCTCCGGGGGCGGGAGCGAGGTTCGGGAAAATCCGGGCCTCAGCCCTGGCCGGCCCGATCACGAGTCCACAGCATGACGCCGCCGACGACCACCATGAAGGTGGCGAAGTAGGCGACGACGGCGATCAGGACGGGGACGGCGTCGGCGGGAACGGGCATGGGGGCCTCCTGTGTCAGTGGCCCGAGGATGCGTCGGCGGCGCGCCGGTCGCCTTGATGCAGGTCAAGGCGACTGGCGGCCGTGCGTCACGGGGAGTAGGGTGTCGCCCCGGCTTCGAGGACTTCGCCATGCTCGAGCTCAAGACGCTCCCGCCCAGCTGCGCCAGCCGCCGCAGCGACTCGACCTGCGCCACCTGCGGCGCCCGCCCCCACTCGGTCTGCGGGGCCCTGGGCCAGGAAGACCTGCTGAAGCTCGACGCCCTGGCGGAGGGCATGAGCTACGTCCCCGGCCAGACGTTGGTGCATGAGGGCGACGCGGCGGATCACCTGTTCAACGTCACCTCGGGGTCGGTGCGGGTCTACAAGCTGCTGGCCGACGGGCGCCGGCAGATCACCGGCTTCCTGTTCGCCGGGGACTTCCTCGGCCTCGCCGCCGGGGACCGGCACGCCTTCACCGCCGAGGCGATCGAGCCGAGCACCGCCTGCCGGTTCCGCCGGTCGGAGTACCAGGCGCTGGTGCGCGAGACGCCGGAGCTCGAGCGGGCCCTGTTCGACCGGGCGCGGCACGAGCTGGCGGCGGCGCAGAACCAGATGCTGCTGCTGGGCCGCAAGACGGCGCAGGAGCGGATCGCCTCCTTCCTGCTCGACCTGCCGTCGCACGATCCGCTGCGCGAGGCGCCCGACGGCCATGTGCGCCTGCCCATGACCCGGACCGAGATCGCCGACTATCTGGGCCTGACCATCGAGACGGTCAGCCGTGTGCTGACGAAGCTCAAGACCGCCGGGGTGATCCGCCTGCTGTCGCTCAACGAGCTGCGCATCGAGCGGCCGGAGCGGCTGCGCGCGATCGCCGAGGGCGAGGCGTAGGAAGCTGCGACCCTGCGGCCGTCAGGCGGGGGAGCGGGCGCGCTGGACGGCGCGCAGGGCGACCTGCAGCCGACCCTCGCCGTCGCGGCCGGTGACGCCGGCGATCTGGTCGCACAGGGTCGCCGCCGCGGCGCTGTGGGTGATCAGGATCAGGCCCTGACGGCGCTCGCGCAGGCGCTGGTCGAGGCGCGTCAGCACCAGACGCTCCGTGTCGCGGTCGAGGCCCTCGGTCGGCTCGTCCAGCACCAGCCAGGGGGCGCGCCGCAGATAGGCGCGGGCGAGGCCGAGGCGGCGACGCTCGCCGCCGGACAGGGCCCCGCCGTTGAGCCTGACCGGGGTGTCGAGGCCGAGCGGCGCCGCGCGGAAGCGGGCGGCCAGGCCGGCGTCCTCCAGCGCCACCCAGAGGGCGGTGTCCGAGGCGGTCGGGTCGGCCAGCGCCAGGTTCTCGCGCACGGTGCCGTCCAGCAGCCGCACGTCCTGGGCTGCGTAGGCGAAGAGGTCGAGGCCTGGCTGGCGCGTCAGGCGCTCGCGGGCGACGCCGCCGAGCCTCTGCTCGCCGGGCAGGGGCGGGCGCAGGCCCAGCAGGCGCTCGACCCACGAGGTCTTGCCGCAGCCTGAGGGGCCGACGAGGGCGAGCCGGGCCGGCGGGGCGAGGGCGGCGGCGGTCCAGCCCAGTTCCAGGATGGCGCCGTCGGGGGTGAGCGTCGGGTCGCCGGGGGCGCGCTCCTCGCCCGGATCGGCGCGAGCCTGCAGCCGGTCGCGCCCGGCCTCGGCGGCCCCGCGCTGCAGCACGGCCTGGGCCAGGCCGACGGCGGCCTCGACCCCGGTGACGCCGACGAGGGCCGCGAGCGCGGCCATCGGCAGGGACGCCCCGCCGAGGGTGGCGCCGACGAGGCCGCCGACGGCGGCGAGGCCGGTCACGGCGGTCTGCCAGGCGACCACGGCGCCTTCGGCGGCGGCCTGGGCGCGGCGGGCGGCGTCGAGCCGGTCGGCAACCGCGGCGGTCTCCTCGGCGGCCGAGGCCTCGAGTCCGTAGGCGCGCAGCTCCGGAGCGGCGGCGGCGACCACCGACAGGCGGGCCTTCAGCTCGCCGGAGGCGACCCGGACGGCGGCGCCGGCCGGGGCGACGCGACGGCTGAGCCGGTGCAGGCCGACGATAGCCAGCGCCATGGTCGCGCCGATGGCGAGGGCGGCGAAGGGATGCGCCACGGCCGCCAGCACGATCGACAGGCCGGCCCCGGCGATCAGGGCGGCGGGGGCCGGGCGGCGGATGTAGAGGGTCTGCAGCGCCTCGACGTCCTCGACCAGACGCGCGGCGGCCTCGCCGGCGGACAGGCCGAGCGCGGCTTCCGGCGGGCGGCGGGTCAGGGCCAGGAACAGCCGCGGGCGCAGGCGGGCGACGGCGTTCAGCGCCGCCTCGTGCCCCGCCACCCGCTCCACATAGCGGGCCCCGGTGCGCAGGATGGCGAACAGCCGGATGGCGGCGCTGGGGACCAGATAGTTGAAGGCCATGGCGGTGGCGGCGCCGGCGGCCCCGGCGAGGGCGGCGGCGGTGATGAACCAGCCGGACAGGCCCAGCAGGGCCACGGCGGCGGCGGCGACCACTGCGCCCATGCCCAGCGCGAGCCGCAGGCGCAGGGCCTCGCGCCGGCCCTCGGCCGCGACCTCGGCGCGGACGTCGAAGCGGGCGCTCACAGCCGCACCACGCGGTCGGCCATCGCGGCCACGGCGGCCGAATGGGTGGCGATCAGGGTCGTGCGGCCCTCGGCGGCGTGGCGCAGGGTCTCGATCAGGGCCGCTTCGGACCCGCGGTCGAGATTGGCGGTGGGCTCGTCGAGCAGCAGGATCGGGGCGGGCTTGAGCAGGGCGCGGGCGAGGCCGAGGCGGCGGATCTCGCCGCCGGACAGGCCGCCGCCGCGCTCGTCCAGCGGCCGGTCGAGATCGCCCTTCAGCCCGGCGCCGGCGGCGGCGGCCATGACGCGCCGGCGGGTGGCGCTGCGGTCGGCGGCGAGGATGTTGTCGGCGAGGGTGCCGGGCAGGACGACGGGGGCCTGACCGGCCCAAGCGGCGACGCCGGCGAGGCAGGCTTGGCCCGACAGCGGGCGGTCGTCGATGAGGATACGGCCGGACACGACCGGGGCGAGCCCGAGCAGGGCATGCAGCAGGCTGCTCTTGCCGGCGCCGCTGGCCCCGGTCAGGGCGATGATCTGGCCGGGGCGGATGTCGAGATCGAAGCCGGAGATCACCGGCGGGGCGTCTCCATAAGCGATCGCGACCCGCGCAAAGCGGATCGCCGGCGGACGGGTGCGCGGCAGGTCGGCGAAGGCCGGGGCGATTGTGGTCGCGGGCGCGGCCTCGTCCGCGAGCGCCGCCGACAGGGTCGGCACGGCGGCCTCGGCGGCCTGGCGGTCATGGTAGGCGGCGGCGAGGCGGCGCAGGGGCGCATAGACCTCGGGGGCCAGGGCGAGGGCGAAGAAGGCGCGGCCGAGGTCGAGCGTCTCCGGCACGGGGAAGGGCAGCAGCCGCAGCAGGTTGAAGCCGCAGTAGACCGCCACCAGGGCGACCGACAGGGCGGCGAAGAACTCGATGATGGCCGAGGAGACGAAGGCGATGCGCAGCACCTTGCCGGTGCGGGTCGACAGCTCGCCCGCGGCCCGGGCCACGTCCTGGGCCATGCGCGCCTCGGCCTGGAAGGCGAGGATCGGCGCCAGGGCCCGCACCCGGTCGAGGAACAGGCCGGACAGGCGGGCGAGGGCCTCGAACTGGCGGCGGCTCTCGCCGCCGGCGGCGACCCCGGCCAGCGCCATGCCGAGCACGAAGGAGATCAGGGTGAACAGCAGGATCCCCGCCGCCACCGGGCTGGCGAGGGCGACCACGGCGATCAGGAGCAGCGGCGAGGCGGCGGCGGCGAGGCGGGCCGGCTCGAACCGGGCGTAGTGGCCGTCGACGGCCTCGACCCCCTCGGCGGCGGCGGTGAGGGCGGCCGGGCGGCCGGACAGCAGGCCGGCGACGGCGCGGCCGCGCAGCGCGCGCTTGACCCCGACGGCGGCTCTGGCCCCGGCGGTCACGGCGGCGCGCGCCAGCAGGCCGCGCAGCAGCAGCGCGCCCAGCGCCAGGGCGGCCCCGGGCAGGATCGCCTCGACGCCGCCGGTCCAGGCGGCCAGCGCCCAGGCGAGGCCGAGAGCGAAGGCGACGGCCGGCACGGTGTCGGCGACCACCAGCGCCCCGGCGCGGGCGAGGGCGCGCCGGTTCGGACCCTGTCGGGGGCCGGCGGCGGACTTCAGCCAGGCGCGGGCGAGGCGCAGGTCGGGCGGGACATTCAGGGAGGGCGCGCTCATGCCGCTCTCCTTACGCCCGCGCGCGGGGCGGCGGCTTTGATCGAGGTCAAGGCAGGGGCGCCGGGGGCGGCCTATGCCGCGTCAAATCGCCGGTCGTCGGGGCCGGCGCCGGAGGCCCTTCCATGATCGACTTCGCAGTCGTCGACCTGTCCCGTCTGCAGTTTGCCCTGACGGCGCTCTACCACTTCCTGTTCGTCCCCCTGACGCTCGGCCTGTCGTTCATGCTGGTCATCATGGAGTCGATCTATGTGATGACCCGCCGGCCGATCTGGCGGACCATCACCAGGTTCTGGGGCGCCCTTTTCGGCGTCAACTTTGTGCTCGGCGTCGCCACGGGCATCACCATGGAGTTCCAGTTCGGCATGAACTGGAGCTATTACAGCCACTACGTCGGCGACATCTTCGGGGCCCCGCTGGCCATCGAGGGGCTGATGGCCTTCTTCCTCGAGGCCACCTTCGTCGGGCTGATGTTCTTCGGCTGGGACAAGCTGAAGCCGGTGACCCACCTGTTCGTCACCTTCATGGTGGCGCTGGGCACCAACCTCTCGGCCCTGTGGATCCTGATCGCCAACGGCTGGATGCAGAACCCGGTCGGCTCGACCTTCAATCCGGACACCATGCGGATGGAGATCACCGACTTCATGGCGGTGCTGTTCAACCCGGTGGCCCAGGCCAAGTTCGTGCACACGGTCTCGGCCGGCTATGTCATCGCCGCCGTGTTCGTGCTGGGCGTCTCGGCCTTCTATCTGCTGAAGGGCAAGCACAAGGGCTTCGCGCGGCGGTCGATGACCGTGGCCGCGGCCTTCGGCCTGGCCTCGTCGCTGTCGGTCGTCGTGCTCGGCGACGAGAGCGGCTACGCCCTGACCGACAACCAGAAAATGAAGCTGGCGGCGCTCGAGGCCATGTGGCGCACCGAGGAGGCCCCGGCGGGGCTGACCCTGATCGGCTTCCCCAGCCTCGAGGACCGGCATACCCACTATGAGGTGAAGGTGCCCTGGGTGCTCGGGCTGATGGCGACTCGCAGCCTCAACGGCGAGGTGATGGGCATCCTCGAGCTGGTCGCCGTCGCCGAGGACCGCATCGAGTCCGGCGTGGTCGCCTATGACGCGCTGGAGAAGATCAAGGCCGATCCGACCGACGCGGTGAACCGCGGCGTGTTCGAGACGCACCGCAATGACCTCGGTTACGGCCTGCTGCTGAAGCGCTTCGTCGCCGATCCGCGCGAGGCTACGGCCGAGCAGATCCAGCAGGCGGCCTGGTACACGGTGCCGAACGTCCCGCTGATGTTCTGGTCGTTCCGCATCATGGCCGGAATCGGCTTCGCCATGATCGCCCTGTTCGCCACGGCCTTCATCCTCTGCACCCTGAGGAAGCACGAGACGAAGTGGTTCCTGCGGCTGGCGGTGCTGGCCATCCCGCTGCCGTGGATCGCCGCCGAGGTGGGCTGGATCGTGGCCGAGGTGGGCCGTCAGCCCTGGGCCGTGGAGGGCGTGCTGCCGACCTTCCTCGGGGCCTCGAGCCTGACGGTGCCGCAGCTGTGGACCACCATCATCGGCTTCACCCTGTTCTACGGCGTGCTGGCGGTGATCGAGGTCGGGCTGATCCTGCACCTGATCAAGAAGGGCCCGTTCGCGGAGCAGGAGACCTTCGGGCCGCGGCCCGAGACCCCCGCCGCCCCGCTGCCCGGCGCCCAGCCCGCGGCCGTCTGATCCCTCGCTTCGCAAAGGAAACCGCGAGATGGAACTGCCTCTCGACTACGCCACGCTCCGCCTGATCTGGTGGGCGCTGCTGGGGGTGCTGCTGATCGGCTTCGCCCTGACCGACGGCTTCGACCTCGGCGTCGGCGCCCTGCTGCCCTTCGTCGCCAAGACCGACGAGGAGCGACGGATGGTGATCAACACCGTCGGCCCGACCTGGGAAGGCAACCAGGTCTGGTTCATCCTCGGCGGCGGCGCGATCTTCGCCGCCTGGCCCTTCGTCTACGCCGTCAGCTTCTCCGGCTTCTACCTGGCCATGTTCCTGGTGCTGGCGGCGCTGATCCTGCGGCCGGTGGCGTTCAAGTACCGCTCCAAGCGCCCATCGAAGGCGTGGCGCGAGACCTGGGACTGGGCCCTGTTCGTCGGCGGCTTCGTGCCGGCGCTGGTGTTCGGCGTGGCCGTGGGCAACGTCCTGCTGGGCGCGCCCTTCCGGCTGGATACGGACCTGCGCTCCTTCTACGAGGGCACGTTGCTGGGGCTGTTCACGCCCTTCAGCCTGGTGTGCGGCCTGCTGTCGGTGGCCATGCTGGTGCTGCACGGCGCCGCCTGGATCGGCGTGAAGGCCGAGCTGGGGCCGGTCCAGGCCCGGGCCCGCGCCTTCGGCATCGTCGCCGCCCTCGCCGCCCTGGTACTGTTCGCGGTCGGCGGGGCCTTCGTGGCCTGGTCGGGCATGGGCTACGCCGTCACCGGCGCGGTCGACATGGGCGGGGCGTCCAACCCCCTGCGCACCACGGTGGAGGCCCAGGCCGGGGCCTGGCTGACCAACTACAGCCTGTATCCGTGGATGATGGCGGCGCCGCTGCTCGGCTTTGCCGGTCCGCTGCTGGCCCTGCTGGGCCTGACCACCCGCTGGTCGCCGCTGGCCCTGACCGGCTCGTCGATCTCGGCGGTGGGCATCATCTCGACCGTCGGCCTGTCGATGTTCCCCTTCATCCTGCCCAGCTCGATCGATCCGCAGTCGAGCCTGACGGTGTGGAACGCCTCGTCCAGCCATGTGACCCTGTTCATCATGCTGGGGGTGACGATCGTCTTCCTGCCAATCGTGCTGGCCTACACGGCCTGGGTCTACAAGGTGCTGTGGGGCCGGACCTCGACCACCGAGCTCAAGACCAATCCCGATCTGTACTGACCTGATCCGAAGGAGAGCTGACATGTGGTATTTCGCCTGGATCCTGGGTCTCGGCCTGGCGGTGCTGTTCGGGGTGCTGAACGGCCTGTGGCACGAGTTCCAGCTGTTCGACGAGGGCGACGACGGCGCCTCCAACGCCTTCCCGATCGATCGCGATGCCGTCTGAGGCCGAGCTGATCGCCCGCTGGGACGCCCATGCGCCCCGGTACACCAGCTACCCGACGGCGGCGGCGTTCGGCCCCGCCGTCGGGGCGGCCGACTGGCGCGGGGCGCTGGCGGGGCTGAAGCCCGGCAGGGGCGTCTCGCTCTATGTCCACCTGCCCTTCTGCAAGCGGCTGTGCTGGTACTGCGGCTGCAACACCCGGGCGGTGAACCGGCGCGAGACCATCGACAGCTATGTCGAGCTGTTGCTGCAGGAGGCGGATCTGGTGGCGGCCGCGGTCGGCGGACCCCTGCGGATCGACAGGCTGCATCTGGGCGGCGGCACGCCCAACATGCTGCCGCCGGACACCCTGACCCGGCTGGTGCAGGGGCTCGCCGCCCGCTTCGACACCTCGCAGCTGATGGAATTCGCCGCCGAACTGGACCCCGAGGTGCTGACGCCGGAGTGGATCGCCGCCGCCGGGGCGCTGGGGCTGACCCGGGCCAGCCTCGGCGTGCAGGACCTGTCGCCGCAGGTGCAGGCGGCGGTAAACCGGCCCGAGACCTTTGACACCATCGCGGCGGCGGCCGAGGGGCTGCGCGCCGCCGGCGTATTCTCGCTGAACCTCGATCTGATGTACGGCCTGCCTCGCCAGGGGGTGGCCGAGGTCGAGGCGACCCTGCGGCAGGTGCTGACCCTGAGGCCCGAGCGGCTGGCCCTGTTCGGCTACGCCCATGTGCCGTGGATGAAGCCGCACCAGCGCCTGATCGACGCCGACGCCCTGCCGGGCGCGGAGGCGCGCTTCGCCATGAGCCGGGCCGCCGAGGCCGTGCTGACCGCCGCCGGCTACCAGACCATCGGGCTCGACCACTTCGCCCTGCCGCATGACGACCTCGCCGCCGCGGCGCGGGCCGGGCGGCTGCAGCGCAACTTCCAGGGCTATACGGCTGACGAGGCCGAGACCCTGGTCGGGCTGGGCGCCTCGTCGATCTCGCGCACGCGCGATCTCTATGTGCAGAACGCCCCGGCCGAGCGGGACTGGCGCGCCGCCGTGGCCGCCGGGACGCTGTCGGCCGTGCGGGGCGTGCGCCTGAGCCGGCAGGACCGCTTTGTCGCGGAGGTGATCGCCCGGCTGATGTGCGACCTGACGGTCGACACGGCGGTGGTGGCCCGGCGGCACGGCGCGGACGTCCGCAGCCTCGCCTACGCCTGGCCGACGCTGGATCGTTTTGAAGCGGACGGCCTTGTCCGACAGGACGGGGCGACCGTGACGATCATGCCGCGCGGGCGACCCTTCCTGCGGGCGGCGGCGGCGGCGTTCGACCCGGCGGCTGCGCCGGCCGAAGGCCGGCACGCGCGGATTCTCTAAAGGTCAGGGCGTGCGGCGTCGGCGCTGAATTGAGCTAGATCAATGCGCTATAGGGGCCCAGCGCGCAATCAATTCACCAACGACGGGGTCGCATGGGGCGATTTCCGCCGATGGAGATGTCTCTCATGACTGCCCGCACCCTTCTCCTCGCCACCACCCTCGCGGTCACCGCCGCGGCCGGGACCGCCCAGGCCCAAAGCGCCGACGCCTGGCGCGCCCCCCAGGCCGGCGACTGGCTGATCAACGGCCGGATCACCCAGGTTGCTCCGACGACGGATGATGGCATCTTCACGGCGGCGGGCGCGGCCAGCGGCCTGGCGGTCGATGTGTCGGCGGACGTGATGCCGACGCTGGGCTTCACCTACTTCTTCACCGACACGATCGCCGTAGAGGCCATCCTCGGGGCGACGCAGCACGAGATCCGCGCCCAGGGCGGGACGACCGATGTGGCGGTGCACGAGACCTGGGTGCTGCCGCCGGTGATCACCGTGCAATACCGGCCCCAGATGGAAGGTCGGGTCAGCCCCTATGTCGGCGCCGGGGTCAACGGCATGATCTTCTTCGACGGCGAGGACAAGAACGGCTTCACCGTCGATCTCGACAACGGTCTGGGCCTGGCGCTTCAGGCCGGGGCGGACATCGGCCTGAAGGGGCCGTGGAGCCTGAACCTCGACGTCAAGAAGGTGTGGTTCAACACCGAGGCCACCATCAACGGCGGGACGCTGACCAGCGACGTGGATCTGGATCCGTGGGTGGTGTCGGTCGGGATCGGCCGTCGCTTCTGATCGCGACCGCCGCTCGCAGGAGGGCCGTCGGCGGCGCCGGCGGCCCTTCTCTGTGGCCGGCGATCAGCCCCAGCCCCAGGCCGCCAGCCCGGCGTAGAGCGGGATGCCGAGCACCAGGTTGAAGGGGAAGGTCACCGCCAGGGAGGCGGAGACATAGACGCCCTCGTCGGCCTCCGGGGCGGCCAGGCGCATCGCCGCCGGCACGGCGATGTAGGAGGCCGACCCGCACAGGATGGCCAGCAGGGCGGCGTCGCCCTCGCCGAGGCCGACGAGCCGGGCAAGCATCAGCGAGGTGAGGGCGCAGGCGACCGGGAAGCCGATGGCGAAGCCCAGCACGCCCGGGCTGAGCCGGCCGGCGTCGGCCATCAGGCGACGCGCCGCGGTCAGGCCGAGGTCGAGCAGGAACAGGCACAGGGCGCCCTGGAACAGGGGACCGACGAACAGGTCGAGCCGGGCCATGCCGGACTGTCCGGAGATCAGGCCCACGACAAAGCTGCCGATCAGCATGACGGCGGCGGCGTTGACGAACACCTCGCGCAGGATGACGCCGCGCTCCGCCGCCGAGGGCGCGCCCTTGCCGCCGTTGAGCAGCAGGAGGGCGGTGAGGATGGCCGGCGTCTCCATCACGGCCAGCACGGCGGCCATGTAGCCGCCCGGCTCGACGCCGGTGGCCGTCAGGTGCTGCTGGCCGGCGGCGAAGGTGACCACCGAGACCGAGCCATAGGTGGCGGCGAGGGCGGCGAGGGTCGGCTTGTCCAGCCGGGTGATCCGCCGCAGGAGGAAAAAGGCGACGACCGGGGCGAGGGCGCTGAATCCGACGCCGATCAGGGTGGCGAGACCCAGGTCCGCGGACAGGCCGGCGGCCCGGGCCTCGACCCCGCCTTTGAAGCCGATGCACAGCATCAGATAGAGCGACAGGGTCTTGGAGGTCGCCTCCGGCAGCTTCAGGTCCGACCGCGCCAGCGCGGCGGCGACGCCGACGAAGAAGAACAGGATGGCCGGCGAGGTCAGCAGGTCGAGAGCTGCGGTCATGGAGGGCTTTCGGATCGGGGAGGTCGCGCCCCTTGGGCCCGTGCGACATCATGCTCAAGCTGATTGACCTCATGGGCCACATAAGTGATGGTTATGGATGGCCCGCCATCTCGACCTGCAGCTGCTGCGCGCCTTCGTCACCATCGCCGAAGCCGAGAGCTTCACCCGGGCGGCCGCCCAGCTGGGGCTGAGCCAGCCGGCCGTCAGCCTGCAGATGCGCAAGCTCGAGGCGCTGCTGGAGCGGCGCCTGTTCGATCGCGGCCACGGCGGCGTGGCCCTGACGGTGCAGGGCGGCGACCTGCTGCCCCAGGCGCGGCGGCTGCTGGCGCTCAATGACGAGGTGCTGGCAGGTCTGCGCGAGACCGAGGTCGAGGGCGATGTGCACCTCGGGGCGCCGGAGGACCTGGCCACCACCCACCTGCCGCGCATCATCGGCCGCTTCGCCCAGGCCCACCCGCGCGTGCGGCTGTCGGTGGTGTGCGACTTCACCGCCAATCTGATGAGCGCCCTGGCCCAGGGGCGGCTGGACGTCGCCCTGGTCAAGCGCGAGCCGGCCCCGGGCGGCAGCCCGGAGGGGGTGTTCACCGAGCGGCTGGTGTGGGTGGCGCGCGACGCCTACCAGTTCGCCCAGCGGCCGGTGCCCCTGGTCATTGCGCCCTCGCCGGACGCCTATCGCAGCCGGGCGCTGGCGGCGCTGCAGGCGGGGGAGATCAGCTTCCGCGACGCCTTCGTCTCGCCCAGTCTGGCCGGCCAGCAGGCGGCGGTGCGGGCCGGACTGGGGGTGGCGGCGGTGCCCGCCACCCTGGCCCCGGCCGATCTGGTGATCGACGCCGGCGACCTGCCGCATCTGGGCGAGGTGGAGATCGCCCTGCTGTTCGCCCGCGGCCGCCAGACGGGGGCCGCCGAGCTGCTGGCGCGCGACGTGCGCGAGGTGATGTCGCGCTGAGGCCAGCTCCTGACGCGGTCAGCTTGTCATTTACGGCGGGCGGGCCGAAAGGACCGGCAAGGGGGCCCCGCCAGCCATGAAGAAGCCGGTTCGCATCGAAGACGTGGCCGCCGCCGCCGGCGTCTCGCCGATGACGGTGTCGCGGGTGATGAACAACACCGCCCGGGTCCGCGAAAGCACGCGGGCCGCCGTGCTCGCCGCGGTCGAGCGGCTCGGCTATCGCCCCAACGCCGCCGCGCGCAATCTGGCCCGGGCCGGGGCGGGCCGCCTCGGCATGCTCTACTCCAACCCGAGCCCGGGCTATCTCAGCGCCTTCCTGCTGGGGGCGCTGGACGGGGCGCACCAGGTCGGGGCCCAGCTGCTGCTGGAGAAGTGCGACGTCAATCCGGACAGCGAGCGGGCCGCGCTGGCGCGCCTCGCCGCCGGCGGGGTGGTCGGGGTGATCCTGCCGCCGCCGCACGGGGAGTCCCGGGCGGCGCTGGCCGAGCTGGAGGAGCTGGGCCTCGCCGCCGTCGCGGTGGCTCCGGGGCGCTACCGGCCCGAGGTCCCCTCGATCCGGATCGACGACTTCGCCGCCGCCTCCGAGATGACCCGGCGGCTGCTGGACCTGGGGCACCGCCGCATCGGCTTCATCAAGGGCGCGCCGAACCAGACCGCCAGCGCCGAGCGCCTGCTCGGCTTCGAGACCGAGATGGCACGGGCCGACGGCGAGGTCGAGGCGCTGATCGAGGCCGGCGAGTTCACCTATCGCTCGGGCTTCGACGCGGCCGAGCGCCTGCTGGGCGCCCGGCGCCGGCCGACGGCCATCTTCGCCTCGAACGACGACATGGCGGCGGCGGCGATCGCGGCGGCGCACCGGCACGGGCTGGACGTGCCCGGCGACCTGTCGGTGGTCGGCTTCGACGACACGCCCACCGCCTCGGAGATCTGGCCGGCCCTGACCACGGTGCGCCAGCCGGTGGCGGAGATGGCCCAGCTGGCCGTGGCGCTGCTGTCGCGCGCACCTGGCGAGGTCGATCCCGAGGCCCCGTGGCCCGAGCACCTCATTCCCCATACCCTCGTCGTACGGGAATCCGACGGCCCGCCGCGCCCGGATGCTTGACACGCGCCCCCCGAGGGAGAAGTGATAGCGCTAACATGACCGGGCGTGTTCCAAGGCGCCGGCGCGGGGGGCAAACTTGAGACTCGTGGATTTCCTGGCCGAGGACTGGCGATCCGGCCTGTTCGTGGGCCGTATCGACCGCGGCGACGGCCCGTCCGTCGTGCTGGTGCAGCACGGGCGCGTGCACGATGTGACCCGCGCGGCCCCGACCGTCGCCGGCCTGCTGGCGCAACCGGATCCGGGGGCGGTCGAGGGCGTGGACCTCGGGCCGGCCGAACTTCTGGTCTGCCGGGACGCCTGGTCCGCGGATGAGGGCCCCGCCCTGCTGGCCCCGATCGACCTGCAATGCGTCAAGGCGGCCGGGGTAACCTTCGCCGTCTCGACCATGGAGCGGGTCATCGAGGAACGGGCGCGCGGCGACGCCTCGGCGGCCGAGGCCATCCGCGCCCGTCTTGGCGAGGCCATCGGCGGCGACATGCGCGCCGTCGTGCCGGGCTCGCCCCAGGCAGCCGAGCTGAAGGCGGCGCTGATCGCCGACGGGCTGTGGTCACAGTATCTCGAGGTGGCGATCGGACCGGACGCCGAGGTCTTCACCAAGGCGCCGGTGCTGGCCGCCGTGGGGCTGGGGGCCGAGATCGGCGTGCGCGGCGACTCCTCGTGGAACAATCCGGAGCCCGAGGTGGTGCTGGTCGTCGATCCGACCGGTCGTCCGATCGGGGCGACCCTGGGCAATGACGTCAACCTGCGCGACTTCGAGGGGCGCTCGGCCCTGCTGCTCGGCAAGGCCAAGGACAACAACGCCTCGGCCGCGCTGGGGCCGCTGGTGCGCCTGTTTGACGACAGCTTCACCCTGGACGACGTGCGCCAGGCCGAGGTCCGGCTTGAGGTCGAGGGCGAGGACGGCTTCCGGCTGGAGGGCCGCAGCTCGATGAGCCTGATCAGCCGCGATCCCGCGACCCTGGTGGCGCAGACGATCAACCGGAACCATCAGTACCCGGACGGCCTTGTCCTTTACCTCGGGACGATGTTCGCCCCGGTCGAGGATCGCGACACGCCTGGCCAGGGCTTCACCCACAAGGTCGGGGACCGGGTGCGGGTGAGCTCGCCGCGTCTCGGGGTGCTGGAGAACCGG
This sequence comes from uncultured Brevundimonas sp., assembly GCA_964624025.1. Lineage (GTDB taxonomy): Bacteria > Pseudomonadota > Alphaproteobacteria > Caulobacterales > Caulobacteraceae > Brevundimonas. The sequence goes on from CAZUXK010000006.1 coordinate 18,404, forward strand.
GTGACGACCTGCGACCAGGCGCCGGTCTGGAGTTTCGGGGTCGGGGCCCTGATGCAGAACCTCGCCGCGCGCGGCCTGCTGGGAGGCGCCGCATGACCGAGGCGATCTATCCGTCCCTGAAGGGACGTCTGGTGGTGGTCACCGGCGGCGGCTCCGGCATCGGGGCCAGCCTGGTGGAGGGCTTCGCCCGCCAGGGGGCGAAGGTGGTGTTCTTCGACCTGGCGCGGGAGTGCTCGGAGGCGCTGCAGGCGCAGCTGGCCCATCTGGATCCGGCTCCGGAGTTCCACTGGTGCGACCTGACCCGCACCAGCGCCCTGCAGCAATGTCTGGGCGAGGTGGCCGAGGCGCACGGGCCGATCGACGTGCTGGTCAACAACGCCGCCAGCGACGACCGGCACAGCCTCGCCGAGGTCACGCCCGACTACTGGGACGACCGCGTCGCGGTGAACCTGCGCCACGTCTTCTTCGCCAGCCAAACGGCGGCCCCGGCGATGCGGGCGCGCGGCCGCGGGGTGATCATCAACCTCGGCTCGATCAGCTGGCATCTCGGCCTGCCGGATCTGTCGATCTACGAGACCGCCAAGGCGGGCATCGAGGGCATGACCCGGGCCCTGGCGCGCGAGCTGGGCGCGGACGGGGTGCGGGTGGTCTGCATCGTCCCGGGCAATGTGAAGACCCCGCGCCAGGAGCGCTGGTACACGCCCGAGGGGGAGGCCGAGATCGTCGCCGCCCAGTGTCTGAAGGGGCGGATCGAGCCGCGTGACGTGGCCGCCCTGGCCATGTTCCTGGCGTCGGACGACGCCCGCTTCATCACGGGACACGAGTACTTCATCGACGCCGGCTGGAGATAGGCGGACGTTGCACAGGGGCGCAAAGCCCGGGACCGGGGAGGGTTCAACAATGACGGAGACAACCACGGGGGGCGGGGGCGCATCCGCCGACCTCGAAAAGACCAACATGGGGCTGGTGCTGCTGACCGTGCTGGTCGCCACCATCGGCGGCTTCCTGTTCGGCTACGACAGCGGGGTGATCAACGGCACGGTCGACGGCCTGCGCATCGCCTTCAACTCCGAGGACGTCGGCACCGGCTTCAACGTCGCCTCCATGCTGCTGGGGTGCGCCGTGGGCGCCGCCTTCGCCGGGCGCGCGGCGGACATCTGGGGCCGGCGCGCCATGATGATCCTGGCGGCGATCTTCTTCATCGTCAGCGCCTGGGGCTCGGGCATCGCCACCAACTCCACCGAGTTCGTGATCTACCGCATGCTGGGTGGCCTCGCCGTCGGCGCGGCCAGCGTCATGGCCCCGGCGTACATCTCCGAGATCGCCCCGGCCCACATGCGCGGCCGGCTGACCACGATCCAGCAGATCGCCATCATCTCGGGCCTGTTCTTCTCCTTCCTGGCCAACTACCTGCTGGCCAAGACCGCGGGCGGCTCGACCGAGCCCTTCTGGTTCGGCTTCACGACCTGGCGCTGGATGTTCTGGATGGAGCTGATCCCGGCGGTCGTGTTCTTCTTCGCCCTGTTCCTGATCCCGGAGAGCCCGCGCTTCCTGGTGATCAAGGGGCGGCATGAAAAGGCCGCCGAGGTGCTGGGCCGGTTGTTCGGACCGAAGGCCGCTGCGCTCAAGGTCGCCGAGATCCAGCAGTCGCTGGTGGCCGATCACAAGCCGCGCCTGTCTGACCTGATCGACCGCAAGACCGGCGGCGTGCGCATGATCGTCTGGGCCGGGATCGGCCTGGCGGTGTTCCAGCAGCTGGTCGGCATCAACATCGTCTTCTACTACGGCGCGGTGCTGTGGCAGTCGGTGGGGCTGAGCGAGAACGACGCCCTGCTGATCAACGTCCTGTCGGGGGCCCTGTCGATCGCAGCGGTCATCGCCGGCCTGCTGGTGATCGACCGGATGGGCCGCAAGCCGATGCTGCTGATCGGCTCGGTCGGCATGGCCATCACCCTCGGGCTCGTCGCCTACGCCTTCTCGACCGGGGCCTTCATGGCCGAGGGAACCGAGATCGCGGCCGGCACGGTGCTGAACAACGGCACGGTCTACGAGACCTCGACGGTGCTGACGTCCAGCTTCCTCGACCTGACGCCGGAGATGGGCCTGCTCGCCCTGGTGGCGGCCAATGTCTATGTGATGTTCTTCAACTTCAGCTGGGGCCCGGTGATGTGGGTCATGCTGGGCGAGATGTTCCCGAACCAGATCCGCGGCTCGGGCCTGGCCGTGTCGGGCTTCGCCCAGTGGATCGCCAACTTCGGCATCACCCTGAGCTTCCCGATCCTGGCGGCCGGGATCGGCCTGACGGCGACCTACGGCTTCTATGCCGCCAGTGCGCTGGTGTCGGTGTTCTTCGTGCTGGCGCTGGTGCACGAGACCCGGGGCAAGGAACTGGAGCAGATGACCGGCTGAGGCCGGCGTCGAACCGATGTGACCCTGACGGCGGCGCCCGCGCCGCCGTCCCTCTTTGCGGAGACCGCGATGTCCGAGACGCTGGAACTGTCCCACTGGATCAACGGGGAGAAGGTGGGCGGCGCCCGCCCCGGCGAGAGCCTCAACCCGTCCGACACCCGGGACGTGGTGGCGCGGACGCCGGACGGCGGGGCCGCCGAGGTCGATGCGGCGGTCGACGCGGCGCGGGCGGCCTTCCCGGCCTGGGCCGAGGCCTCGCCGGAGGTGCGGTCGGACGTGCTGGACAAGGCCTCCAACCTGCTGATGGAGCGTCGTGAGCACGTCGGCCGGCTGCTGTCGCGCGAGGAGGGCAAGACCCTCGCCGAGGGTATCGGCGAGACCGCCCGGGCGGCGCGCATCCTCAAGTACTTCGCCGGCGAAGCCCTGCGCCTGCATGGCCAGAACCTGATGTCGGTGCGGCCGGGGGTGGAGATCCAGACCTACCGCCAGCCGGTCGGGGTGTTCGGCCTGATCACGCCGTGGAACTTCCCCATCGCCATCCCCGCGTGGAAGGCGGCGCCGGCGCTGGCCTTCGGCAATACGGTGGTGATCAAGCCGGCCGGACCGACCCCGGCCACGGCCGAGGCGCTGGTGGCCATTCTGCACGAGGCCGGCCTGCCGAGGGGCGTGCTCAACATGGTCATCGGCCGCGGCGGCGTGGGCCAGGCCATCGTCGACCACCCGGGCATCGACGGCATCTCCTTCACCGGCTCCCAGGGCGTGGGCGCCGGCGTCGCCCTGGGCGCGGCGAAGCGCCAGGCGCGGGTCCAGCTGGAAATGGGCGGCAAGAACCCGCTGATCGTGCTGGACGACGCCGATCTGGACCGGGCCGTGGCCATCGCCCTGGACGGCTCGTTCTTCGCCACCGGCCAGCGCTGCACCGCCTCCAGCCGACTGATCGTGCAGGACGGCATCCATGACCGCTTTGTCGCCGCCCTGGCCGAGAAGCTGCGCGGGCTGAAGGTCGGCGACGCGCTGGACCCGGCCACCAACATCGGCCCGGCGGTCAGCGAGGACCAGCGGGAGACCTCCTACCGCTACATCCAGGTGGCGCTCGAGGACGGCGGTCGGGTGGTCACCGGCGGCGACCGTCCGCAGCTGGACAAGCCCGGCTGGTACGTGCGCCCGACCCTGATCGCCGACACCTCGGCGGCCATGCGCATCAATCAGGAAGAGGTCTTCGGGCCGGTCGCCTCGACCATCCGCGTCGGCAGCTACGAGGAGGCGCTGGAGATCGCCAATGGCGTCGAGTTCGGCCTGTCGGCGGGCATCGTCACCAGCTCGCTGAAGCACGCCCGCGACTTCCAGCGGCGCGCCCGGGCCGGGATGGTGATGGTCAACCTGCCGACCGCCGGGGTCGACTACCATGTGCCCTTCGGCGGCACGAAGAAGTCGTCGTACGGCCCGCGCGAGCAGGGCTTCGCCGCCGCCGACTTCTTCACCCAGACCAAGACCGCCTATGGCTGGAGCTGAGGCCGCGCCGCTCACGCTGGCCGCCGGAGACTGGCGGATCGAGGTGCGGCCGGAGCTGGGCGGGGCGATCACCGCCCTGACCCATGCCGGGTCGCCGGTGCTGCGGCCGACCCCGGCCGGGACGGCGGAGGTGCTGGAGAGCGGCTGCTTTCCGTTGGTTCCCTACGCCAACCGCATCGCCAGCGGCGCCTTCACCTTCGCGGGCCGCGAGGTGCGTCTGCCGGTGCTGCCGCGGTTCGCGCCGCACGCCCTGCACGGCGACGGCTGGCTGAAGCCGTGGACGGTGGAGGCGCTGACGCCGACCCGCCTGACGCTCGGCTTTGCGTGGGCGGGCGATGCGGAGGGCTGGCCCTGGCGGTACCG